>JAQUCE010000150.1 GCA_028686345.1 Kiritimatiellia bacterium
TGTTCGGCTCTATGTCCGATTTAGTCTTTCCACTACCGGGCGGTTGACTAGACCTTACCCGGAGAGGCTTATTTAACTTCCGTTAAACTCCTCTTCGATTGGCAACCATTGCCAGGTTACCCTACCCCTCTATTTCTTGACCGCTAAAGCTCAGAGAGCGACAGCTGGTTTCTACCCTCAATTTTCAACCACGAAAAGCACGACTTGTAATTTTATCATAGAACTCTGTGGTGCCAATTTCTTTGCCAGTAGAGTAGCACTCGGGAGTTTAATCCCGAGGCCCTCATCGAACCGTAGATAGAGATTTCCACTATACGGCTCACCCGTTATCCTCGTAGTAAGGCATGCACAGGGAAGCCCGACTTTACTTTATATTAAAGATGTATATCCATATCTCCGCAATCTTGTGCGCGTAGGCTTTCACCATCTCTGGAAGGTTGGCCGTCGGAGTTTTAGTGTAACGAGGCCGAAGCGAGTTCACTTTATTAGGGCTCGCATCTTCGTTGTCAGAGGGAACTACCCCTGCTTCGCACTGGCTTACGGGCCAATACCGCAATGTTTCGCATGTCTTGTTACCTCCACATGCCAAAGCGCAACTAATTGATGAACAAACAATTATCAATTTCAATTCCTTTCAATTGAATAGAACAATCCAGCATAGCTGGCTTAACCAGAGGCACAGAGCTTTTTAGATGTTTGCAAGAGTTGTCGCACGTGTAGCAGCCGCTCTACGCGCGGCATACTGCAGCAGGCTCTTGAAAGGCACTCCCAGGGGTGTAGGGTTGCTTCTCAGAAGCAATTGCGTCTGCCGGGCGATTGTTCGTCAAAGGCGCGTCATGGGGTTTCATAATCTTTGTTTGGCTCAGAGAGCCAACACTACACATTTCAGCTTTAATGAAGCCTGCAAGTCGCGCGACATGCGCAAGTGCGCTACAGGCGATGATAGACAACTTTTTGGAAAGAACAATTAATTGTTTTTTCCAGTCGCCTAAGCGGCTAAGTTTTTTAACATCTATGTCCAGTGATCTGTAATCGAGGGGGGCGGGAGGATCGCGGGGCGCTCCTCCCGCAGGGGGCTCAATACGCGGCCTGGTTCCAGCGCAGCTCCTGCTTGAAATCACGCAGGTTGGTGTTGGCATCGATCACCACCAGCTCCACATCGGCGATCTCACAGAAGATCTCGATGTAACGGGTGTCAATCTGCTGCGAATAGACCGTGTGATGGGCGCCGCCGGCGAGTATCCAGGCAGCTGCCGCCACCTTGAGGTTGGGCTTAGGCCTCCAGAGCGCGTGCGCGACCGGGAGTTGCGGCAGGTCGTGCTGCGGCATCACGCTCTCGACCTCATTGACGATCATGCGGAACCGCCCGCCCATATCGATCAGTGAGGTGTTGAGCGCTGCTCCGGCTGGCGCGGTAAAGAGCAGGCGGGCCGGGTCATCTTTGCCACCAATGCCCAGCGGATGCACCTCAAGAGTTGGTTGAGCCGCGGCAATTGAGGGGCAGATCTCCAGCATGTGCGAGCCCAAGACCAGCATGCCGTCTGGGTCGAGGTGGTAGGTGTAATCCTCCATAAAAGAGGTGCCGCCGGCGAGTCCCGCACCCATGACCTTAATGATACGCGTCATGGCAGCGGTTTTCCAGTCGCCCTCGGCGCCAAAGCCGTAGCCCTCAGCCATCAGGCGCTGAACCGCCAGTCCGGGGAGCTGTTTAAAGCCATGCAGATCCTCAAAGGTGGTGGTGAAGGCGCCGAAGCCGCCTGCCTGCAGAAAGTCGCGCATGCCCGCCTCAATGCGGGCCTGCTCCCGGATGTTCTCGGAAGCGGGATTGCCCTTGAGCAGGTAGAGCTTCCGGTAATCAGCGACAATCTCGGCGATCCGGGCATCGGAGACCCGGTTGACATAGGCTTTCAGGTCTCCCATGCCATAACCATTGACAGCAAAACCGAATTTGAGCTGTGCCTCAACCTTATCCCCCTCAGTGACCGCCACCTCGCGCATATTATCGCCAAAGCGCGCCACCTTCAGGTTCTGCGACTCATCCCATCCGAGTGCGACCCGCGCCCAGAGAGCCAGCTCCCCGCGTACAAGCGGGTCTTCCCAGTGGCCCACCACCACCGCGCGTTTTTTGCCTAGTCGGGTGCAGATGTAACCGAACTCGCGTCCACCGTGAGCGGATTGATGCAGATTCATGAAATCCATGTCAATCGCGGCCCAGGGAATATCGCGTCCGAACTGAGTGTGCAGGTGGACAAAAGGCTTCCTGAGCGCGGTTAAGCCGGCGATCCACATCTTGGCTGGACTAAAAGTGTGCATCCAGGTGATTAGTCCAATGCAGCTGGAATCCGCGTTGGCATTGCGGCACATATTGTAAACCTCATCAGGGGTGGTAACCGTCGGCTTCCAGATCACATCCACGGGGATTGAGGTGTCAGCGTGGAGCGCAGCCGCAATCCGCCGCGAATTTTCCGCCACCTGTTGCAGGGTTTCCGCGCCGTAGAGGTGCTGGCTGCCGGTTATAAACCACAGTTGTTTGTTTTGCATCAATATATTCCTTTTTATCTGCTTAAAGCCAGCTTACCGCAGCCACAGTGTGAAATAGATGTACATGCCGAGCACCAGGGAGAGTACCACGGCGGTGAGGATGATATCAAAGGGCTGAACCGAGGCTCGCACCGCCTTTTTATCAATTGAGCTGTAGGTCAGCCCGGCGATAGAGGCCTCATCCTGGGCTTGACCGAGCAGAGAGACACCGATCACAACAACAACACTGACAACAAAGAGCACACCGGAGGCATAGAGGAAATTAAAATCGCCGATCGCGGCCAGCCAGGCCGGGTCGGCAATTTTCGCGGCATCCATGGCGCTGAACTTAGCCTGGATCGTGAGCTTGGCCATGCCCAGCACAAAGCCGGAGATCAGCCCCCACATCGCACCCTGGGCATTGACCCGCTTCCAGAACAGCCCGAGCAGAAAGACCGCTGTGATTGGCGGGGCCAGATAGCCCTGCACGCTCTGCAGGTACTGATAGAGGCCGCCGCCGGCGACCTTGTGCATCACCGGAATCCAGGCCATGCCCAGCAGCACGATGATGCTGGTGGCCACACGGCCAACAGCCACCAGGTGCTTCTCGGAGCAACGGGGGCGGAGCTTCTCATAGATATCAATGGTGAAGAGCGAAGCGCACGAGTTGAAGAGCGAAGAGAGCGAGCTCATCAGGGCTGCCAGCAATCCGCCGACCACCAGACCGCGCAGGCCGGCTGGCAGCAGATTCATTACCATGGTGGCGAAAACCTGATCCCCGTCGACATTGGAGAGTGTCACGCCATTGACGACCTTGGCCGGGATGGTCAGCACGCCCTTCTGATGCAGCGCCCAGCCGATCATGCCGGGGATCAGGAAGATCATCACAGGCCAGACCTTTAAAAAGGCCCCCCAGAGCGCGCCGCGGCGGGCCATAGTGAGGTTTTTGGCAGCCAGCGTGCGTTGGACAATATACTGATCAGTGCACCAGTACCAGATGCCGATGATCGGCGAAGCGATCATAATGCCGAGCCAGGGAAAATCACCATTCTTCCACCAGGGCAGGCCAGAACCAGCCTGAACCATGGGCCGCCACAGCGCCAGCTCAGTGGCCCGCTCCCTGCTGAACGCCTGCAGTTCGCCCCAGCCGCCCAGAGCTTTGAGGCCGTAGAAGGTGATAAAGAAAGAGCCGACGAGTAGGATCACCGCCTGTGCCGTGTCAGTATAAAGCACGGCCCGCAGGCCGCCGAAGATGGTATAAATACCGGTCAGGATAACAGTGGCAAAGGCACCGATCCAAAACGGCCCCCAGATCTGACCGAACAAGGTGATCTGCATCTCAGGCAGCAGCGTCTGGAAAACCAGCGCGCCGGCATAGACTGTCACCGAAACCTTGGTGAACACATAGGCCACCAGCGAAACCACCGAGAGAATCCAGCGCACGTTGGCATTGAAGCGTTTTTCCAAGAACTCCGGCATGGTAAAAACATTGGCCCGGTAGTAGAAGGGCACGAAAATCCAGCCCAAGAGCAGCATGCACCAGGCGTGCATCTCCCAGTGCGCCATGGCCATGCCGGTGGCCGCGCCTGAGCCGGCCAGCCCCACAATATGCTCGGAGCCGATATTAGAGGCGAACAGCGATGCGCCTATGGCAAACCAACCGATATTGCGCCCTGCCAGAAAATAATCCGCCGAGCTGTCCTGCTTACGCGATGACCACCAGACAACAACAACCAGCAGCAAAAAATAAACACCAATCACGCCCCAGTCTAAAGCGGATAATACTGTCATTATGGATCTCCCTTGTTTTTCGAGTTAATCGAGCGAATCGAGTGAATCGAGCGAATCGACTCTAACGATGCCCTCGGCTTTTATCATTAACAATGCGATCCCCTGGATCGCCTCCCTGGCCGTAGTAAGCGGCCGCACCATGTTTTCGCAGGTAATGTTTATCCAGCAGAAACTGATCCACTGGGGTAACCCCTGGGTTGAGTGCCTCAGCCGATGCCGCAATGCGGGCCACCTCCTCTAAAATCCGCGCGTTGATCACTGCCTGCCAGGCGCTGGCGCCCCAGGTGAAGGGAGCGTGCGCAGCGACCAGCACACCGGGAATTTCCAGCGGATTGAGTGAATGCATGTGAAAATGCTCCGCAATCACCCGCCCGGTGTTGAGCTCATAGGCGGACTCAATCTCCTCGCAGGTCAGAGGACGGGTGCAGGGCACTGGCCCGTAAAATGTGTCGGCGTGCGTGGTGCCGTAGCAGGGAATGGCGCGTCCGGCCTGGGCCCAGGCAGTGGCGGCAGGCGAATGGGTGTGCGCAATGCCGGTGATCTGCGGAAAGGCGCGGTAGAGGTGGAGGTGCGTGGCAGTATCAGAGGAGGGGTTGAGCACTCCGGCAACCTTTTCACCGCTCGCCAGCGAGATCACGGAAATCTCCTCGGGGGTGAGGGCATCATAATCCACGCCGCTGGGTTTGATGGCAAAGACCCCGCTCAGGCGGTCGACCTCACTGGCATTGCCCCAGGTCAGGATCGCCAGCCGCACACGGTCGATCTCGCGGTTTGCCGCGCAAACCCGCTCTCTCAGATTTTGATATTGCATAGGTGTTCTCAGCTCAGTAGTGTCCCATAGTCGCTTAGGCGACTAGAAAAAACAATTAATTGTTCTTTCCAAAAAGTTGTCTATCGCAGCCTGTAGCAAAATGCCGCTCGCAGAGCGGCTACTACACCGAACGATAACCCTTGCATTCCGCAATGCAGCGCATGTGCAGTAGTCGCTCTATCAGCGACATCGGTTGACGATGCTGTGCGATGTTGTCGGTGGCCAATCTTAATCCCAATCCTTATCTCTTCCGGCCTGCCCTAAACAACGCTGATTGATTAGGATTACGATTAGGAACACCTAAAAACCTAAAAACCTGCACCCCTGCGGGATGCTAGTGTTTTCGGTTCAGCCCCGCGCCAGCTCGCGGAGCGCAATCAGCTCCTTCATCACATTAAACTGGTTGGCAGCATACTCCGTGGTTCCAAAGAGATCATGCAGCTGTTTATAGAGTTGAAACAACTGCTCATAAACCACGACATTGGCCTTGATCGGGGTGTAGCGCCGCTGGTCGAGCGAGGTCATTGCCGCTGCCGCTGCTTCAAAGTCGGGATGGGCGCCACCGACCACGGCGCCGGCCATGGCAGAGCCAAGGGCGCAGGTCTGGTCGCTGGAGGAAATCAGCATCGGGCAGTTGAAAACATCGGCGTAGATCTGCATCAGCATCGGACTCTTCCTGGCAATGCCCCCGCAGTTGATCACGCTTTCAACCGGAACCCCGTACTCTGTCATACGGTCGCGGATCATGCGGGCTCCGAAAGCGGTGGCCTCAACCAGGGCGCGGAAGATCTCGGCAGGCGAGCTGTGCAGGGTCAGCCCCAGCACCACCCCGGTCAGCTGTTGATCAACCAGCACGGTGCGGTTGCCGTTATGCCAGTCCAGCGCCAGCAGACCAGTGCTGCCAGGCTTCAGTTGCGCGGCTTCCCGGTCAAGCGTCGCATGATCCAGCCCGCCACCGGGGCGCAGTTTATGGACATACCAGTTAAAGATATCACCAACCGCGGATTGTCCTGCCTCAATGCCGTATGCGCCCGGCAGAATCGATTCAGGCACCACCCCGCAGAGTCCGGGAATATCCATCAGCTCGGTTGCCAGGGGGGCCACGGCCAGATCACAGGTGGAGGTGCCGATCACCTTGACCATAGCACCGGGGCGGATGCCGCAACCGACTCCGCCCAGATGGGCGTCAAAGGCGCCGCCAGCAACTGGAATGCCGGCCGGCAAACCTAGTTTGTCGGCCCACTCAGGGGTGAGCGTGCCGACAGTGTCGGAGATGTTGACAGCCAGCGCGGGCAATGTGTCCCTGACGCGGGAGAGCACCCCGTTGTCAAAGGAGGCCAGGAACTCTGGATTGGGATAGCCGCCCCAGGCTGGATTAAACATGGCTTTGTGGCCGGCCGCACAGATACAGCGCTCGATTTGATCCAGAGCAGTGGTATTGCTCAAGACAGCTGGAACCCAGTCAGCCAGTTCAACCCAGCTGGCGGCAGCGGCGAAAACCTTCGCGTCAATACGGGAGCATTTCAACAGCTTGGCCCAATACCACTCAGAGGAGTAGATGCCGCCGCACTTTGCCAGGTATTCAGGGTGCATGACCTTGGCGGCGGCTGTGATCTCAGCCGCCTCCTTGTAGGCGGTGTGGTCTTTCCAGAGCCATGCCATGGCATTGGGGTTGTCGTGAAAAGCGCTCTGCAGGGCCAGTGCCTGACCGGACGCATCAACTGGTATAGGGGTGCTGCCAGTGGTGTCAACCCCGATGCCCACGATCCTGCCGGCGCAATCAGGGTCGCGCCGGCATGCCTGGGCAAGGGCGCCGGTCAATGTGGCCTCAATGCCCGCGAGGTAGTCAGCCGGGTGCTGCCGGGCCAGATGCGGGTCTTTCGGATCGATCACAACACCCATCTCACCTGTTTGATAGTTGAATACCGCCGCGCCGACCTCAGCGCCGTTATCGGTGCGGACAATCACCGCGCGTACAGAATTCGTTCCAAAGTCCAACCCCACTGAATAAGTACTCATATTAAGCCTCTAGTTGAAAATTCCTTTAAATTGCCGCAATTATACCAACGCAAAAGTGACTTTGCCACTAATTCATTTATGAAACATACTTTTATATCTTGTTTCGGGGTGCTTTTGCAAGTATATTTTGCAATATGAAAAAAAGAACCCCAAAAGCGAGCACCGGCGCACTACCAGCGCACGTCCGCAAGGCCAATATTGAGCAGATTTTAAAGTTGATGTATCGCGAGCGTCAATTCGCGAAGATTGACCTCACGCGCATCAGCGGCATCAGCACAACGACAATGGCCAAGCTCTTCAATCAGCTGGAGGAGGCGGGGTTGATTGAGAAAGATGAGATAGATCGCAGCTCCTTTGGGAGACCGCGCACATTTTTCCGTTTGTCGACAGAAAAAATTGCGCTGGTTGCGGCTGTGGTGGATATTGAAGAGATAACTGTCGCAGCATTCAACCTGAATGGTGAGCAGGTTGAGGGCTCGGTGACGGTGATACCAACTGGCAGCGAGCTGAAAAATTTTTATAACCGTTTGGCAAAGTGTGTTAATAAAACCATCCAGGGGGATGGCCGCAAATGCCTTCAACTGGCGGTCAGCATGCCGGGCTTGATTGATAACAGCACGGACGATGTCGTACTATGCCCCAACATGCACTGGCTTGAGAAGAGCAAGCCGGTCATGCAGCTGGAGAAGCGGCTGCCGGATGTACCAGTGATGGTGATGCACGAAGAGAAAGCACTCTGTATTGCGCAACAGTTGCCAGAGGAGCACAAGAACTATGTTTTAATGGATTTCAGCTCAGGTGTGGGCGCAGGCATCTTCTGCAATGGCGCACTGCTAACCGGCCACAGTGGATTTGCCGGTGAGATTGGCCACATCACAGTTGACCCGGAGGGTGAAATCTGCGGCTGCGGCAATCGGGGCTGCCTGGAGAGTGTGGCCAGCGACCTGGTCTATCGCCGTTTACGGAAAAAGATGTCGACTGCCCAAGCCGCTGAACAAGTGATGCGTTATCAGGCCATCGGCGTGGCGGCAGCCATCAACCTCTTTAATCCCTCGATGATCTTCGTGCACTCCGCTATGCATGATGAACTTCCCGACTATATCAATCAGTTGAGCGAACTGAGCCGCCGGAGGGCATTACGCTCCCCCGCCGAGGCGTGCCAAATCAAGTTGGCGCACACCGGCAAGTTGAAAGGTGTCGCACTCTGCGGTATTGACCGGATCTTCAAATCAAAGTTTGAATGAGATGCATTTAAACTGAAACACCCACAATCAGCAATCAAGGAAACCCAATGAAAACACTGGCCACTCTCATCTGCTTTTGCGCACTCATATCCTGCATCGCGACCGGTGGCACCGACCTTGGTGACATCGAAAGGTTGACCATGGCTGACCCCAAACCCTTTGTGATTGTAGAGGCGGAGGGTAGCGGGGTGGTCAACCGGGCGCAGGGCGTGGTGATCGGCTCAGAGGGCCTCGTACTCTCCGCGGCGCATGTGAGCTGGATCGATAAAAACAAGAGCTTCTCCGACAAATTCAGGATCAGTTTCCGCGGGCGCGACGAGGCGATGCCGAAGGGTTATGTGCACACGCATAAGACGGTTTTCACGGATAAAGAGGAGACCCCCTTTTATGAGCATTACTATCAGGGAGAGCTCCAAATGCAGGGCAACTCCCGTTTCATTGGTGATCAAACCGATGTGGCCCTTTTTAAAATCAAAGTGGACGGGAACTTTCCTAAACTGGAATTTTACTCGAAAAAACGGCCCAAGGTGCGGATTGGCGATATATTTCATCTCTGCCACTATAACTTTCCACACCAGCCCGCCGACCCGACTTTCCTGATCAACCCGGTCGAGATTGTGGGCATGGCGCAAACCTCCAGCGGCGTTCAATACCTTGCCAAAGGCTTCTACCGGATCGGCTCCAGCGGCGGGGCGCTGTTGAAAGACGGCAAACTGATCGGCATTCAGAGTGCGGGCTACACCATCAACGCCAAGGATATCGGCGAAATCCCATTGGGACTGATCTCCTTCCAATTGGTCTGGCGTGATATGATCGAGCTGCAATAATGCGACCCCTGCATCCTTGTCCTTGCTCTCGAGTAGGAAGGGGAACTTCAATGACATAATCATCGTTGCTCCCCGACCCCTCTCAGAACCCATCTTCCATAATGCCACTTTTAAGCATTCGGATTATCAGCCGGATTACACGCTCGTCGCCAATGCGATGCCGCAAAAACTTAATCATCCAGTCATGGTTGACTTTGTCGAAGAAGCTTCTGATGTCTGCTTCAGCAACCCAGCTCACCTTTTTCTGTTGAATTGTCCGCCCGAGATCATCCACGCATTTATGCGGGCTGCAATCCGGTCGGTAT
>JAQUCE010000047.1 GCA_028686345.1 Kiritimatiellia bacterium
GCGCAATATTCGCGGAGATTCGCGGGCAAAAAATTGGTTGTGGCTATGCTGCGCTAGGCCCTTTGTGGTTAAAAATCAGCTACGCACCTCTTTCGTGCTTTTCGTGATTTTCGTGGTTAAAAAAAAGGCACAGGAAAACAAACTAAGCTTTTAGTCTTCATTCATAGTGGGCACTAACCACGCAAAACGCGCGCGTAAAGTGCAAATATAAAACGAACTATTGTTCGGAAAATAAGGCAAAAAACACTAAGTTTTTCACCTCAAACACACCGTAGTGCGTTTATTCCACTCCGACAAAGTTTACGCTTTACAACAAACCTTACGGGGCAGCGTTTGTTGTCCACGCTTCAGCGTGCTCTTCGCTGTCCGGCCGGTTATTGAGAAGTTACCTTTATTTGCCCGAACGCGAAGCGTTTGTTACTGTAGCAGCGGGCTCTTAACCGCTAACTTTTCAGCCAGGGCGACGACCTCCCGTCATCACACAACCTTTTCTGATTGCGGCGACCAGCTGCTACAGTGTTATTCGGCTTTGAGCGCCTGGATCGGGTTCTGGTTGGCGGCCTGCCAGGCGGGATAGGTGCCAAAGACAACGCCGACAATCCCCGAAATGGTGATAGAGCCGATGATACTCCACATCGAAACATCCGAGGGCATACCGGAAAAATGTGTCACTGCGGCGGCCAGCCCAAAGCCGAGGCCTATTCCGAGAATCCCTCCCATCACCGTCAGGAAGACTGTTTCAATCAGGAACTGAAAGAGAATATCTCTTTTCTTGGCCCCCATGGCACGGCGGGTTCCAATTTCTTTACGGCGCTCATAAACGTTGGCCAGCATTATATTCATAATGCCAATGCCGCCCACGATCAGCGATATGGCGGCAATGGAGCCCATCACGATCGTGAAGATATTCTGAGTGGTCTCTTTCTGTTTGAGCAGGCTGAGCGGCACATTTATCCCCCAGTCCTTCTCTTTGTGAGTTTTGGCCAGCAGAGAGCTGATCCTTTTGGCTGTATGGTCAATCACCGATGTGTCCTTGACCTTGATCACAAGCAGGTCGTTTTCCACGTGATGGATTTTTATCATTCGCGGACCGGTTTCGATGGTGTACTCAGTGAACACCTGCTTGCCGGTAGTCGAGGGTATATAGATCGAGTCATTCAGACTGTTAATCCCCTCAATCGTGGTGCCAGCGTTATTTTCCAGAATGCCCACAATGCTGAACGCACCGCCTGGGACAAGGACCTTTCTGCCCAGGATCTCTTTTTCGCCCAGGTTGAATAACTTGCGCTGTACATCTTTGCCAATCACGCAGACTGCCGTGGCATTCAGAAAATCAGAGGGTGCCAGCCAGCGTCCGCGCACTATTTTGCAGTTGAGATCCTTCATGAAACGCTCTGTCACCCAAAACATCTGCACATCCAGCGCTTCAATGCCCTTGGTCACTCTGACACGCGCGTCCCGGGCGGTTGTCATATGCCCGATGTTATCCATTTTACGGATATTTTCCAGGTCAAGATGCGAGAGGCCATACTCCAGGGTTGTTGAGCGGGCTTTCTCAGAACCGCCCGCTTTTTTCAAGGTCTTGGTGTAGACGATAATATTGTCAATTCCCATTGCGGCAATCTGGGCCAGCGCCTCTTTCTTGGCACCGCCGGAGATCGCCAGCATAGCAATCACACTGCCCACACCAAAGATGATCCCCAGTGAGGTCAGCAGCGATCTGACCTTGTGCAGCAAGAGATTGTGCAGCGACAGCCCGTATAAATCACGTATCAGCATAGTTAGTTGTTATTTCCTCACCTTCTTCGTCAACAACACGCCCGTCGCGCAAGCGAATCACCCGGTCAAAAATCACTTCCAGCTCCGGATTGTGTGTCACCATCACAATCGTGGTCTTCTGCGCACGGTGCAGCTCTTGAAAGAGTCCGATGATCTCATCGCTGGTCTTTTCATCCAGATTGCCTGTTGGCTCATCTGCCAGCAGGTAGGCGGGCTTGTTGCTCAAGGCCCGCGCAATCGCGATGCGCTGGCACTCACCGCCGGAGAGCTCGGTGGGGCGGTGGCTGAGCCGGTGTCCCAGTTTAACCTGCTGCGCCAGTTCAATTGCCCGTGCTCGACGTATCTTCCGCGGTATCTCGGCATACACCATGGGCATCTCGATGTTTTGCGCGACCGTCAAATGCGGCGAGAGGTTAAAACTCTGGAAGATAAAGCCGATCTTCTGATTCCGCAAACTCGCCAGATAGTTGTCCGAGAAATTCTTCACCTCTTTGCCATCAAGAAAGTATCGTCCGCCAGTCGGCACGTCCAGCAACCCGAGGATGTTAAGCATGGTTGACTTCCCTGAACCCGAAGCCCCCATGATACCAACAAACTCACCCTGGGCAATCGACATATCAATCCCTTTCAGCACTGGCACATCAATGGCGCCGAGATAGTAGGTTTTCTCGAGCTGCTCGAATCTAATTATTTCCCGTGTACTTCGCATAAATTAACCAAACAGCTGCGCGCCGAGTCACGCACATACTCTGTCACGACTCATAAGGACTATACAGACAAACCTCGTCGCCTGCCTTCAGCCCTTGAGTGATATGAACATACTGATCTGTTGATTTTCCCAACTCCACAATCTTCTTTTTAATGCTGCCGTCAGTTTTCAGATAGACAAAATATTCGCCATCCTCTTCGAAGACCGCCTCCACCGGGATGTTGACCACATTTTCGAGCACATCCTCGATCACGTTGACCTCAACATTCATGCCGCTGACAAACTTATCGCTTTGCGTGTCGAGGGTGATCACGGAGTTGTAGATCTTGGGGGAGGAGCGATCCCAGTGTATCTGATTGACCGGAACGACCGCAATCTCGCTCACATGGCCTGACAACTTCAGGGTTGGCATGGAGTCAGGGGTGATTATCACTTTGGCGCCTTTCTTCACCCGATGATGAAACTGCTCCGGCAGCTCAAAATCAACCACCAGGTTATCCATTTCAGGGATGGTTGCCAGTACTCGCTTGCGGCCGCACTCCATCCCCAGTTCAATCGTGATTCGATTGTAGCGCTCATCAACATCACCATAGACAAAGATGCCGTCCACCGGCGCCTTAACCTCCATCATCGGCATATAACTCTCCATCCGCGTCAACTCCTCACGCGCTTTGGCCAGTTCGTTTTCCAATCTCTGAATTGCATTGTCCTTTTGGATAACCTGTGAGGCCGTGCGTATCTTGACCTTTTCATAGTCGAGTTTAGTTTGTTCCAACTTATTTACTTTATCGGTCAATGCATTGGGGTAGGTGTATTTCTTGAAAATCCTGAGCTGATACTCTGCATCCCGGCACTCCTGCTCTTTTTTCTTCACATTTTCTTTTAATGTATCCAGCCTTTCCATTGCCTTGTTTTTGGCCTTTTCATCGTCATAAATTGTGTTTGTGATCTCATCGGCCATGCTTTGAGACTCTTCCTGGATCTGTTTCAGCGCTTTTTTGCTGCTTTCAAGCGCCTGCTCAATCCCCTCCTTCGACTTTTTGCCGTCATAACGATAGTAGCGCGAGTAATTCTCCTCGGCTGAGGTCACTGCGTCGGTTGCTGATCTCAAAGCACTCTGGTTTTCACTGAGCAGGATTCTTTTTTCCTCTATTTCAATCTCAAGCAATTTTTCCTGCGATTCAATCTTCAACTTGCGCGCTTCAATGTCATCAATCAGACTCTGCGTCTCAAACTTAATAACAACATCACCCTTCTTTACCTGGGTGTTCTCCTCCTGAATCCAGGTCAGAATATTCCTGAAGGCCGCCTCAGCCGAGAGCTTGTGCTTCTCTTTCGCATTGGCGGATCCCCGCAGCAAGGTGCCGACAACCAGATCCGACTGGCGCACCGTGTAGATCCGATCCATGTTGCTGGAGCTGTCAGTGCCCACCGCAGAGGGCCCGCAGCCGGTCATAACCGCCAGTATCGTCAGCCACACGGCAGCCAAAAAATTTGTTACTCTTATGCTCTTATTATTACTCATGCTCAATTCACTCCACCAGTAAGGGAGCCTCGCTCGGCGGTGCCAAGGGTACGATGGTCTGCTTGAGAATCGTGCCCACGCCCCTGAGCTCCTCCTGGGTTGTGTCACTGTTTGTCAGGAACGTCACCGGAACATCACGCATAATGGAGACTCGTAGCAGAAAAATCAGTTGCACCTGCTCCTTGTCCGTCGATTTGCTGCGGAAGAGAAAACCGATAAAAGGCAGATCCCCGAAAAAAGGCACCTTCTGCTTGCTTTCAATGTCCTTGCTGGAGTACAAACCGCCCATCATCACCACACCGCCATCTTTGACGTTCAGCTTAGTCTCGATATTACGCACAGAGATGATCGGCGGCGCGGATGACGCGCTCAGGCTTGCATAGCCCACAACCGAGGTAACCTCCGGGCGCACCAGCAGGGTGACCGCATCGTCATTGATCAGCTCAGGCGTGACTCTCAGGTTGACGCCTGTTCTTTTGTAATAGACCGACTCCTGGGAGACACCGTTATTCACGCTGACATTCAGCAGCGGCTGATCAGTGCCCGTTGAAACCGTGGCAGTGGTTCCGAGATCAACCAGCAAGTTGGGCGATGAGAGAATCTCCGCCCGGTCGTTGCGCTCCAGCCACTTGAGCTTGGCGTTGATTTTGATAATATCCCCATTGGAAAGCTCTTTATTCAGCGGTGTCAGGTCATACCAGCCGCCACCCTCTTCGGGGTAGTCAGCCTGCCCGGACGGGTAGCCCTTCCTGCCCCCCAGAACAGAGCCCACGGTGCTGAGAGCGCCCTTGTCCTTGTCAAAGTAGCTCATGTTAAAAGCGGTATCCAGCTCAGTGCCATCCCCCATCTGAACCTCGACGATCTGCGCCTCCACCAACACCTGTGGTCCGCGCTGGTCAAGCGCCATGATCAGCTCCTGGATCTCATCAAGCTGCTCGTTCATATCATTGACCGTAATCATGTTCTGATCATCAGAGGTTTCCACTGTTCCGGTGGGCGAGGTGGCACTCTCGACTGAGTCGAGAATCGTTCGGGCAATCACATGACGACAGCGATAGATTATCGTGCTGCGGCCGGCAGTCTTGCTGGGGATAACTTTTAAATAAACTGATGCCTCAGCCGGGCGCTCCGGAGCCGGGCGCGTGCTGTCAAACAGTTGCCCTAACGCTTCAGAGACTCTCTGAGTTGTCCCTGTCTGCGAATATGTGAACGTCACACTCGCCAATACGAGTAAAGCGATCAATTTTTTCATGCTTCTTTAATCCCCTTGCTATGTAAAGATAAACGCAAATATTATCATAATGCTGTGACTATGTAAACATAACATTCGGCAAGGCGTTAAATAAAGTGCAAACGCCTGTGCAGCAGGCACTCTACGTCGGCATAGTTCTGTCATGCCACGGCGTAGCCCCGGGTTGCGGGCGAAGCCGGGTTGCGGGCGAAGCCGGGTTGCGGGACGGCGCCTGATGAGCCGCATATGCCGCTCTTAGAGCGGCAGCGGCTGACCACTCTGCGCAATCAAAGCATTCATCCACCGCATAGCGGCGGATATACTTTGCAACCATCCACCGCGTAGCGGCGGATATACTTCGCATTCATCCACCGCATAGCGGCGGATATACTTCGCATTCATCCGCCGCTATGCGGTGGATGGTCACTCCGACAAAGTTCGCGACAAGGCTCGCAAGTTGCGACTCGTGGTGCAACTGATCGGCGCGCATGTTGAGCATCAGAGAGCCATCCTTTTTCGCCCCCCCTGTGCGCGCTCGGATTTCCTCCAAGTGTTTCCAGTAAAACAGGGTGAAAGCAGGCTTGTCAAGAACAATTCGATTTCATTTGATTTTTATTGTTGACAATAACATCAAATAAAATCTATAGTAGCGCTGTTTGACAGATTTGTATATTGACGGAAGGACTTTATGGTACAGGCGATTACAATTGACGCAGTGGCGGATGCCGCGAAAAAGATAGAGTCTGATTTGCAATTTCGCGGTTTATCCAAAGGCGAGCGCTATATATCCGCCGGGGAGGCGGGGAGTGTTATTGGCGTGAGCATGGCAACTGCGGATCGCGCCATGCGCATGCTTGTCGAAAAAGGTGTTCTGATACGTCAGCGCGGGCGCGGCACCTTTGTGGGCCCCAAGGCTTTTGAGGGTGTTGACACGAATGTCAGATCAATTCAGATTATTATGCCGCGGCTCAATGAAAGCCTGGGGTTGAGCCTTGAGGACACAATTCGCGGAATTCATGCGATCTACCCTGATGTGCCGGTAGCAATTAACGTATTTTCAACTAAAGATCCACTCTCATCGCTGAAGCGGGTTTTGTCGGCATATCGTGGCAACGGCGGCGTGGTTGGCTTTGGTCTGATTCTGGTTCCCCGCGCAATTCAGGAGGAGGTTGTTCAGCGCAAACTACCGGCAGTTCTGCTGGGCACGCCTTTTCCAGGTGTTAAAGGCTTAGTTTCGATTGACCTTGATTACCGTTCGCTCGGCGAGATCCTGGCGGCGGATCTCCTCAAGCGTGGACATAAGCGTTTCGGCATGCTGCTGCGTGAGAATATCGCCCCTGGTGATACTGCGATGCTGACAGGGGTGAAAATGAAACTCGGTTCAGCCGGGATCTGTTGTGATGCGCTCTCGCTGCGCTACTGTGCGCTTGAACGTGATTGTGTGCACGACACGCTCCGTGAGCTGCTGACAATGGAGAACCCTCCGACCGCGCTGATCGGCTACCCATTTTCCGAAGCGAACCGCTGGGTGACTGAAGTCGCCGATGAACTTGGTTTGACGGTGGGCAAAGATTTCGAGTATTTAACCGGGCTGGGGGCAACTTCGCCCTCTCCGGCAAACTGTCCGGCGCGCTGCTGTATGCCGCCGGATGAAGTTGGCAAGTGCTTCGGCCGCCTGCTGGCCGAAGTGGCACGTGAGGATGTCCCTCAAAAAGCGCAGACAATACTTCCGGTTGAGTTGAAACCGTAAGTAAAACCCCGTATCCATACGGAAAACGAAAAGGTAGGCGACAAAATGAGAGAACTGTTAAAAAAGGTAGTAACCAGAGGCATGTTTGCCTCTCTGCTCATGGCAGCTGCGGTCTTACACAGCGCGGTTTTTTATGAGGACTTTCAGGCATATGATGTGGAGAATCCCAGTGATTTTTCAACCAACAGTGTGCCAACTGGTAATTGGATCCCCAGCTCGACAGCGGTCAATGCCACCCGCATCTTTGATACCACCTTTAACTACGGCGGTTCCAGGCTGTGGATCTCCAATGTGGATGGGAGCAGCATTACCAGCGCCGGTATTACGGTTGAAAGCAATACGCAGTACCGGCTCTCTGTATGTTTGGTGCTGGAAACACAAATTCAAGATGCAGCAGGTGTCGGCGCATACGATGTTCTGCTTGGAACAGAGGCGGCTACGGCGGTCTCGCTTGTTAATGGAGCGGTTGAAGTAGCTGTGCGCGGGGATGGTAATAACTCTTACAACGATCAGATTACAACCGCGCTTTTTAATGTGGGTGACGTAGCTCCCGGCGAGAAGCTCTTTCTACGCTTTACACGTCTAAGCGGAGGAGGTTCCTGGTTTGGTGTTGATAATGTAACTCTCAACAAAACGCGGCAATCAGCACAGCTGAAGTACTCTTATGATCTGGATCAGTATCCGCATACGCATGATTTGGATGGCAATGGGACATGGGATTTCTTCAGTTCAAATTACATTCCGATCAACGGCAAGGGCTTTGGTGTAATGACCAACGCCAATCAAGACAATGTGATGTATCGAACTGACTTTATGAACAGCATCTGGCGGACACAGTTTTTGAATGTCGATGGATTTACAATTGATTTTGCTGTTAACATTACAACAAATGCTGATGAGGGAACATCGGGCACAATCGCTCATTGGACTAAACGCAGTACAAAAAATGAGGGGATCCAGTGGTTTATTAAGCGCCAAGGCTTTCTGCCGACTTACATCGGTTCAGGCGAGAATAACCTGGGGTGGCACACCTACCGGATCGCATGCTCGCCACATGGCTTTCAAATGTGGCGTGACGGCGTGCCGCTTAATGGCAAGCTGACTGCTCTAAATGTTAACACAGGTACAGCTAACCAGGATTTGACGTGGTTCGGCGATTGGGGAGGCGCAATCGGCGGCTCATATACGATTGACTACTACCGCCTTGATCCAACAGGGGCCTACGCCCCCACGCCGGATATCGACGCGGGAACCCGCATGCAGTGGGGTGCAGACTACACCAGCGGCAACGTGGCCGATCAGAATGGCGGCGTTGTTGAGGATGACTCGGTCTGGAACAACCATGGGAAAAAACACTGGAATAACCCCGCCTACAGTGCTGACAAACCGAAAGCAACTCTATTGCGTGACTGCACCGGGGTGGGATCATTTAATTTCGCGACCGGCCACACCTCGGTGCAATCGGTTAACAACAACTTTATCGCTCTGGATGAGGTGCTTGAAGTCGGTGGACTTACAATGGAGGTGTGGGCCAAGCAGAGTGCTACGGCAGGTGGAAGTGCCATGATCATGACCATGCAGGACGCTTTTAGCCTGGCCAGCCCCAATGGGAAATACAAGGTGGCGATTAACTCTTTTGAGAAGCCCGGCCCTGAGTTTGAAATCTCGGAGAGCGCTAAAGTCGCTGCAGGTTGGACCCATCTTGCGGCAATTATCAAGAATGTGACCCGTTCGACAACCAACTACAGCGGTACAGTTGAGCTATGGGTCAACGGCGAGTTGAAGGATAGCGTGACCGAGGTTGATATGCCGCAGCTCGGACTGGTGCGCCCAGTGGAACTCGGTGCCGCGCATACATCGAGCAGTGGTATCTATCGCTGGGATGGCTACCTCTACGAGCCGCGCATCACCCTTGGCGTTCTTGATCCCAAAGAGTTCACTTATGTGAAAATTTGGGGAACTGTGCTTCTGGTTCAATAGCCTCCCATTAGGGATGCAGGCGTTTGGTTTTTCAGGATTTCATGATCTGTGTTTGGCTCGCAGAGCCAACCCTACAGTTTCAACTTGGATGAAACTTGCAAGTCGTGTGCCGGGCGCGGAGGTCGGCTCCGACTCCAGTTTCCGTCCACCGCATAGCGGCGGACATACTGAAAGCGACACAGTATATCCGCCGCTATGCGGTGGATGTTTAACACAGTATATCCGCCGCTATGCGGTGGATGTTTACAAAGCAAGCCGCCACAAGGCCTCTACAGGACTTTAATAATTGGAGCCATATGAAACAGCAACACAAAGATCGCCCAGCTGCACCCCTGCGCCTCAGTGATAAAAGCGCTTGGGTGCAATTCGTCATTGTTTTGGCTTTCACAGCTTTTATTATCTCCCCCCATACGCGTACCAAAAAATATCATCTGTGGCGCGATAATGTGCGTTATGATCAGAGTGGACAGTACCCCCCTGTTAACGCGTTTGCGGGGCGGGCCAGCCGGCACTTTAATATCCCGCGGGATCATCTGATGTCACTGCCAATGGGGAAACATCCTCCGGTAAAGATACAGGCGGCTTTGTGATATGGGCCGACAATGGAAGTGCGGTTGACGGCAGCGCCCTTGTTCGTATACGTATAGATAGTATTGTGTGAGGTTATAATAATCCTGTTTACAAAGAAAGAGGATAAAAAACATGAAAAAAACAAGATCGCTATACTTATCTGTGTTCACCGCATCTCTGCTTGCCTGGGGATACGGTTCAACCATTACCGCAAGCGCAGAGGTTATCTTCGATACGCTGCCGCGCAATGACCAGGCTGGTCTAATCGCGGAGTGTGGTCAAACCTGGATGACCGGTTCTCTAGGGGTTTTAAATAATCTGAAAACCATTGAAGTGGCAACCCGTAGTTCCGGAGCAGGCGGCGGGATTGTATATCTTGCGGTCTATGAGAACAATGCGGCCAGCGGCTCTGCTTCACCTTGGAGTCCCGGCTCACTTGTTGCCGTTTCCATGAACACTCAGAACATGTCCCAAAATGGTGTTGTGAACACCTTTAATTTCAGCCGGGCACTCCTCCGCAGCAACAAGCGCTACCTCTATAAATTTGTGGATTCCTCCACCAATGCGGTCTCTTTAGGGGTAGGAGTCAAACTGAATACCGGCAGTGCTGAGCAATCTGTGTACTCCGCCGGCAACCCTGCATTTAAGGCAGCTCACACAATTGCTTCGCGGATTACAACAGGCTCCGGCCTACCGCTTGCTTTCACAGGCGCAACCACCGTGCAAAGCAACAGGACGATTGCAAAGGTTGGCATCCACGGTGTTGCGGCACTTGAAATCAAATCCAGTGGCGGAGTTCCAACCAATTCGATCACCAGCCTGACTTACAATCTAAACGGAACAACCAATCCCTCTGACATTGAAGAGGTGCGGCTGTATGACGATGGGCGCGTCTTTGACAACGGCACAGCTGAACTGCTGGCCGTTCAATCGCCGACAGGCACGTCAGGCAACTTTTCAGTCTCTCGGAAAGTTTTATTTGAGAAGCAGTATCTGTGGGTAGCCGTAAAATTGCGCGGCACTTCGAATACCGGTGATTTTGTTGATGCGGAGATCACAAATTTCGCGCTTGATGGTGCCAATGCGGGAACCTATGTTCCTGATGTTACTGCGGCTCCTGAAATTCTTACCGTGGATGCCGCTGCACTCTACTCAA
The DNA here is from genome assembly GCA_028686345.1 of Kiritimatiellia bacterium. Taxonomy (GTDB): domain Bacteria; phylum Verrucomicrobiota; class Kiritimatiellia; order RFP12; family UBA1067; genus M55B167. The sequence goes on from JAQUCE010000047.1 coordinate 10,701, forward strand.
TGGTGTTACGCAAAGAGGGTGACGATGGTGCTGCCTTCTATCGCATTCCCGGGTTGGTTACTACAACGAATGGCACGCTCATCGCCGCGTTTGATATCCGTTGGGGCGGCGGGTATGACCTCCCAGGCGATATGGATGTTGCTGTGAGGCGTTCCACCGATGGCGGCATCTCATGGGGGTTGATGCAGGTCATTATGGACTATGATGCCTCTGTTACGGGTTCGCAAGGCAATGGAGTCGGTGATCCAGCTATTCTCGTCGACCGTGTTAATGGCCGTATATGGTGCGCCGCTCTGTGGTCGTTTGGAAACAACGGCTGGAACGGCTCCAGCCCAGGTCTGAGCAAGGAGAGCACGGGGCAGCTGGTTTTGAATTACTCCGACGACGACGGTCTGACCTGGTCTGACCCCCTCTCAATTACAGCCGAAGTGAAGGATCCTGCCTGGCGACTCTTTTTCCAAGGCCCGGGCAAAGGCATTTGCACTCGTGATGGCGTGCTGATCTTCCCAACTCAATTCAGAGAAAATGACAGCGGTAAAACCGCTCGCTCCAACTTCATCTACTCAACGGATCGGGGCATGACATGGAAGGTTGCTCCGGCTGCGACACCAACAGGCACCAAGTGGACTAGCGAATCTCAGATTGTCGAGCTTGAAAATGGAGACCTGTTGATCTCCATGCGCAACTATGATGTTGCCCGCAAGCAACGCCTGTGGTGCGTATATAGCTGGGATCATGAAAGCCAAACCATTGCGGATGGCACTTGGGGTGCCCCGTGGTACGATCAGACCTGCCCCATTGTCATGGCCAGCGTGGAGCGCTGTAACCCCACCATCAACGGTCAGCCTAGGTATGGCGTGCTGTTCGCCAATCCGGACAGCACCTCCCGTGAAAGGCTGAGCATTCGTCTTAGTCTCGACAATGGCAAGACCTGGCCCTACAAGCGTAAAATTGACAATTTACTGGCCGCATATTCCTGCATGACGATGCTCCCCGACGGCGATATCGGCATTCTTTATGAAACTGGTGAAACCTCTTCGATTTCACGTCTGGTTTTTGCCCGTTTTCCAATTGAGTGGCTTTTGAAAACCCCTGATAGCGTAATATCATATTATGAGTTTCGCGAGCAGTGCCCGGGCGGCACGGCGGAAATCGGAGCTGCCCTTCGTGATCAGACCGGAAGTCATCCGGCATCGGTAGTTGGGGATGCACTCAACTATGTGGCCGGCTCACCCGCCTACGGTGACATCGCAGGTCTGCAGTTTGACAAAGACTCCTCTGCTAAGGTTGAGATTCCGCCTCATGCAGAATTTGCATTTCATACCGACATCGGCTTTACAGTGGAGGTGCTTTTTAAAATAGATGGCTCAAATTACTCCAGCGATGATGCGCCTATGTTGATCTGCAACCCATCTTCAGGACGCCCGCATTGGCTGCTGCAGCTTGCTGGCGGCATTAAACCTCACTTCAGGGTAACTGCTACCACGGATGCATACAGCGTGGTTCCGAATGTTGATGCGGGTGACAACCAGTGGCACCACATCGCTGGCGTTTTTGATGGAGTCAAAAAAAAAATGATGCTCTACCTCGATTACGAACTGATTCAAAGTAACGATATAGCAGCTCTTGCAGGGAGTGCAGGGAGCAGCACTCAGCCGTTGTTGATTGGAGGGGGGCTTACCGCGACCGAATCTTTCGGGGGTGAGATTGATTTTGTCCGGATCTCAGCAGGCGCTTTGGATGTTCAGCAGTTTCTGAAACCCGGAGCACCGGCAGAAGGTACGATGATCAGACTTCGGTAACATGTAGAAAGAATATCAAATTTTTTCACATGCCGGTTGCAAAATGCCGCTCGTAGAGCGGCATTGGTTGACGATGCTGTGCGACGCGCACGATAAACAAAGTAAAAGGAGATTGACGTTTATGAATAAAACTAAGTTATTTAAGATAGTTGTGATTGGGGTAGCATTGCTTTCACTGGGTGTACTTAGCAGCGGAGCAAAACAGGTTGCGTTAAGCGATTTGCAGGTCGAACATGTTGTGACAGGCTGGGGCGAGGTGGGGGTTGATCGTTCGGTATCCGGAGCTCAGCTGCGGATTGGCGGACAAGCCTTTAAACAAGGACTGGGTGTGCATGCAGTCAGTATAACACAGGTTCGGCTTGACGGATGCGGACGCAGATTCACAGCGCTTGTAGGTGTCGATGATGCCATGAAAGGAAAGGGCAGCGTTGAGTTCATTGTTTATGGCGACGGAGAGGAGCTTTGGCGTAGCGGGACCATGCGGGGAGGAGAGTCGGCCAAGCGCATAGACGTGCCATTAAATGACGTGGGGATGCTTGAGCTGAGAGTCAGTGACGCTGGCAACGGAAATGGTCAGGATCATGCCAACTGGGCCGATCCTGTAATCTCTTTCGAGGGGAACCGCCCCAGAGTTGTTCGTGTCAGCACTCCGCTCTCACCCTGCAACCGCAGTGATGCCCGTGCTGCATTGATTCCCTATCCCCGCAAAGTAGAGTGGCTGCCAGGAACTGTTGATTTGTCACGTTATAATATCGTGCTACACTCTGATGCCGCACCGGAATGGCGCAAGGTTGCCGATATGCTGGGCGAGATCATTCGTATGCGGGGAGGTCGCTCGGATACAAAGGATGGCTTATCTATTACACTGAAGCTAGACAACGCTGTTGAGGGCGAAGAGGCCTATCAGATAGCTGTTTCTGAGAGCGGCATAGATATCAGTGCCTCGAAGCATGCCGGTCTTTTTTACGGGGTGCAGACTCTGCGGCAGCTTCTTGACGACAATGCGGCCACTGTGCCCTGCTGCCGCATTACCGATCGCCCTGCTTTCAAAATACGCGGATTTATGCATGATCTGGGGCGTAATCCGCAGGATGTCGAGTTGCTCAAGCGTTTTATTGATGTAATGGCGCAGTACAAATTCAACGTGTTTCACATGCATCTTACCGACTATCCCGGATATCGAATAGAGTGCAAAAAATACCCTGAACTGAATGATCCCAAAAACTACTGGCAGAGCCGCCGTCCGGGCTTCTTCTACACCTACGCACAGCTGAATGATATCATTCAGTATTGCGCTGAACGGAGTATCATGGTAATTCCTGAGATCGACATGCCTGGACACAGTGAGTACTTCAAGACAACCTTTGGTGTGGACATGCAGGATCCTAAAGGCATGGCAATCCTCTCTGAGGTGGTCAGCGAATTTCTTGATAATATTGATCTGCCTCTCTTTCATCTAGGGGATCTGGCGCGGGGCATTGAACAACCGAACGGATTGCTGGGCCAAACTTCCGGCGGTTGATGACTCTGTCTTTTCAGAGTATGCGGCTTTTGAGGCTGACATGATTGTGCACCGGGAGCGATACTTTAAGAGCTGGCCGTTTCAATATGTAAAGCAGACGGATATATCCTGGCGCCTGATTGGCCCGTTTGACCATAAAGGCGACACGGCAGCGCGTTTTCCTGTGGAGGATTCGATCGAGGAATCCTATATGGTTGACGGCAGAGAGTATCGCTGGCAGGATACTGAAGCGCGTGGAGCAACAATTCATGTTAACCATTTTTTCGGGTTTGAGGGTCATTTGCCAAAATCAAATCCTGGAACGGTTTACGGTGTTACAGAGATGGATTCGCCCAGGGAGCAGAGTGTGAAGTTCTGGATTGGTTTTAACGAAAATTCACGCGCCGGCGGCCGCAGATGCGGCCCGAACCCTGGGCCGGGGGAGTGGAGCATCGTAAACTCCAAGGTGTGGGTCAATGGTGTAGAGATAGCCCCACCCGAGTGGAAGCAGCCCGGAACAGGAGCTCAAACTCCGGAGATTCCGTTTGTTGATGAACTTTACATGATCCGTGAACCGACTGTGATTCAATTGAAGAAGGGTAAAAACCGTATTCTGGTGAAGGCTCCGCATGGGCCTCCGGCGTGGAAGTGGATGTTCACCTGTGTTCCTGTGGAATGGGATGAAGGAAGCGTAAGTGAAAATAAAAATTAAAAAACTGATTCTTAAACTCTGTTTTGCTTTTATGCTGGCTCTCCCCTGCCAGGCTGCCATCAAGATGCCATGGCTCTTTGATGACCATATGGTGGTGCAGCAGAGGATGGAGATCCCGATCTGGGGCGACTCTGACCCGGGCTCTGCCATAACAATCAGCTTTGCCGGAGAGTCGCAAAGGGCGCGCGCCGGAGCTGATGGCAGGTGGATGGTTAGGTTCTCTCCGCTCACAGCCTCCGCAGTTCCGAAAAAGATGACCATTACATCCTCGAATGGAGGACAGCAGGAAGTGGTTGAAATTAACGACATTCTGGTTGGTGAGGTGTGGCTCGCAGCCGGACAGTCCAACATGTGGTATCCGCTCAAATCATGCACCAATGGCAAAGAGAGCGCCGCTGCGGCTGGAAATCCGCATATACGCCTGCTGAACCGCACCCCCAACGCCTATCCCTCCCCAGGTGCATGGAAAGAGAAAACCCTGGCGCTCTGCACAGTCGAAAAGTTTTACAGCGGAACCTGGGCGGGGGACTCGCCTGAGAGCGCGCCCCCTTTTTCGGCAGTGGCCTACTGGTTCGGGCAGAAGCTGTATCAGGAGCTGAATGTTCCAATCGGTCTGATCAATGTGGCGGTAGGCGGAACCACCACCGAAGCCTACACCAGCCGTGACGGGCTGCTGAGCCATCCACTGCTGCGTCCGATTGCGGAGGGCGACCGTCCCTGGTATGACAACGAAGATGTAGCTGAGTGGCCGCGTGTGCGCGCCAAGGACAACCTTTCAGGGTGGCTTGCCAATCCTGGGCCGCCAATGCCGCGTCACCCCTTTGAACCAACATTTCTTTTTGAGTGTGCCATTCAGCCACTGGTGCCGATGGCCTTTGCCGGTGTGATCTGGTATCAGGGCGAATCAAACGCAACGGATGCCCGTAATGCGGTTCCTGTTGCCAAAGCAAAGGTTCGCGCCGGAATCGAATCAATGATCCTCGACTGGCGCGGGAAGTGGCAGCGCGAGTTTCCTTTCTACTATGTTCAGCTGCCCGGCATGGGCCGTCCGTGGGAGCTGTTCCGCGAGGTGCAGCTGGAGTCTCTGGATATACCAAATACCGGCATGGCGGTTACCATTGATCTCGGCGATCCCCGTGATGTTCATCCGCGCAACAAACAGCCGGTGGGCGAGCGTCTGGCTCTCTCCGCGCTTGCTAAGACCTATGGTCATGACATTATTCACAGCGGGCCGCTATATGCGGGGATGTTGAAACTGGAGGGTTCAAAGCTGCACCTGCTTTTTGAACACAGCGGCAAGGGCTTGACCACAGCCGACAAAAAACCGCCGCGCGGCTTTGAGATTGCCGCCGCTGATGGCAGGTATTATCCGGCGGATGCCGAGCTTAAGGATAATAGTGTTGTGCTCAGCAGCACTACCGTGAAAGCGCCGGTTATGGCCCGCTATGCCTGGGCTCCCTTTCCTGATTGCAATGTGGTCAACAGTGCCGGACTCCCGATGTCGCCTTTCAGAACCAACAATGCTCTTTGACGCTTCTCGTCTGCAAGCACTTTGATGACAGCAACTTATAGCATAAAAACCGTGTTTTCCAGCCCTTAGAGCGTCGTTTTGACCCCCTAAATGAGCGTTTAACGAATGGTACAGGGCGCAATATCACGTCCAAAGCTATAAGACGTGCGCCCACTGCGGTCAAGTCCCGCGGCTACAGCGCCGCGCAAACTATTCTGGATTTTTCTCCTCTCTCCCGAATTCTATTCAATAATCTGGGTTGCGGCCTCTCGGCATTCATATTACAATATGGCCATGATAGATACGGAAGTGGACAAAACCGCCAAGGGACTCCCAACCACCGGAGTGCCGCAACAAAGAGCACAGCGTGATCTTTATAAGAGCGCAGTTGAGCGCTATGTCAAGGACAACGGACTGGTACCCCCTTTAACCGGCAATGAAATTTTGCAGCACGCACTCTGCCTGCGGCGGATCCTGACAGCCCAGGCGAATGAGGTGGTCTACCTCTCCGTGCTCCTTAACAACTGCCTCTGGCGCAACACCATCCGGCGCATCCCTTTTGAAAGACGGATGCTGCTACTGCCGCAGTGCCTCTCCAACCCCGAGCTCTGCCAGGCGCAGAAAGACGCGATCGGCCTGCTCTGCGCTCAGTGCGGCGGGTGCGTGATCGGAACCATTCAGGCCCTGGCCGAAAGTCTTGGCTACATCACCCTGGTCGCCGAAGGCACCACTATGGTCAGCAAACTCCTGAGCAGCGGCAAGATCGACTCCGTAATTGGAGTAGGGTGCATCCACTCGCTACAGAAAATATTCCCGGTCATCAATGAACACGCCATTCCCAGCCAGGGCATACCGCTGCTGGACGATGGCTGCCGCCACACCACCCTGGATCTTGAGCAAGCCATGGAAACCATCAAAGAGTATGTCCCGGATGACATTGCTCAAATTGTCAATCTCGACCGCGTGGCAGAGTATGTGCGGACATGGTTTCAGCCCGATTTCTTGATTAAGACCCTGGGCGAACCCTTCACCGAAACCGAGCGCATCGCCCAGGAGTGGCTCTCCTCGGGAGGTAAACGCTGGCGGCCAATCCTCACCTCCGCAATCTTTGCAGCAGCAGGCGGCAGCGCGGAAAAGATCATGAACTCCGCCCTGGCAGTTGAATGCTTTCATAAAGCCTCACTGATCCATGATGACATTGAAGACGGCGATGACTGCCGCTATGGCCAGCCCACCATGCACATCGTCTATGGAATACCCACAGCCATCAACGTGGGCGACTACCTGATCGGCGAAGGCTACCGCCTGCTCGCAACCTCCGGCTTTACAGGCGACACCTGCGCCAAGATGATCCGGGCGGCGGCCGAGGGCCATCGCGAACTCTGTCTGGGACAGGGCGAGGAGCTGGCGTTCTGCCGCGAGCCACAGCCGGTCACCGAAAAAGAGGTGCTGCAGATCTACCGCCAAAAAACCTCCGCCGCCTTTAAAGTCGCGGTTCTGGTCGGTGCCACCGCCGCGGAGTTGGATGCGCCGACCTGCGAGACACTCGCCAGATTCAGCGGCTCCATGGGCACTGCCTATCAGATCCGCGACGATATGGAGGACTTCCGCTCTGAACCCGGACGCGCAGCAGATATGCTGGCACTGCGTCCCACGCTGTTTCTCGCTTTGGCCTGCATGAGCGACTCCCCTGTAATCCAGGAGACCCTTGCCCTGGCTTGGCATAAAGAGAATACCGGGGCGCGCCGGGAGTTGATCACCGCGATCGAAAGCGCCGGCCTGCATAAAAGAGTGGAGCTTTTATACTCGCACTACCGCCTTGAAACCGAACGGACACTCGCCGAAATCCAGCATATTGAACTAAAACGCCTGCTCCGCAGCACCATGACCCGCATGCTCAAGTAAACGAAGTTTGTTGCCCAGCCTTTCTTGTCGCGCCGTAGCCTTGGCGAAGGAGGAAGGCTGCTCCAAAGCGGGTTGTTGAGGCGTGACCCTAAAAGTGATAATGGAGTAGCGCAAGCATCCTGCTTGCAGAAAATATTTGTACGCAAGCCAGATCGCTGGACACAGGGGTCAAAATGGTTGCGATTTAATTTTTGAAACCACAAGGAACCTAGCGCAGCATAGCCGCCTGCCTGCGCGTTGCACGGGGACAGGCGACTATGCTGCGCTAGGTTCTCCGTGCCTTTGGTTGACGATAGCGGCGACGATGTTGGTGGACGAGCCCGCGCATGGTTCCAATCGTCCGCCAGCATCGTCGCACAGCATCGTTAACCAAAGCCGCTCCGTGAGCACCATGTGTCATGCATCAGACGTTGTCCCGTAAGCCGAACTATGCCCGACACGTAGAGCGACTACTACGCCAAACGCCTTAAACCACTTGAATTTATAGAGAGAAGAATATGAAAAAATTTGCACCACCCCTGATCACCACCCTGGCAGCCTGCCTGGCCGGGTGGCTGCTGCTGCGTTGGGTGGCAGGCGTGCCACTCTCAATCACCCTGCGCGAAGCCGCCCGCTCCGGCTCGATTGCCGAGGCGCTGGCACTCCAAGCCTCAGCGGAATACGACTCGGATCTGGCTGGCTGCTTCCTGGCAAACACCGAAATCCTGGCAGGCACCCTCAAAGGCAGCTGGAGCGGATTCCGTGGCGACCAGCAACGCAACATCGTCCCCGCAACCAAAGCCCTGCTCCAGAGCTGGCCCGCAACCGGGCCGAAAATCCGCTGGTCACTCCCATCAGGCGACGGCCATGCCATGCCATCGCTCTACAACGGCACCCTCTACCTGCTGGACTACGACGAGCCACGCGGCGGCGACTGCCTGCGCGCCCTCAATGCCGATACTGGCGCCGAACGCTGGCACCACCTCTACGCAGTCAAAATAAAGCGCAACCACGGCATCTCACGCACAGTCACTGCCTGCGATGGCAATTTTGTGGTTAGTATCGGCCCGCAGTGCCACGTGCTATGCCTGGCAGCCGAGGGCGGCAAATACCTGTGGGGAATCAACATGCAACAACAATTCGCGACCAAAGTCCCCCTGTGGTACACCGGACAATGCCCGCTGATTGACAACAACGCCGCGATCCTGGCCCCTGCCGGCAGCGATGTCCTACTCTGCGGCGTAGATCTTAAAACAGGCGCCATGCTCTTTGAAACCCCTCAACCCGGCGGACTGAACATGTCGCACGCCTCTATCATGAAAATCACGGTCGAGGGCACACAGCAGTACATCTACGCCGCCCTGGGCGGTATTGTCGGTGTCTCGGCTGAGCCTGAGGATCAAGGCCGGTTGCTGTGGCAGAGCGACAGTTTCACCGCCTCCGTAATCGCACCCTCCCCGCTCGTTCTCGATCAGGGACGTTTTTTCATGACTGCTGGCTATGGTTACGGGGGGGTGATGTATCAAATCGCCCGCGAGGGCGAAACCTGGCAGATCAAAGAGCTTTTCCGCACCAGCCGTAAAGAGTTTGCCAGCGAACAGCAGACCCCGATCTATCTAAACGGCCTGCTTTACACCGTGCTGCCGAGTGATGGAGGCGCCAACCGCCAGCAGTTGGTCTGCATGACACCCGAGGGCAAACTCCTATGGAACAGCGGCAGCGAAGAACGCTTTGGCTTGGGGCCCTATCTCGCGACATCCGACAACCATCTTTTTCTGATGAACGACATTGGCACGCTCACACTGGCACGAGTTGGCCCCGAAGGGTACCACAGGCTGGCCCGTCACGCTTTAATGCAGGGAAAAGGACGCGATGCCTGGGGTCCCATGCTGATGGCCGATGGCTGCCTTTTTCTTCGCGACAGCACCCGCATCTACTGCCTTGAGGTTGAGCTCAAATGATTTTTGAATTTGGATTTGTGATTGTGGATTGGTTGATGCCTACCCTCAATCTTATAATAAACCGCATAAGGAAAACACTTCGCAAGTAACCGATTGAAACCGAACACTTGAGCATGAATGCCAGCATATTTATTTAAAGTATCGATGTCTGCAAAAAGTATTCGCCATCTCCCAAGATCAGTTGCGAACGGGAATCTTTTAGAGCCACAAATAGAGGTAAACCTCGATCATCTGGTAACACATAACCACATCCTCCATTCTTTCCTGTTGCAATATCAGAAAATATATCAGGCTTCATCAATTTGCATCCATTAACGTACACCCAGGGAGGAATAATGCTTATTGTCTCACCAGGCATGCCAAATACCCTTCTCACAAGCACTATACTCGGTGGCACAAATAATGAATTTAGTTTGTTTCCATCAACAACAACTATCATGCCCCTAATATTTTTTTCTGTATTTGATCCATTCCATTTTCGTACTTTCGCACATTCTTTGCAAGTTATTGTGCCATCTTCACCCTTCTCAAGCGTATTGTAAGTACAGGAAATGACATAACAAAATTGAGAGAGCCCATATGAAGATACCCCAGTTTTTCAACAGATCGAATCTTTCGACGTATATGGCATAAAGCATCCCAAAAGCCAGTTTTAACCCTCGGCTTTGTTCAGGATATCCACCTCTAAATTTATTATACACTCCAAAACACATAACCAAGTAAATAAATAAATGGGTAAAACCAACAAGAAAGAGCCGTCTCAGAACAATCATTTTGGAATGTTTCATCATCTCCCCTTCGTACATTGTACAGCTCCGTGCGCCCCTGAATTATGGGGGCAATTGTTACCATTGTTTGGCGGCCAATTGTTCTCGTACCAATCACTCGTGCCAAAAATATACGGTAAAAAATCAAAGATTCCATGAAGCACATTTTGCCATTTTCCACGTCCCCAAGGTCGGTTCGGGTCATAACCAACTATATCTGGTGTCCCCGCTGCCGGAAAAGTCGTGATTAACTGGCCATTAAGGTCATATGTACACTGTTGACCTGATGCAGAAGGAATATGACTTGTCCACCTCATTTCCCAAACCGCACCAGGATGGGCTTCAGTCGCCCAGCCCGGATCCTGCCATCCGCCCCCAGTGCCTCCAGTGGGACAACCACACTCATCCAAGGGAATACTACATGGACAATTTGGTAAATTATCATACCACGGGCCCTCCGGGTTATATGGATAAAATATTCCGGGAGGTGATGGACACCCAATTGAGGGAGTTCCAGGTGGTGGCCCGAGAGGTGATGGCCGCCTAATCGAAGGAGGTGCATACGGATCATATGTCGGTATATAACCGAGTACAGGAACGGGGTTTTCCCACGTTTGCACTGGCATTAAACCGAGATAGTCAACATCATTTGCGAAGTCGTTTCATACTGCAGTTTGAAGGCCTATCCCGCCATCTTCCTTAATCGGGTCTCTGGAGAGCCACCTTTCTATGCTCGGTTTATACTTCCGTAACTCATACTCACTCAGCCCCGTTACCGCGCACCACGGCTTAGTACTGAAACGGTGAGTGAAGGAAGCGGCGAGGTCGCCGCTCTGCAAGGTCAGTACGCCGAATGGCGAGTACTCGTAATGGGCGGAGATGTTACCATTGGTGCTTACGTACTCCGTTACATTCCCATTGGCATCCGCCGTCGCATAATATGCTTTGGCGGACAAGTTTGCCTGGTGCTTAACCACGCTCAGCAGACCGCCAACGCCGCCAGCTCCCTGGAGGGTGCCGGATAAGTCCAAGCCCCAGACATAGGAATTATGAATAGTGAATGATGAATGATGAATGGTCTTGGAGATGATGCTGAAGTTGTCCCAGAGATAGCGGTGGGCAACATCGTTGATTGTCTTGGTCACCATGCGCCCCTGATGGTCGTAGGTGTAGGTCACGACAGCTGTGTCGTTTGAGGCTTGGATCAATCGGTTTTCTCCATTCCACACGTATTGCCAGCCGTTGAAACCCAAAAGGTTTCCATCAAGATCGTGAACCGGCATTGTTGCGATCCCACCTGTAATATCCGTGTACTGGTTCAACCCGTTGGCGGCATACAAGTTGGTCATTATCAATTGTCCATTATCAATTGTGCATTGATCCCGATTTCCTATCGGATCGTAGGCATAGGCGTATGTGTTGGTTCCCACGTGCGCGTTTGTCACCTCTGAGAATGTATTATAGCCGAAGGTGCTCGCTTCCGTCGAGCCGCGATTGATGTAATAATCGGTGCGGGCTGTGCGACGACCGAGGGCGTCGTTAGTGTAATCAAATGAGCTGACCAAGGACGGCCTAGCGCAGCATAGCCGCAACCAATTTTTTGCCCACGAATCTCCGCGAAAGGATAAGGGTATTTCATCCCCGCTGCGCGGGGTCGCTAATCGCTTGAAATACCCTTATCACAAGATCACTTTTGACAACATGAATTGTATTTTTAACACAAGACTCTGCGCTTAAAATTTTTAGTGAATTAGCCTGCAAAACATCGTTAGTTGTTACTATCTCAACTCCTGTCGCAAAAACCTGCTTTGGTTGGTTATTGAGAAGTTGCCCTCGTTTCCCCAAACGCGTAGCGTTTGTTACTAAAGCAGTGGGCTTCCAATCATAAACTTTACAATGAGTTCGCATAACCTTCGCACATCACACAAACCTTTTTGGTTACGGCGACTAGCTGCTTTAGTGAGATTGCCGGACATGATGCCGCGCCCCAGGCTGTCATACCAGTTGGTTGTGACAACCCCGGTTGAGCTGATTGTTTTTGCCCGAAGGCCGGCAAGGGTTATGGTGGCGTTGGTTAGGGTTGAGGAAGGTGACGATGGTGATAACGCAAGGCCAATTGAGAATTTGCCGGCACGATTGAGCAGCTGGAGGGAAGTTGATCCGTTGCCACGGATGTCGGTGGTTTTTATCTCGTTCATTATAAAACAACAAACGGAATCTATCCAGTGAAGACAAGATTTCATCCAGTTATTCACTCTCCTGAAACCTCTCTAATTAAAGTGCAATCTTAACACTTATATTACGCTCAATGTCCAATGTCGTGATACGACCCCGATACCGTTCGACCCCGATACCGTTTCGCAAGACTCGCTTACGGTTGGTGGCTAGCCTTTATCGTCCTAGCTTTCACTGGGTAGGTTTCTTCGGATAGTTTCTGTTATTGATTTACCTTATCTTTAACTTCCCCTTTCCATGGATTTAGCTTGGCGCAAATAATGGATGACTCCAATGCCCCGGATGGATAACTCTCCAAAGTGATGAACTTCCTAAGCAACTAAAAGAGGAAGCCGCAATAAATTTTATAATATTTTTTGAGCACCGTGGAGAACAGCAATGACATCAATCTGATCCGGTTTAATGTAGTAAATAATTCGGTAAGGGTATTCTATCACCTCTCGAATTTGATCCAAGTCATATTCGGGAACTATTCGACCAGATAGAGGATAATTTGCGATTTGCTGTGATCGCCGAGTAAGTTTATCAACAGTCCGGATTGCGTATTCCTCTGAACACTGAGCAATATAGGCATATATCGCTTCAAGGTGATCGGATGCTGTTTTTGTCCAATGCACCTTCATTTTGGAAGTCCGTATTTGGCCCTTACTTCCTGCACATCCATTGTCCGACCTGAAGCACTGTCCTGCATGCCCTGCTCTATGACCGAACGTACATAAATTTCATGCATAAGATCATCCCACGTGGAGTTGTCCGGCATCTTTTCAACCAGAGTGTGCGCTTGTTCTTTAATCAATGTGTTATGCATAATCAATCCCTCAAAACTCTTTATTTGAACACATATTATCATTTGATAAGATTTACGGCAACACTTTGTGCCAACGTTGCAAACTACGAAACGCACTAAATTCTCGCAAAAACTGGATGTTCGTTTTCTTTGCGTCTTAGCACTCAAATATCAAAACTTTCACTTGACAAAAGTATCCATTCGGATACACAATGTGCTTATGTTTTTGGTTCAAAAGAGTATTTGTTTTGATAAATGGCTCACAAAGCTAAAGGACAAACTAGCTAAGGCTCGAATTTTAGTGCTTATCAAAAAGCTAGAAAACGGCAATCTTGGGGATTACCGATCTGTTGGAGGGAAAGTTTCTGAGTTAAAGATTGATTACGGCCCAGACTACAGAGTGTATTTTACTCGAAAAGGCAATACGGTTATATGGTTGTTGTGTGGAGGGGATAAGTCCTCTCAACAACAAGATATAAAACGGGCACAGCAAATTTTAAAAGAATTGGAGATGGAAAAATGACTGAGCGTATGACAAAATTTGATATATCCGATTATTTAACGGATGAAGCAACTATTGCGGAGTATTTGAATGCTATTATGGCAGAGGGTGATCAGAACCTTCTTCTTTCTGCTATTGGAGATGTTGCAAAAGCAAAGGGGATGAAAGTGATAGCGGAGGCATCTGGGCTTGGCCGTGAGAGTCTATATAAAGCACTTACTCCCGGTGCCAACCCTCGCTTTGAAACCATCATGAAAGTTCTTAATGCGTTGGGTGTTAATTTAGCCCTAACCCCAGTCAAAACCCCAGCGTAATCATCAGGGAATTGAGAATGTCATCCCGTTTCCTGATGCACGCATTGAACTGACTGACGGTAATATCAAAAAGTCCGAACGCCTCCCTCGGTGGTCGGCTCAATTTTTATAATCGCCAAACCTCGTAAGCTTTTTTCTCCTTTTTTAACTACCGCTTAATAAATGTGCAGTCCGTTTTCGCATATCAAAATTCGGTTCGTGCTTTCAGATTCTCTTGTTGCTCATCCCGCAAAGACGAGATTTCATACATTGATCATTCTCCTGAAACTCCTTTCGACCCTATAAACACTGGCTTATTTTTTCGTACACGACCTAGTTTTTGGCTCCCGCGACTTCGCTCAACACCAACAATCCTTCTAAGATATACTTTTTCACTAGAAACACATGGGTGCTTCTCCTCATTTGAGTTAAGAACAACAACTTGCCCTTGGCATAAAACTAACGCACTTCTAAATTCATTTAAGTCAAGGACAACAACTTGTCCCCTTTTTAAGGTAGGTTTTTTTCTTTTTTCCAAATCCGTAACCCCACTAAGTCTCCATGGTTATATGTAGGGAACATACTTCCGTATTGGACTTTTACTACTGCATCGCTTTTAGGGCCACAACCTGAGGAAAGAAAAACTATAATATAACCAATCAAACATAAAACATGAATTGTATTTTTAACACAAGACTCTGCGCTTAAAATTTTTAGTGATTAACGACTCCACAACGTGGAGAAAAAATTTAAAGCGCAATATTCGCGGAGATTCGGGGCAAAAAAAAAAAACTCTGTGTCTCTGTGATAGATCAAAAACGTACATAAAAAACAAGAAATTGAATAATAGTAGCACAGAGAGCACAGAGGAGAAACGGCCGTATGCGTCAAACTCATAAGCGATTTTCTGAACAGGATTAACAAGATCAACAGGATTATAGAGAGCGTAGCCGGTATTGCGTCCGAGGTCGTCGGTAGAGCGATCTGTTTTAGCACCACTCTGGAGCTCGTAGTCGAGTTCGAGGGTTACGGGCGAGTATACAAAGATGTTGGTTGACACCGATGTTGTCGCCGAGAGCTGCTGGCCGAGGCGGTTGTAGGTGTAGGCGGGGCCGTTTCCATCGGCGTAGAGCTTGTTTGTGAGAAGTCCGGTGGGATCGTCGTAAAGCCAGGTTGTGATGGCATTCATGCCAATCACTACTCATAGGCCCACCCTCGCTAGCTCCCGGGGAACAACATATGCTCCATAAACAGATCAGAAAATTGCGGTTGCGCGGAGAGATCCACATGCTCGGTGATGGCCAGGATCTGATCTGCCCGCTCCATCTCCCGGCGCGAGAGTAACCCGCGTTTGGCCCCGGTCAGGGCGGCATTGCCGATAAAGTGGATTGAGGTGTAATGCACAGGCGGCAACAGCCCAATTGCCAGTGCCTTCTCTCTGCGAATATAATTCCCAAAACCGCCCGCCAAAAAAATACTGTCCAACTCTGTCGCCTGTACGCCAGTTTTTAGTAAGAGCGTCTCAATTCCGGCGCGCATGGTGCCTGAGGCAAGCTGCAGCTCGCGCACATCGCGCTGGGTCAGATAAATCTCCGGGCAGCCGTTGTCATCGTAAGTCAACGCAAAGCATGGCTGCTGGTTATCACCGCTAAAAATACGGTCAGCAAAAATTCCGCGCGCTGATTCATGGTGCCCCAGCTGTCCGGTCGTGTCAACCAAGCCATCCTCCAAAAGCAGAGCCACGACATCGATCAAGGCTGAGCCGCATAAACCGATTGGTTTGCACTCCCCAATGGTATGCAAATTAAGCTTGCCGTCCATCTGCCAGATCTGATCAATCGCGCCCTCCCGGGCGCGCATGCCGTGGTGGATGCGCGCACCTTCAAAGGCGGGCCCGGCAGCGGTTGAGGCAGCGTGAATCCGCCCCTCCTGCAAGAGCGCAATCTCTCCATTGGTGCCAATATCAATCAGCAGGGCCGGTTTTTTAAGGGAGTCGAAGTCAGCTGCCATCAGGCCGGCCACGGTGTCGCCACCCACAAAACCGCCTATCTGCGGGAAGACACGCAGCTCTGCCTCACGGTTGACCGCCAACCCCAGCGTGTCGGCAAGGATGCTTCGGGATGCTTTAAAGGCCGGTGAAAACGGATATTCGCCGAGCGGCGATGGATCAATGCCGAGCAGAATCTGCTGCATGGTTGTATTGCCTGCAACCACCATGGAATAGATGGAAGAGGGGCGCACCCCGCAGCGACCACAAAGGGTGTCGATCAAATGACTCAAGGTCGCCACCGCACTCTGCTGCAAGCTCTGCAGCCCTGCGGGGTTTTCGCGGAGCGTGGCAATCCGGGTAATCACATCATCGCCAAACTGAATTTGAAGGTTGTGGGTGGCGCAGCTCGCGCGTTCCACGCCGTTAGAGAGGTCAAAGAGTGATGCCACAACCGAGGTAGTGCCCAAATCAACCGCCACTCCGAGATGGCCAACAACACGCGGATCATGTCGCAATCGAAGTTCACCTCCATCAACCAAGATCTTTGAAAGAACACGGCTGCCAGAGGATGATGGCGGAATCTCAATTGTCACTGGTTCATAAACAGTCGCGGCACAGGCAGGCCGCCAGCCGTTCATCAGGTCAGCAGAGGAGAAACGGTGTACAGCGCTGTTGCTGTGAACTGCTCCAGCTTGAATGCGGACACGACACTTTCCGCAAATCTGACTTCCATTGCAAGGCGCGTCAATCCACAAGCCAGCCATTCTGGCCGCCTGCAAGATGGTGCAACCGTGCGGGACGAATACACTCTTGCCGGAGGGCAGAAAATCAACCAATATCTTCTCACTCGCAGGGCAGAGGGTTGGATCCTGGCCGTTCATCCCACCTCTGACCCACGATGCTTGTTGCGGCATTCGGCGCAATAAAAATAGGGCTTATCCCAGGTGGTCTCCTCCTCTTTACCACAGGTGTCGCAGGTACGCAGCTGCTTGCGGTGTTCACTGCGGCAATTTGAGCAGAAGAAGTCCGGCCCTGCCCAGGTCGTCTCCTCTTCAGCGGAGCAATTTTTACAGATACGTTTTTTCTCTGAGCGCGTCAGCTTGATATCGTCGGAGTGCTCATCTAGAAAAAGAGGGGGCAGATCCTGGATGCCGGGGGTAGTCAACAGCATGGTGCTCGTAAGATATTTATCTGTGATATTGTTCATGCAGACCAGCTGCACCCGTTTACCCAGCGAACGCACCCGCTTCAGCAATGGAATATAATCCGCGTCACCGCCCACTACCACGGCTACATCAAAAGCGCCGGGAATCGTGGCATAATAGAGCATGGTGGATGCCAAGGCCACATTGACCCATTTGTCGTCTGGACGGGCATTCGGCTCACGGCGGAAATCGATCTCCATAATGTCGATGTCATACGCGCACTGCATGGTCAGAAATTCATAGAACGCCTTTTGTTTAGCTGGATTGTACCCCTGTTTATTGACTGGTATGGTTCCAAAATAATTGGTTCTCACAATATCAACTTCAGTGTCCATCATCTCCGCCATATGATGGGCGATAATATCTGGAATACGTTTATAATCAACTTCAAAACCACTCTCTTCACCCAATGCCTCAAACAAGGCCTGCCGGCTGTGATACAACCAACTGCCATCAACAAATATCATTGCTTTTACAGACATGATAGATCCTTTCCTCTCGTTTATTTTATTTTATTTTATTTATAATGTAATAATGACACCCTGAAATAATAACTAAAGGGAGCAATAATTCAAAAGATCATGGTTTTTAATCACTCTGGCACAAAAATCCGCCACGGCACAACACCGCCACTTTTAGTTTTCAAAGGCACTGAAACAGCCATCATATCTTTGGGTGGCAGCGGAGCAGCGACCCCCTGCGGGGTTGCCGGAGGATGTTTGTCTGCCACCGGGTGCGTAATAACCTCCGGTGCTTTTTCAGCGCTGGCCGCAGCTCTCTGAAGTGCTGCAATCTGCTCGGCCTCGTTGCGCTGGCTCAGAGCCGCCTGTTGCACCCGGGCATCCGCTGCGGTACGCTCCTGCGCTGCTTTCTGATCAGCCTCGATTTGAGCCAGCCGTGTTTTTTCCGCCTCCGCAGCTGCCTGCGCCAGCTTTTCGGCCGTGGCTTTATCTCCCGCCGTTTTCTCTGCGCCGGTCTTGCGCGCAATCTCCAAGGCATCTTCAACCGAGAAACTCGTCTGCGGCGCGACACGCGGCTTGGTCTCCGCCACAGCACTTTTCCCGTCACGCATGCTCACCGACTCACCCTCCTGCTTACGGATCTGCTCTTTCATGGCCATCAACTCGGCCTTCAAAGCATCCAGCTCAGGGTTACGCGCGGCGGGCACACCCAACGGGGAGCTCTCCGGCGCGGCGATTGCCGGCGGCCGCGCGCCCTCGGATTGCATCTTGGCCAGCACCTGAGAGATCTGCCGGATGGACTCCTCCAGTGCGGGTGAGCTGGGCGCTGCGAGCGGTGCTGCGGCCATGGGCGCCAGCAAGGGAGGAGCTACAGCAGCCGCGTTTTTTTCGGCCATCTGGAACAACCTTTTAGTTGTATCCTGCATCATATAAACGCCCGCCGCCAAAAACCCGGACACAACCACCCCGATAATCACGGCAAAGCTAATTGAAAGCTGCACCACCCTTTTACGGGCCTGTTTGCGCTCCGCCTCAATATACTCCTGAAAAGCCTGCAAAACCGGAAAAGACTCTGCATTGGCACCCTGCTGTGCCTGATACATGGTGACAAGATTGCCTCCGCCAGCGAATTTTTCTCTGGCAGCGGCCTCTGGCCCCTGCTTAGGAGGCATCTCCGGGTCATATCCATCTGTGTTTACACTCATAGCCGATAATAATAGATTATTTGACCCAACATTAAAAGCACAATCGAAAATTTTATACAAAGATAATGAAATCCTCTGGCGTGCCTTTGGCGGACAACCACCTGACATCCGCTGATTGCTTCTTCCTCCTTCGCCAAGGCTACGGCGGACATGCTGGAAGCAACACTACACCCCAGGGCGCGCTTTTCACATGCCTGTTGCAAAACATTGTCTATCGGGGCTTATTGCGGCTTGTTTCGGAGTCATCCACCGCATAGCGGCGGATATACTTCTCAACAATCCACCGCATAGCGGCGGATATACTTCGCAACAATCCACCGCATAGCGGCGGATATACTTCTCAACAATCCATTGCATAGCGGCGGATATACTGTGTTGCTTTCAGTATGTCCGCCGCTATGCGGTGGACGATCGTTTTTCACCTCAAAAACATGTTGGTCCTTAAAAACATGTTGTCGGTGGGCCCATCTTAATCTTACTCTTAATCTCAATCCTTATCTGTTTCGACCAACCACAGGCCGCCGTTGTTTGATTAAGATTACGATTAGGATTGTGATAAGGAGCCGCTAACCCATTACTTTCTCAAATTGGCTACTAATAACCCGCCCCTCGCTACTGCTATTCCGCGACTTGTCACAGCGTAAAAGCGAAGCTCGGAGCCGGAAGCGGAATCATATAATTCGGCGTAGCCGAATTATGGCTGAACAACAAACCTTATGTAGCTGCAGTTTGTTGTTCACGCTTTAGCGTGCTCTTTGTTCTCTGGACGGTGGTTGAGAAGTTACCTTGTTTCCCCAAACGCGGGGTGTTTGTTATTGTAGCAGCGGGCTTCTAACCATCAATTTTCAGCCAGCGCGAAGACCTCCCGCACATCACGCAAACTCTTTTGGTTGCGGCGACCAGCTGCTTTAGTTAAAGATTAAATCCTCTGTCGCAAACCCCAGCTCTTTGCTCCTGGCCACAAACCTGTCTATAACCGCTTGCTCCACTGTTGGGGTGCGGGCCAGCAACCAGAGATAATCCTTTGTCGCGCTGGTGACAAACGCGTATTGATACATTGGCTCCAGCTCAAAGATCACATAGGAGCTGTAAAACGGCCCAAAAAAGGAGACCTTCAGGTAGCCTGTCTCACGGCTGGACACAAAACGACCACGCCCCTCAACACTTTTCCAGATCCCTTTTTCGCCCAGATACCCGCGGTTCACAACCCTGATTGTGCCATCCTCACGCAGCGAGTAATCGGCACTGACCCGGCTGAGACCGCGTTCAAAACTATGGTCCAAACGCGCGATCTCATACCAAGTTCCCAGATAGCCCGCAACAGCAAAGTCCTGGACCGGCTGAACCCCCGCAGGAATCCCCAAGCACCCGCTCAGCAGCAAAAGTGCCCCAAAAGCCAGCATAACTCTTGTCAGCCGAGAGCGTGTCCGCTCCCAAAGCATCGGTATTTGTTCCATTTAAACTCCTGTGAAATAATAGTTTCGTGTTGCGTGCGTTTTACCTGAGAATAAGCAGGGTGCCGCCGGTTGGCAAAAACTCCGCTGAAACCAGCGTCCGCGCGCCAACCGTTGAAAGCACCACCTGCGCATCCACATGCGTCAGGGTGTGCTCCAACGGCACCTCTTCCGCTGTCATGCTCTCACCAGCTGCCAGGAGAAAAAGCGGCACAGTGAACCTCCAGGGCGGCTGCTTCACACCCTCAGCCATTGCCACCCTAACAGCCCCGCCATCGATAAATTCGATCTTGTCCCCCAACTCAACACCATTGGGCAAGATGCTGCCAGAGCAGAGATGCAGCAGGCGGCCTTCGCCCTTGACCCTGACAGGCCCGGATCCAAAGGCGGCCGCGCTCCCGGCAGCCAGTGCGCCTTGCGCAATCTCTGTCAAGCCTGTATAGCTGTTGGCTCCGGCGAGCACCACTGTTCCCGCACCCTCTTTGGTGAGGCTGCCGGGACCGGTGATCGGACAATGGATTGACAGGGTATGACCCGCGTCAGCAGTGAATATTGCGCCGCCCTTGTAAGTGCGGTCTTTTTCAGGTGTGCCTTCAGGATAACCACCCTTATCCCCTGTTGTCGCGGAAATACCACCTTGATCCATCAATCTAATGCCGCGGTTGACATCATCCAAGGTGACATCATTGGTTACGCTGAGGCCGCCGCCATTGAAGACCAGCTGATCCGCCCTGAATGCGGGCGGCTCCCCACCCAGGTTCTCTTCACATGTCAGCCTGAGAGAGAAGCTGGTGTGGCCGTCGAGCCGGACGCGACCATAAAAATTGGTGTTCATGGCCCGCAGTGTATAAGCCGCAGTGCCTGCGGCGGGGTTGCCGTCAGAGCTCAGGCGAAGCTCACCATAACCATGCAGGTTCGCAAACATATGGAAGGAACGCAACGGCGTGTAGCCATAGATCCGTAAAGCATATTGCCTGTTTGCAGCCACCACAGGATAGAGGGTGACATTGCCGGAGAGCTGTCCGGTCGGCTCCTCCAACAAGCCCATGCTGCTGTTGTTCATAACCACGCAGTCGTTGACAGTCGGCATTACCTCCTTGCCTTTCATGGACAGTCCCGCACCATCCAATACCAAGCGATCACCCGCAAAGGTATTGCTGACGTTTTGCGGTGTGCGCAAAGAATAGCGGTTGTTCACGTAAATCTTACCAGCAGCGGGCGCGCTATTGTCGCTCCAGTTCGGCTCAAGAAAAGCCGAGTGGTTCATAGCATCGCTGGAGGAGAGATAGGCGATCTCCTCGGCTCGTCGTGTTGTCAGCACCAGCACCTTGCCGCCTGTGCCATTGTCCTGAATCGCCAGCGAGCCAGCCCAGGGCGGGTTCACATACAGCTCAGATTGCTGAACATTCGCCAGTTCCGCTGCATCCAGAATCTTATACTCCCGCGGCAGTGTGTCCAGCTGTAAAACATTGACCATGATTGGAAAGTATGGAGCTATGGTCATTGTGCCGCTGAGTGTGACGCGCGGTGTGGCGGCATCGTCCACAGTCGGGTCAATCCCGATCCCGCCGCCGTCAAATCGCAAATGCTCCACCTGCAAACCCTCAGACCCTAAAGCCCGCAATGATCCACCAGCCTGCAGCGTCACGGTATTGCAGGTGCCGGATGCTGAATACACAGCTGAGGCGCCATTGATAACAATGTTGGTGGATGCAAGCGAGGCCCCTGGCGCGAGATTCAGCTCGCCAGCCAAGACATAGGTGTCGCCTGTATAGGTTTCGTTGGTGGTCAGCACCAGCTTGCCAGCGCCGACCTTGGTGAAATTGCCTGGTCCGTTGATCAGGCAGCCGATGGTGACAATGGCATTGGCAGCCACCTCAACGCCGCCCCCGCGAAGGTCGTAAGCAGTGGCGGCACGTAGCTGGATACCCCGGTTGGGATCATCAATGGCAATCGAGTTCGTAAACAGCAGCCATCCACCAGCAATGCTGAGTTGATCGAAAGTATAGGTTGGCGGATTTGGGCCGAGCGCACTTTCGTCAGTGAAGCCGAGTTTTCCGTCGCGTTCGAAGATAATTTTACCTGTGAAGTTAGTGTTTGCTCCGTGCAGCACTGCACGTTTAGAGGCCTTGTCATTGGCTAATCCCATACGTACAATAAGATTGCCGGGACCGCTGATCTGAGAATAGATGTCAAAATTACGGAAATTATCTCCTCCTGCCTCAATCGTCCAATTCTTACCTGCGTTGATCCAGGCATTGCCATATAAACGGCACAGTGCACTATCGCGCCAGTGGCCCAGAGTACCGCCGTCCACGATCAGATTGTTAACAACACATTTTCCAGTACACTTCATTGCCAGGGTTCCGCCATTGATAGTCAATGAATCGCCGGCAAAGACATACACTTCGTTGGCAAGTGCGTTATCCGGCGTGCGCATTGTAAACCCAGCGGTGTAGTAGTTATTGCTTGCAATTGGCGGCTGCCCGTCATCCCAATCATCACCGTTGATAAATGCCGATTTCCCACCGGCGTTGCTGCGTATCATGCTGTGATCAGCAGCCGAAACCATTAGAACCAAACTCATAACTGATAGCAGTAACATCCTTGTTTTATTCATTCCAATACTCCTTTTTTAAACACTGACATTACACTTTTATGTTGTCAATATACAAAAATGCGTCTCAGAGGTCAATGAAAAGTCATGTAATTTCTCAATAAAAGAGCACGCTGAAGCGTGAACAACAACCAAGAATAATTAGGCTACGCCGAATTATATGATTCCGCCCCTCGGAATAGCAGTCGCGAGGGCTGATTTATGAGCCGCTTGATTTTGAAAAGTTGTGAGTCGGAGGGTGATTCATCCTAATCACAACCTTAGTCATAATCCTAATCAATCAGCGTTGTTCAGGGCTGGTCGAAAGAGATAAGGATTGGGATTATGATTGGGATTAGGATTGGGACAAAGATTGGCCACCGACAACATGTTTTTAAGGACCAACATGTTTTTGAGATGAAAAATGGTCGTCCACCGCATAGCGGCGGACATACTGAAAGCAACACAGTATATCCGCCGCTATGCGGTGGATTGTTGCGAAGTATATCCGCCGCTATGCGGTGGATGACTCCGAAACTAGCCGCAATAAGCCCCGATAGACAACGTTTTGCAACAGGCATGTGAAAGGCGCGCCACGGGGTGTAGTGTTGCTTCTATGAAGCAATTAGCGGATGCCGGGCGGTTGTTCGTCAAAGGCGCGTCGCAGGGTCACGCTACTATGCTTAAGCACAAAACCTAGTGCTTTTGCAACTGCGACACTGAGGGGCACAGAGCGTACGCTGCGTTGTTTTTGAGGTAGAAAAACGGGGTAGCGTGATAATTTTTTTGCCCCCTAACTCAGTGATCTGGATTTTGCAGGTTATCCGGTAATATGTACCGCTGCGCAGATGCGCCGCGCTCTGTCCCTCTGCTGAAGCGGTGTTCTCAGCTCCTTCCAGCCAAAAAATCCCGTCCAGCAGCAGCTGAACAGGATTTTTTCATCCATAAGTTGCGGTCACGAAGTTAGCAGCCGTAAACAGCCTCTTCGCCCAGCATCTCTTCAATGCGCAGCAACTGGTTGTATTTACAGACACGATCGGTGCGGCTGAGAGAGCCGGTTTTGATCTGGCCTGCATTGACCGCCACCGCGATATCAGCGATAGCAGTGTCCTCGGTCTCGCCGGAGCGATGGCTCACCACCGCGGTAAAGCCCGCCTTGTGGGCCATCTCAATCGCATCCAGGGTCTCGGTCAGGGTGCCGATCTGGTTGACCTTGATCAGGATCGAGTTAGCGCAGCCCTCTTCAATTCCGCGCTTCAGGAACTTGACATTTGTCACAAACAGGTCATCGCCAACCAGCTGACACTTATCGCCGATCTTCTCGGTCAGCATTTTCCAGCCATCCCAGTCCTGCTCATCGCAGCCATCCTCAATCGAATCAATTGGATATTTGGCGATCAGCTCAGCCAGATACTCAGCCTGCTCAGCACTGTTACGCTTGGCGCCGCTCTCGCCCTCAAACTTAGCGTAATCATAGATGCCGTCTTTAAAGAACTCAGAGGCGGCACAGTCCAGCGCAATGGAAACCTGGCCACCCTCGCACTTACGGCCAGGCTTGTAACCAGCCTGCTTGATCGCCTGGATGATTGAGTCCAGTGCATCCTCGGTGCCCTCCAGGGCCGGGGCAAAACCGCCTTCATCACCCACCGAGGTGCTCAGGCCGCGATCATGCAGCACCTTCTTGAGACTGTGAAAAATCTCAGCACCCATGCGCAGACCTTCGCTGAAGGTAGGAGCGCCAACTGGACGAATCATAAACTCCTGAAACGCGATCGTGGCGTCGGAGTGTGAACCGCCGTTGATAATGTTCATCATCGGAACTGGCAGAACCTTGGCGTTGGTGCCGCCAATATAACGGTAGAGCGGCAGGCCCTGCTCTTTCGCAGCCGCGTCGGCAACTGCCATCGAGACCGAGAGAATCGCGTTGGCACCAAGCTTGCTCTTGTTCTCTGTACCATCCAGATCAATCATCATGCGGTCGATCTGAACCTGATCTCTAACATCATAACCAATCAGCTCAATGGCGATGATTTCATTGACATTCGCCACGGCTTTGAGCGTTCCCTTGCCGAGATAACGGGATTTATCGCCGTCGCGCAGCTCCACAGCCTCGTTGGCACCTGTTGAGGCACCGGATGGAACCGCAGCGCGCCCAATGATACCGGTATCAAGCAAAACCTCAGTCTCAACTGTGGGGTTGCCGCGTGAATCCAGAATTTCTCTGGCTGTGACTTCAATAATTTGTGACATAATCTTTCCTTAATCTACCTAATTGTTGCGTGTGTAACCCCTGACCAGTTGTAATTACGGCAGGGAGCGGGTTCCATAAAACAACCAAGTATAATAGGATCAAACGCTGAAGTTTACAAGGTCAAAATTTTTTTAAGGAACCGGCATGGCAAGATGACTTGTTGTGTGATAAACTAGCGGGCATAGTTGAATTTCTGAAATAGGGGCGCAGGTGAAAACTTGGGCTTGAATGTCCAGCGCTCAACTTCATATGCAGAGGTAGCGGACTGGAGGCTGATTAACTCGCCGTGCTGACTCCAGATTGCTGAGTACTGAACACTGAATACTGTTTGACATGATGCCAACTCAACAACATAGCTTTTTCCTACACTCCGATGGCGCGCAGCTGGCTGCCACCGTGCTGCTGCCGAAAACTGTTTCAGGGGCAGTTCTCTTTCTGCTGCCCTTTGCAGAAGAGCGCAAAGGGTCTCTCCCGTTTTACCTGAGCACTGCCCGCACCCTTTTTGACAATCAGATTGCCTCGCTGATCTTTGACTGGCGCGGCTCCGGCGATTCAACCGGCGACTTTGAATCCTCTGATCCTCAGGGCTTTGTCTGTGATGCCGACAGCGCACTGCGCTGGATCCAGGAGCACCTGCCGGGAATGCCGATCATTGCTCTCGGCACCCGGCTCGCGGCACTGCTGCTGACCGAGCTTGCCTCTGATCAGGAAGCAATTCAACGCGCAATCATGATCGCGCCAGCTTCAGGCGCAGAGTTCACCCATCAGCTGCTGCAACGCCGCATGGTCAATGATATGGTGGCCTACGGCCAGGCAATTGAGAGCCGCGCCTCGCTCCTGGCACAGGTGCAGAGCGGCTGGGCCATTGATCTGGACTGCTATCTCTTCTCAGCCAAGATGTATGCGTGGATCACAGAGGTCGGAGCTCGGAGAACAGAGGAACATTCAACACCCGACAAACAACCTCCCAAATCCGGCCAGCCCTTACCCCTGATCCCCGGTGGACACAGCCCCAAAACATTCAAGGCAATCAAGGAGCAGAACACGACAGCGCAAATCTCAGAACCCCGCTTCCCCCCCTTCTGGAATACGGTCGGTCATGTTGATCTAAGCCAGCTGCAGGCTGAGGTTGTAAGTTGGATTGCAGCAGGTTTTTCCGCGGA
>JAQUCE010000048.1 GCA_028686345.1 Kiritimatiellia bacterium
TTCCCCATTTTTTACCTCAACATTTTTACCTAATAAACAACGCAGTAATCTTTGTGAGCTATGTGTTCCTTGTGGTTTCAAAAATTAAAGTGCAACCATTTTGACCCCCTAT
This sequence comes from Kiritimatiellia bacterium, assembly GCA_028686345.1. Classification (GTDB taxonomy): domain Bacteria; phylum Verrucomicrobiota; class Kiritimatiellia; order RFP12; family UBA1067; genus M55B167. The sequence continues at coordinate 113 of JAQUCE010000048.1, forward strand.
GTCCAGTGATCAGAAATCAGGAGACGTTGCTCACCCTCTTCCCCATAAGTTTCCCGAAATCGGGCTATTCATAAATCAGCCGCCAACTATCCATCTTTTGGAGTCACAGTGCACGGTTTAACGCTTTATTCACTCAGTATAGATGAACTACCTCAAACATCCAGCTTGAGTGAAAATGTTTTCTGCAAGCAAGATGCTTGCACTACTCCATTATCACTTTTACGGTGACGCCTCAATAACCCGCTTTGGAGCAGCCTTCCTCCTTCGCCAAGGCTACGGCGCGACAGGAAAGGCTGGACAACAAATTTTTCTCTTTTCTAAGCGTATTTTACTTGCAGGTACTCTGTGAGTGTGTTAAATAGGCAGTATAAAAAGGAGTGTGATTATGAATAGGTATTTTTTATCTGTGCTGGTCGCGCTTGGGGCCCAATCAGCGTTTACCCAAACTCTTCCAAAGATTCAAAGTTTTGAAGGCACAATTGCCGATAACTGGAGTTTCACCACCAACCCTGCCGCATACAATCTCAAAGGCCATGTGTGGGAGTGCGTCAGCGATGGGGGGCAATATTTTTCATCTGCGCCGGACGGCTCTTATTTCTGGGAGTTTTACGATATAGATGAGATACCGGGGGTGGCCGGGGACGGGGTCTGCAATCTGGTCTTCGAGACCGTTGATCTCTCATCAGTGGCGGAGTGCACCTTGAGCTTTGATTACTGTAACCGCGGGCTGGATTTGAACGATTGCGTCTCATACAACCTTGCCTTTGACAACAGCAACAACTGGGCGAGTGCCTGTGAGGTGGAGCTGCCAAAACACGGCGACCATGTTTCCACCTGGTTCACCGTTCAGGTTCCAGTACCGGCGGAGGCGCAGTACTGTCGCCTGCGGCTCTCAGCTAAGGCGAATGCCGCCGCGGATTGCGGTGGCTTTGATAACATTCAATTGAAAGAGGGTATCCTCGCGCAACCCCAAATCGAAATTATAAGCAGAGAAGACGGCGCCTTTTTTGAAAATTCGATCTCCAACATCACCATTGTCGGCACATCAACCAATCTGGCCGGGGTGCTGGTGTGGAGTAACGCCTTGAACAGCGCCTCCGGCGCAATCGCGGCGAGCAATGAGTGGAGCATCGCCTCTCTGCCGCTGGAAGAGGGGCGGAATAACATCTCAATCACTGCGACCAACGCGGTTGGTCTGAAAGTGGTTGTCGAGATCTCATATTTGCGCGGCCGCGCATTGGCGAAGGATGGCGCCGGAAGGATCGCCTTTGTCGCTTTTAACAGTGCCGGCGACTCCTTTGCCTTTGTTGCACTTGAAGAACTTCCTGCCGGGGCGGTGCTCCATTTCAGCGATAATGCGTGGAACGGGGTGAGTTTCAGCGCAACCGAGGACAACCTCGAGTGGAGCAACAGCCTTGCGACAGCCGCGGGTACGGTGGTTACCTGCTATAACTGTGATGCTCCCGCGATTAGCAGCAACAGCCTGGGCGCGGCAATGAGTGGAAAACTAAGGTTGGCGCAGAGTGGCGAGGAGATCTATGCTTACTGCGGCAGCTTGCGCCAGCCAACCGCCTTTCTGGCGGCGATCAGCACTGCGAACTCGAATTTAAAGGGCACGGGATTGATTTACGGGGAGACAGCGGTTGCGATTTCGAAGACTCCTGTGAGCCAGTATTATCACGGTATACGCAATACGCAGAGGCAATGGCGCGACTACTTGCCGCTGATTAACAGCGCGGCCTATTGGTCGAACACCGCGGGCGCGACTGAGAGCTGGGGTGATACCGCAAGGTTTGCGCGGGCGACAATGGGAACGGTGATCACGGTTAAATAGCTGAAGTTGCCGTTTGTTACGGCAGCAGCGGGCTTCTAACCACCGCTGCCCGGGTCGGCTGCTGCAAGGGCAGCTGAGGCAAAAGCCCAGGTGAGGTTGTAGCCTCCGCAGGGGCCGTCAACATCGACCACCTCGCCGGCGCAGTAGAGGTTGGAGATCGAGTGACAGGCCAGCGTGTGCGGGTTCAGCTCCTGCACCGCAAGGCCTCCGCGGGTCAGCATCGCCTTCTCCCAGCCGTCGGTTGCCCTGATGTGCAGGGGGCAGGCGGTCAGGAGGGTGGCTAGTTCCTGAAGATTCTTTTTAGCGGCGCGGGCAACGGCGCAATCCATTAAACCAACGTCACGGCAAAGATGTTGCGCGAGCGCCCGGGGCAGCTCACCTGCGAGCAGGTTATGGAGGGCGCGCCCACCGGTATTCGTGCGCCAGCCATGGAAGAGCGCGAGCCACTGCTCCATTGAGCGGGTGCGCTTCAGGTTAAGTTCAACAGCAACAGGCCGCCCCGCGCGGCGCGCGAGCAGGGCACTGATTTCCCCAGCGAGATTGAGGGCCGGCAACGCGCTGATACCCTCATGTGTAAAGAGAATCTCCCCGGCGCATTGGTGTTTGTGGTTGTGCTCGTCGCGGAGCGTCAGCGCCGCGTTCTTGAGAACAGTGCCAGCCATTTCAGCTGGCCAGCTTTCAACTGTTTTGAGCGCGGCCAGCGCGGGCAGCGGCGGTTCGATGATCAGACCCAGCTCCCGCAGCATGCGCAGTCCGGAGCCATCCGAGCCGAGCCGGGGATAGGAGAGGCCGCCAGCTGCCAGAATTACACGCTGCGGGTAAAAATCGCCAGCCGAGGTTTTGACACAGACAATGCGGCGCAGGTCGTTTCCGCCGGGCGCGGCTAACAGGCGTTCAACTGTAACACCTGTTTTTATGCCCGCGCCGTTGCTCTTTGCCTCTTGCACAAGGGCCAGCAGGGGGTCATGCGCGCGCTGTGACTCAGGAAAAACGCAGCCATCGGGCTGCACAATGGTTGGAACTCCTGCTGCAGCAAAGAAGGCGCGGATTTGCGAAGGCGGAAAGTGATGAATGGCTGGTGCGACGAAACGGGCGTTGCGACCGAAATTGCGGGCCATCTCCTTTGGCGAACAGTCGTGCGTGAGATTGCAGCGGCCACCGCCGGTGGCCAGCAGTTTACGTCCGGGCGACTCCATCTGTTCCAGAATCAGGGCAGGCCCTGAACAAAAACAGGCCGCCGATAAACCGGCGGCCCCTGCTCCGATAATTAACGTTTGCGGCGAATTCATTAAAGCTGCTGTTCTTCAGCCAGAAGATTCTGCATACGGTTGACCGTTGCAACCAGCTCATTGTTCTGTTTGAGCATGGTTTGACACAGTGTGACCAGCTCAGCGCAGCGGTGAAGGGTTGTGATGCGCGACTTTTCCAGCTCTTTACGCCGCAGTTTCAAGCTGTCAATGCTCTCTTCCAAAGCTGAGATGCGCTGCTCGGCCTTGAGCAGCATGCGCCGCGTCTGAAACAGCTGCGTGAGTACCTCACCTGCGGAGAGATCCAGATCATCGATAATCATCCCCGAAGGAATGGGCACTGTGACAGCCTGCTTGCATTCAACGCAGTCGATCGTTAAACCAGCGGCACGATAGTCTATCACCAGACTGTGATTACAGTGCGGGCAATCAAATACGATATCTGTTTCATGGATCTCTTCTTCACTGGTGTTACCAGGGGGAACAACTCTATCTGTTGAAGTATCTTGCATAACTGCCTCCTTGCAAGCAATGGCTGAGACACACGCGCATGATTAACCATGGGTTAAAACATATACCACAATCAGGGTTTGACGATTTTTCCAGCTTTGATGCAAGCTGCGCAAACCTTCATGCGTGTGACACCACCAGTGCTCGTTTTTGCGCGAACCACCTTAATGTTCGGTAAAAACCGACGTTTTGAGATGCCTGTTGTATGTAAGCCGATACCGCCTTTGTATTTGGCAAGACCGTGACGGATAATTGAATTTCCTGAACGCGGGGCTTTTCCGCATATTTCACAAATTTTTGACATAAATAACTCTCCTACTCGAAAAGATAAAAAGAATATCAGTTTTTACGTCCCTGTTCAAGGCCAAACGCGATATTAATTTCGTAAATCTTGAAACCAAAGATAAGATAGTGAATATTCTCAAATTTAGCAAGTAAGAACCCAGCAATTCTAATTATGGCCGAAGACACGCTAAAGCGTGAACTACATACCCCGGAAACCGTAGGTAGTTCACGCTTTAGCGTGTTTTTCTGAACAACCGTTCATTTTATATTGGCACTTTACGCGCGCGCATTGCGTTGTTAGTGCCCACTGTGAATGAAGACTAACAGCTTGGTTTGTTTCCCTGTACCTATTTTTTAACCACGAAACACACGGAAAACACGAAAGGGTGTGCAGCTGTTTTTTGGCCCGCTAATCTCCGCTAAAGGATAAGGGTATTTCATCCCCGCTTTGCGGGGTCGCTAATCGCTTGAAATACCCTTATCACAAAACTACTAATAACAACATGAATTGTACTTTTAACACAGGACTCTGCGCTTTAAATTTTTAGTGATTAACGACTCTACGTAGTAGAGAAAAAATTTAAAGTGCAATATTCGTGGAGATTCGTGGGCAAAAAATCGGTTGCGGCTATGCTGCGCTAGGCTTCTTGTGGTTTCAAAAATTAAAGTGCAATCGTTTTGCCTCCCTATGTCCAGTGATTTGGAATTCTCAGGTGCCAGGTTTGCCCAAGGCGCGGAGTTTGGATTTTGGATTTCAGAGGTCGGTTGACGATGGCGGCGACGATGCTGGTGGACGATTCCCCGCATGATCCCAATCGTCCACCAACATCGTAGCACAACATCGTCGACCGATGTCGCTGGCAGAGCGACACAACGAACAACAACTCTTGTCACGAAAGCAAGAAGTTCAGATAGTCGTCTTCATAAGTTGTTGAATGAAAATATTTTCTGCAAGCAAGATGCTTGCACTACTCCACTGTCACTTTTACGGTAACGTTTCAATAATCCGCCCTGGAGCAGCCTTGCTCCTTCGCCAAGGCTACGGCGCGACAAGAAAGGCTGGACAACAAACCTTACGGGGCAGCCGTTTATTTTTCTACCCCAAAAACCACCTAACGCACCTTCAGTGTCTCTGTGGCAAAAAAATTGGTTGCCTGCCTGTGCGTAGCACGCAGACAGGCGGCGACCAGCTGCTTTAGTAGTTGACCCATGCGCGCACGCTGCGCTCAGCCCAGTAACCCGGATTCCAAACCCGAACAACTCTCCCGTAATGCGAGATGCTCTCGCTCCAGCAGCCATCCACCCAGTGGCGCTCGACGCGCACCACATAGTGGCCACGCGGCGGAGTATATCTCACAACCGGCGGAGCAGGGTGCGCGTAGCCATGCGGCGGAGCGTATCTCACAGCAGGCGGATAAGGGTGCGCGCAGCCACGCGGCGGGTGACTGTAAACCCTTGCGCTGCCATGCAATTGAACTCCCCGGCGCGCGGGAGCGTGATACCCCACTGAAAGCGAGCTCCCGTGCGGTGTTACCCCGATGTTGAAATTCAACCCTGCTTGCGCTGGCAACAGCGCAAAACAGGCAATGGCCAGCATAACTCCCATGTATCTGCTTTTTTCTCTCTCATTCATCATATCACCTCTTTTTTTTACAGCGTTATAATAACAAACTCTTAATATGTTTTCAACTGATTAGTTTAAACGTTCAGTTAAATTATTTATTGGGTGTTTTTTAAAAAAACTTATGCCCCTGATTGAAACTGAGAGGAATAACCGCTATAGTAAACAGTTGCGGCTAAAAGCAGGGTTACGCAAACGTGGCATCAAACACGAGTGTCACTGATCACTCTACAACCGACAGGCAACTAATATGATGACACCACTGTTAGAGGTTAAAAATCTTGAGATCGCATTTCACCTTGAAGGAGTGAGAAGCACTCCCGTGCGCTCACTCTCGTTTACAGTTGCCCATGGTGAGCGGGTGGCGATTGTGGGCGAGAGCGGCTGCGGCAAAAGCCTGACAGCCCTGGCGCTGTCAGGACTTCCCCCGACTGACCGGGCTAGCGTTACTGGAGAAATTGTCTTTGACGGACAAAAGATACAAACTCCAGCTGACCTGCAAAGGATACGCGGTAAAGACATTGCCTATGTTTTTCAAGACCCTGGCAGCGCGCTCAATCCAGTGATGCGGGTGCGGGATCAGATCGCCGAATCCCTGCCGCAGCTCTCCAAGGCGCAGCGTCGGGCGGTGACGCTGGATTTACTCATACGCGCTGGGCTGCCTGATCCGCCGCGTGTGGCGGCGGCCTACCCCTGTGAACTGAGCGGCGGCCAGCAGCAACGCGTGATGCTGGCCATGGCACTGGCTTCGGGGCCAAAACTGCTGGTCGCGGATGAGCCCACCACCGCGCTTGATGTGACCACCCAGCAGCAGGTGCTGCATCTGATCGACGAACTGGCCATAGCCTCCGGTATGGCAGTGCTGCTGATCACCCACAACCTGGGCTTAGTGGCAGGCCACACCTCCCGTGTGCATGTGATGTATGCCGGCATTGTGGTGGAATCAGGGGCAGTGCGGGATGTGCTGACAGCACCGCTGCACCCCTACACCAGCGGACTGCTGGCAGCTGTCCCCATGCTCGACACACCGCGCAACAGCCAGCTACGCGACATACCTGGAACCGTGCCGGCCCCGGACAACTGGCCGCCAGGGTGCGCCTTTGCTCCGCGCTGTAGCCACGCCACACCGCGGTGCGTCATCGAACAGCCGCCACAGGAACAGAGAGGCACCCGCAGCTTCCGCTGCTTCAACCCTGTGGATGGATGACTCTGCTTTTTTGGATGCTGTTCCGATATGCGCTGGGGGAGAGCTCAGCTTTTTGCTTGAAGAGCCGCGAAGTCGATCAATGCGGTCGCATTCAGCAGGATCTGGTTCTGTGCCTCACGGACAAAGTTGCTGCCCTGGGTTCTGGCTCTAATGCTCGGACTGCGCTCCTGGATCAGCCCCAGAATCTCATGGATGTGGGCTGCGCTGGAAAAAGGGGCACCAGCGGGGTTGCGGTCGATATCATTCACCAGCGAGACAAATCGCTGGCGTAAATACTCATGTACGCCGATGCGTCGCACTGGTTTCTTATGGCTGAAGAAGGGCGGTCGCATGATCTGCTTGGCAACAGAGCCGTTGAATCCCACCCAATGCTCCTCCCAGCCGGTAGCGGGATCGGGCTTATAACGATGCCAGATACCAGGAAAGAGTACCATCACATCTCCGGCCTCGATGCTCTTTCGGCTGCATCCTTTAGCCTCAAATATGCCCCGACCATGCGTGATGTAAATCACGTGATAGTCGGTCAGAACGCGCCCTTGATCAAAGGTGAAGTCATATGCGGCCGGGTGTCCGCCCGGTGGATAGGGTGTGCCCTGTTTGATCACTGTGTAGCCGCAGTCAGCGAGATAAAGGCCCCATTGGCGCTGGATCGCAAGCACAGGCAGATAACGGAAGTTGTTTCCATTTTTCATGTCATCACTATTGCAAAATTTACGCGGTTTGACAACAACAAATGGTCAGAAAGTGCAAATTATTGGTCAGAAAGTGCATGGATTTTTGTTGATAACACTGGTATGCTAGTGCCAAACAAGCAATGGTATGCCAAGGAGTAAAAGGATAAAACATGACACGCTTAGCTTTTAAAATGAAGTTGAAACCTGGTTGTGAGGCCGAGTATAAAAAGAGACACGATGAGATCTGGCCGGAGCTCGCAATTGTGCTCCGCGAGGCCGGGGTTTCAGGTTACACTATCTTTCTTGACCCTGAGAGCATGACACTGTTCGCAGTGCAGAAGCTCGCAGAGGGAAACACTGCCAACCACCTGCCGCAGGATCCGATAGTGCGTAAGTGGTGGAATTTTATGAGCGACATCATGGTGACCAATCCCGACCATTCGCCAGTCTGCGTGACGCTGCCCGAGGTGTTTCATATGGACTAAAGCAGCTAGTCGCCGCCTCAAAAGAGCTTGTGAGATGTGCGAGAGGTCGTAGCCCTCACAAAAGTTTGTGATTAAGAGCCCGCTGAAGCGTGAACAACAAACAGAAAGCGAGAATCAGATTATGAAGATGAATGTGAAGAGTTTTATGGTTGCCGCAGTGCTGATCAGCTGTGTTGGATTTAACTGCGCCGTCTCGAATGCAGCTGAGCTGGATGTCGGCTTCAGGGATCCGCCGCGTGCTGCCGGGGTGCGTTGCTGGTGGTGGTGGCTCAACAGCAATGTGACCAAAGAGGCGATCACCCGCGATCTGCAGGCCATGCACGACAAGGGCTTCAGCGGGGCGATGATCTTCGATGCGAATGGATCAAATCAGCGTGGCAACGTCAATGTGCCCAATGGGCCGATGTACGGAAGCGAAGAGTGGACAGATTTGTATCTGCACGCTCTACAGGAAGGCAAGCGACTGGATCTCAAGATCGGTCTCTCCATTCAGAGCGGATGGAATCTGGGCGGGCCGGGTGTGACGCTCGACGATAAGGCCAAGCAGATTACATCAGCGCAGATTCAGGTTGATGGAGCGGCTGAGATCAATCTGAAGCTCCCTGTGCCAAAGGCGAACTATGATTATTACCGGGATATCTGTGTGCTGGCTTATCCTGGCAAGGGCGTTCAGGGTGTGCCGTTCAAGCTCACGGCCAGCTCGGCGCAGGCGGATCATCCCGTTGAAAATATCAATGGTGGTGGGTTCTGGGTTAGCGGCGGCAAAGAGAGCGGGCGAGGGCCGACGCCGAAATCACCGGAGTGGATTGAGTTTGCCTTTGATAAAAAGGTGATAATCACAGCTTTAAATCTCACTGGCCGAAAGGGCTATGGTCCCAAGCTCGGCTGGGTGGAGGCCATTGACTCCAAGCAGAGGACGAAAAGCTTCCAGCTGCAGGATGGCAGTAACGCACTCGCCTTTGATGCAATCGAGGGCAAGGTCATACGGGTGGTTTTTGCAGATTCGTATGATCCCTCACACCCTGCCGCGCCGCGCAATGTGCAGGTTGTCAGCGCTCAGCTAATCGATCAAGATGGCAAAGGGCTGACAGGTGCCGACACTGGCAATCCGATCAGCAACCTCAGCGCCAAGACCGGCGCCAAGGAGCTGGGTGGGTCAGCACCGGATTGCCGCTTTCTGCTGGACGACCTTCCCGCGACTGATGGCGAAGAGGATGCAAAGCTGGGTGATATCATTGATATAACAGATAAGCTAAGTAAGGACGGAACCTTGAAGTGGAGCGCCCCGGCGGGCCGGTGGATAATACTGCGGATTGGTTACACTCCGACGGGTGCGCATGTTTCGACCTCAAGCGACAGCTGGCAGGGCCATGTCCTTGATTACCTCAGCAAGGATGTCTTTAATCGCTATTGGAATGATGTGGTTGAGCCTTTGCTTAAAAAAGCGGGGCAGCTGGCAGGAACCGTGCTGACAGAACTTGAAACAGATAGCTGGGAGTGTGGCGGTATGAACTGGAGCCCGGGACTGGCAGAGGAGTTCAAGCAGTACAATGGCTATGAGATTGTCAAGTATCTACCAGTGGTTGTGGGCAAGATTATAGAGAGCCGCGAGGCGAGCAATGCCTTTCTAGCTGATTTCCGTAAAACCATTGCCCACTGTGTCTCTGAGAATCACTACAAAACCTTTGCTGAAAACGCCGCCCGCTACAAGATCGGCATTCAGCCGGAGTGCTCCGGCCCGCATGCCGGTCCAATTGATGGTATTAAAAACTACTCGCACAGCTCGATTGTTATGAGCGAGTTCTGGGCACCCTCGCCGCACCGGCCGAATCCGCAGGATCGTTTTTTTGTCAAGCAGGCCTCCTCTGCGGCGCATATCTACGGTAAACAATATGTGGGTGCCGAGGCCTTCACAACCATTGGGCCGCACTGGAATGATCTGCTCTGGCATAGCCAGAAACCGGCGATGGATTATGAGTTCTGCGAAGGGATGAATATGATCTTCTTCCACACCTTCACCTGCTCGCCGCAGGAGATGGGAGTTCCGGGTCAGGAGTATTTCGCCGGCACACATGTGAACCCGCAGGTCACCTGGTGGGATGAGTCAGCTGGGTTTATAAATTACATTAACCGAATTCAGAGTGTTGTGCAGCAGGGGGCATTCGTGGCGGATGTGCTCTATTACTATGGCGACCATGTGCCGAATATCGCTGTCTACAAAGGGTTCAACCAGGCTGGCTCGCTGCCGGGTTACGACTACGATGTCACCAACGAAGATATTTTACTGCGTTTGACAGTAGTAGATGGTCGCATCGTGGTGCCGGGCGGGGTGCGTTACCGTGTGCTGGTGCTGCCCGACCATAAGGTGCTCTCGCTGGCGGCTCTGAAGATGGTGGAGTCGCTGCTGGCGCAGGGTGCCACGGTGCTGGGTGCCAAGCCGGAGCGGTTGGTCAGCCTGGTAGGTGGCGCTGCTGCACAGCGTGAGTTTCACGCGTTAGCCGCTAAGCTCTGGGGCGGTAACCCCGCTAAAGCGGGTCAGAAAAAGGTTGGCCCAGGGCGGCTGGTCTGGGGACAAAGCTCCCGCTCGCTGCTGCAGGCTGATGGTTTGGTTCCCGACTTCGAGGCGCTCAATACCGAGCGGCAGGCGGATTACGAGTATATCCATTACACGATTGAGGGCGCGGATGTATACTTTGTCTGCAATCAGAGCACGGAGATACGGGCCGTGGAGCTGGCCTTTCGCGTCAGTGGATGCCAACCAGAGCTTTGGAATCCCGCGACCGGCGAGATCCGCCGGGCGGATGCTTTCGCGATCAACGGGGCGCGGACGATTGTGCCGGTAAGCTTTGATCCGCATGGCAGCATGTTTGTGATCTTTCGGGAGAAGAGCGATGGCCAGGGTACTCCTGGATCAAACTTCCCGGCGTGGCAGGAGCAGCAGAGCCTTGCCGGGCCGTGGGATCTCAGCTTTGATCCCAAGTGGGGCGGGCCTGCCAGCCCGGTGCGCTACGACACGCTGGCCAGCTGGACAGAGCACAGCGATCCCGGGATCAAATACTACTCCGGCAAGGCGGTGTACCGGACGACCTTCACGCTGAACAAGGATCAGGTTGGTTCGAAACTGGCGCTTGAACTTGGTTCAATCAAGGATGTCGGCATTGCACAGGTCACGCTCAACAACAAGGATCTCGGTGTGCTCTGGCTGGCACCCTTCCGGGTGGAGATCAGCGGAGCAGCCAAAGAGGGCGAGAATAAGTTGGAGATCATGGTTGTCAACTCATGGCAAAACCGAGTGATGGGAGATGAAGCCCTGCCAGCGAGTAAACGCTTCACGCAGACCAACATCAGAGTGACCAAAAGTGGAAGGTTTAAGTGGGAGCTGGAGGAGTCCGGTTTGTTCGGACCAGTGCGAATCATGAGCCAGCGAGAATAGCTATGGTTTTCGTTCTAACCTCCGTATCTCTGTACTGCTATCCTTTATTTTCATGCTTTTGAGCACGCTTTATAAATAATTAATCTCAAAAACTGAGCCACTAAAAAATAAATAAAAAACTGTTGCGCAATATGATACTCATGTGATATCATTTCTTGTGTTGGGGAATCAGATCCCCGATAAGCAGCAAAATTTGCATGGTTATAGTCGGTGTGAATTTTTTTGCAGACGCGACTATCACGGTGTGATATACTCGTGTTCAAGTTTAGAAAGATCGAAACCAGTGTTCAACCGAGGTGATTCCTATGAAAAAAACGATGCAGAAAAACGGTCATATTGACCGGCGCGTGGCAGCCCTGTGCCTGACCGCGTGTATCTTGACGGTCGCTATTGTGCGTGCCGTCCTGCCTGAAGGGCGTAGCGTGGACATCCATCTGGATGACAGTGGTGTGAGCCTGACTCTGCCGGGCGTCCAGGATGCCCCGTACGACATTCAGGTCAAAACCTCCATGACAGAACCTTGGGAGCCGCTGGGAACGGTCAGAGGTAAAGACGGCGTAACTGTGTTCCCGGTTACTCTGGACGACTCACCCTCAGCCTTCTTCCGGGTGCTGTTTCCGCAGCCGACCCTCACGGCGGGCGAACCGGCCTTGCTGGCGACCTCGGGCGGAACGACCGTGTATGTCACCGGCCAGTTTTTTTACGCGGGTGACCAGATCTTCGTGGATGGCGTGCTGCTGGAGGATGTGACGTTCCTGAACTCATCGCTGCTCAGCGGCACCCTGCCGACACTCACACCTGGGCTCCACAAGGTTCAGGTGGTCAGCGGCCACAGCGGCTTGGTTCTGGCGACTCTGCCTGATGCACTTGAGGTGGCTCCGTCGGTAGCACGCACGTTGCAGGGAGCCCCCGAGTGGCCACCCGCCGGGCCTGCCCCCGCGTTTGCAAAGGAAGACACCCATATCACTATCCTGAAAAGTCGCTACAAAGACGACGATTGTGATGGAAGCACTGACGACATTACCTCCTCTGCTTATATCGCGCGATGGGGAGATACATGGGGAGACCCGCATGAAAAGATCGCTGCGAACGCTCCTGCACCCGGTGCCATGCTCGCTTCGGAGCTCGCTCCTCGCTATCGCAGACCTCCCCCGCGTGGTCATCATCATAATCACCCGATTCATAAACACCGTGGTAACGGATCATCGCATCATCTCACCATCCTCAAAAGCCGCAGTGATGGCGAAGACAACGATTGTGATGGCGGAGACGACGACAGCATTCTGGGTGTTCTCCTGCACTCGGGTGAAGTTGAACAGCAGGTCGCCGATCTCGCGGTGCCCGGACGCGGCCTGGACTTCCTCTGGGTGCGCACCTACCGCTCCCGCACGGGAACCGCCACGGCGCAAGGCAACCGCTGGAGCCACAGCTACGATGTGCGCTGTGTTCAAAGCGGCAACGCAATCGTCATCTATGACGGCACCGGACGCAAGGACACCTTCCGCCTTCAGGCCAACGGCACCTACACGTGTCCGGAGTTCTTCCGCGAGGGGTCGCTCGATCCGGATACTGGCGCCTTTCGCCTTACGTTTGCAGACACGGGCTATTGGGCGTTCAATCCGTTCGACGATGCCTCTCCCACCAGCGGGAAGCTCGCCCAGATCGTCGATCGCCATGGCAACACGATGTCGCTGAGTTACGATGGTTCAGGTCGACTCGCAACAGTCGTCGATGACCTGGATCGAACCTATACGGTCGCCTATGCTCCGGGCGGACAGATTGCCTCCGTCTCTGATTTTTCGGGCCGCACGGTTACTTACGCCTACTACAAAGCGAGCGATCCGAATGGATGTCCCGACGATCTCAAGTCGGTGACCTCGCCTGCCGTGATCAACACCTCGACCGGCAATGATTTTCCATCCGGCAAGACCACCACCTACACCTACAGCACGGCTCCTAGCCCAGAGGCCAGTGGGTTGCTGCTCTCAATCATCGATGCGCTCGGAGAGACCGCCGCACAATGCGTGTATGATATCGACCCGACCTCCCCGACCTTTGCGCGCTGCGTGTCGGTTCAACGCGGCACGGATGCCCCCGCCTGCATCACCTACCTCCCGCAGACGCCCACACCGGACAACCGTTTCGCCGCGCTGCGTTGCATCGTCAACGATCCCGAAGGCAACGTCTCGGAACACGATTTCGACAGCCGCAATCGTTGCGTCGCATTGCGGGAATATACCGGCCGCGCCGAATCAGGCCAAGCCGTGACCTCCACCGCAAACCGCCCCACAGACAAATTGCGTGCGGACGATCCCGATGTCTTCGAATCGAACTGGAGCTGGAACAACGATTCGCTCTGCACCCTTTGGCAGCGTCCGCTGACCAACCGTGTTGAATATGTCTATCAGGCCGATCTCGACTCATCCGCACCAGCGCGTCAACGCGGCAACCTGCGTACCGCGCGTTGCATCGCCAACGGCGGTCTGGATGACGATATTGATGGCGATGGCCTCAGCGACAGCTTTGTGTACAGTTTCGAGCACGACCCGCGCTTCGGCTCCGATCCGTCGCTCAGCGCTTGTAATAGCGTGGACGACGATTGTCACGGCAACCCCGATGATATGAAGGGTTTCGTCACCCGTGTCACCAACCCGCGCGGTTTCGAGACGCGCTGCGAATACGACGCAGCCGGCAACCTCGTCACACTCACGCGCCACGGCATTGTCCTCGACACCACCCCGCCTGTCATGGCCCGAATCGATTTTGAGCACAACGCCTATGGGCAGTTGACGGCTTGCGTACGTGCCGAAGATGGCGTGGGCAACCGCCGCCGCGACGAATACGCCTACTATGCCAGTGGTGCGCAGCGCGGCTACTTGCAAACCTGCGTGGTGGATGCCGATGACTCCGGACGCAATCTCACCACCAGTTACGAATATGACGCACGCGGCAACGTCACCCGCTGCGTGGATCCGAACGGCACGCCTACGGAGTTTGAAGTCAACGCCCTTAACCACGTTGTTCAGCAGACCAAGGGCGCAACGCCCGGCGAGCGGTCACGGTCGCGCTGCTTCTATGACGCCAATAACAACCTCGTGCAGGTGGATGTGGAGAACCGCGACGGCGAGGGCACACTCAATCCCACCAACGCCTGGATCACGACACAGTATCAGTACGATGCCCTCCGCCGCCTCACGCGGCTGATGCAAGAGGCAGGTGGCTCCTACGGCACGCTCACCAACGAGTTTGCCTATGACAGTAACGACCGGCTCGTGCTAGCGCGATCGCCGCTGGCTGTTGAGGGCAGCGACCCTTCCCATGTCACGCACTATGCCTACGACGAGCGCGGCCTGCTCTTCCGCATGATAGGCGCCGGCTCATCGCCGGCGCAGAGCACCACCCAATGCGACTACGATGCCAACGGTAATTTGCGCGCCACCCGCGGGGGCTGCGATACCGTCTCTGACGAACGTGTTACGCAATACCGCTACGATGGCCTTGACCGCTGCGTCAGTGTGACTGATCCGATGGGTAACGAAACGCGCTACGAATACGATGCCAACGGAAACCGCACTCGCGCGGCCTTCTACGGCGAAACCACCGATGCGCTCGGTAGCGCTGATAATCTGCTCTTGAGCCAAACTCTTTTTGAGTACGATGAACTCGACCGTTGCATTCATGCCCGCAAAGATTGGTGGATTGATATCTACACACGGGGCATTGCCGACGGAGGTCAAGATACCTCTTTCGCCTACGCTCCGGTCGGGCACATCGTCGCCATCACGAACGACCTCGGACGTGCCACTACCTTTACGTTCGATACGGCCATGTTCCTGACGGGTGTTGTTGATGCTAAATCAAATCGCACTGAATACGCCTATGATTTCAACGGCAACGTGCTCAGCACCACTCAGACCGATCGTTCCGATCTCGGCGGGCCGGACGAAGTGATTGTGAGGAACTCTGCGTACGACGCTCTCAACCGTTGCGTGGCCGATTGGGACAACGTGGGCAACACCAACAGCTATGCCTACGACTCGCGCGGCAACCGCGTTCGCCACACCGACGCACGCGGCTTTTATCATGAAAGCGATTTCGACGGCCTCAGCCGTCTGACCTCCAACCGCAAAGGGATGGGCGGCAGCGCACAGAGTTCTACTCACTATACGTATGATGCCGCCTCCCGCCTCGTTGCATCTACCGACAGCAATACGAACACGACCCAATACGTCTACGACTCGCTCGACCGTCTCGTGCGCACTACCCTGGCTGACGGTACCTCCGTGACCAATCTCTATGACGTTCACGGCAACCTAGTCTGGAGCCGCGATGCCAACGGCACGGAGATCGTCCGCGTGTATGATGCGCTGGAGCGCTGCATCCAGAGAGACATCACCCCCGGAGCAGGTGTCGCCTCCAACACCACGCTTGAGACCTATCAATACGATGGAATGTCGCGCCTTGTGCGAGCTGCCAACAACCACACCGAGATTGTCCGCGATTACGATTCGCTGGGCCGCTGCGTGCGCGAAGGTACGGCTTCGCCGACATTGGGTTTCAGCCAGCGGGAGTATACACGGGTATTTGATGCCCATGGCTTGCTGCTAGAGCAGACCAACAGCTCCGGACGCATCATAGGGTACAGCTACGACGAGCTCGACCGCGAAGCGGGACTTTCTAAAGCCGATGCGGGAAAAGCTCTTAACTTCCTGGCTGCATTCGCGTATGCCGGCCCAGATCGTCTGGTCCGCGTGACCCGCACCAACGGTGTCCAGAGCGATTACACCTACATCGACTTGAATGGCGTAGCCAAAGGTTCCTACGAATTCGGCTTGTCACGGAGGCTGTACATCAGCCACAGCCTCACCGGCGCTACGCCGATTGACGAGCGGCTCTTCGCCTATGATCGGAACCAGAACAAGACAGTGCGTTCCTTGACATCACCGTTCGTCGCTGGCGGGCCGACCAATCGGCAGGAGTTCGTCTACGACTCGCTCGACCGACTCGTACACGCTGTCGCCAGTACCAACGGTGCAACCGCCCGCGATACAGCCTATGTGCTTGACCCGATGGGCAACCGTCTCTCTGTCATCCGCGACAGCGTGGATCAACTCTACTGGCTTGATCCCACGCTGCCAGCGCCCGCTGACTTCCAGGTGCATCAATATACGACCACGCCCTTTGATGCGCGGCAATATGATGAAAACGGTAATCTGCATCAGAGCGCGTTCGGCGATGCCGCCAGCCCTGAGACGCGCACCTTCAGCTACGACTATGCCAACCGGCTCGTGGCGGTGCAAGGCTCATCCGGCCCTCTGGCTACCTACGCCTACGACGCCTTGGGCCGCCGCATTGCCAAGGTCGTCTTCGGCGCAACGACAGACGCACCGGCGCTCACCAACCGCTATCTCTATGCTGATGGCCAATTGATTGAGGAAGAGAGTGGTGACGGCGCTGTGCAAACATTTGTTGTGCCGCAGGGCGGCGGTTCGGGTGGGCGCGTAACCATCACAGCCGGCGGCGATCTCCTGTTTCATCACTGCGATGACCAGGGCAGCTTGCTGGCAATCACAGATGAGGCAGGTCAGGTTGTTGAGCGCTTTGACTATGATGAGTATGGCGCGCCTGTATTCCTCGATGCCGCTGGCAACCCGCGTAGCGACGCGACCGCACCGCTCACCGACGTACGGCAGCTCTTCAGTGGCATGATCTGGAACGCGGAGCTCGGCCTTTACGGCGGCGGTGACAACAACCCCTCACCTTATATGAACAAAGGCGAGTTGATTGATGCCATTGCCAAAGATGTTGGCTTAAGTGCATGTCGTTATTTCGACCCCAAAACCGGTCGCACCCTCACGCGTAACGACGATGGCGGCGATGCCCCCTACTTGCCCGGCATGAACAAAGGCGAGCTGATTGGCGCCATGGCCAAGGTGGCGGGGTGGGGAGATGCCCCCTACTTGCCCGGCATGAACAAAGGCGAGCTGATTGATGCCATCGCCAAAGAGGCAAGTTTCAGTAGTAGCAGGAGCGCAGCCCGCACCGGACGCAATCCGCAGACCGGCAAGGAGATTAAAATCGCTGCTAAAAAGGTCGCAAAGTTCAAGGCCGGCAAAGCATTGGCCGACACGGTTAAAGGAATCAGCGGCGGCGGAGGTGCTGGCAAGGTACGCTACTCAGACCCTCCCAGCAGTGAAATAAAAGCCGATCTCAAAAAACTGGCCGATGAATTGGTGAACCTCCATCAAAGCCAGCAGTCGCAATAAGGTCATTGCAATGGAAGCGTGGCTGGAGGCATTCGCAAGGCGAGCTCCAAAAGTACGCACAAGAAGGTGGCACAATGCAAGCCCTTAGCTGATACCGTGAAGTAGCTCAAGCTTCCAGCTTGTTGGAGGATGCAGCACGCAAGCAGGATGCTTGCGCCACTGATATGACACGCAAGCAGGATGCTTACGCTACGGATATGATACGCAAGCAGGATGCTTGCGCCACGTTACGGTGAAGTAGCTCAAGCTTCCAGCTTGTTGGGCAGTGAAGTAGCTCAAGCTTCCAGCTTGTTGGAGGATGCAGCACGCAAGCAGGATGCTTGCGCCACGTTACGGTGAAGTAGCTCAAGCTTCCAGCTTGTTGGGCAGTGAAGTAGCTCAAGCTTCCAGCTTGTTGGGCGGTGAAGTAGCTCAAGCTTCCAGCTTGTTAAGTGAATTAGAAAGCGATGAACACAGGAAATTGAAATGAAGATGACACAGGGAATGACCCTATTAGCGGCGGCACTGCTGCTGGCGCTGAGTGAACCAATGGTGCGGGCGCAGGAGTTCGCAATCGAATCGTTTGATAGCACGGGGCGGCTGACGTTCAACGAAATCTCAACCGCGGAGACATATCGAGTCGAGTGGAGAACAAATCTGTTGGCAGGCGCCTGGAGCAGCAGCGCACCCGGCATCGAGGCCGTGTCGCCCACGGGAAGTGGGACGCTGACGGTGACGGTCGGGGTGGCGCACGTTTCGTGCTTCTACCGGGTGGTGGCAACGGTGACGAACGCGCCTCCATCCGCACCACCTAGCGGTATGGTGCTGATCCCCGCCGGGACGAACAGCGGCACGGATCCGGACTTCGGTGTCTACAGCCTGACAGTCGGAGCCTTCTACATGGATCAGTATGAGGTGACCAAAGCGCTGTGGGACGAGGTCTACACGTGGGCGATTGCTAACGGGTATAGTTTTGATAATGCCGGTTCAGGCAAGGCCTCCAACCATCCGGTACATACGGTCAATTGGTATGACTGTGTGAAGTGGTGCAATGCCCGCAGCGAGATGGATGGCAGAGAGCCCTGCTACACGGTCAGCAGCAACATCTATAAAAGCGGACAGAGTGCGCCTGACTGCATCCTCGCCGCCAACGGTTACCGTCTGCCGACCAACGACGAGTGGAAGTATGCTGCACGCGGCGGGCTGCAAGGGAAGCGCTTCCCGTGGGGCGATACGGTTACGCACAGTCAGGCGAACTATTATAGTTCCAGCAATGACAGCTATGACATCAGCCCGACGCGTGGACATCACCCAGATTATAACGATGGAAGTGAGCCATACACGAGTCCAGTTGGCAACTTTGAGCCGAACGGGTTCGGGCTTTATGACATAGCGGGCAACGTTTGGGAGTGGTGTAATGACGCGCAGGGATCATCCCGCTACATCCGTGGCGGGTGCTGGACCTACCGCGCAATCATGCTGCGTTGTCGCTACGAGAACTGGGACTCCCCGGAGTACTCGGGCCTCGCCGGCGGCGGCTATGGGTTTCGTGCTGTCTGCCGTTAAGGGCTCCGCTTTCGGCTCCGTCTTCCGGGCTACGGCGATATCGGCTGGGTTACCTTCGAGCAGACCCGTGGCAAGCCGCGGATCGATCTCTTAACCGGCAAACTGTTCGGCTCGGTGTGGAGCGGCAATGCCGGCTGGATAGCGGGCTGGGCGTGATGCGGCCGTGCACCGGCCGCACATTGACCAGGCAAGCCCACTTGGGCGTAGTTTGCACAACGTTTTCCCGTCCGCAGGTGTAGTAGTCGCTCTATGAGCGACACCATGCAAATGCCGCTCATAGAGCGGCTACTACACTGAGCGTCAAGGCTTGCGCGCGACTGGCAAGCTTCATCCTGGTTGAAACTGTAGGGTTGGCTCTATGAGCCAAACAAAGATTATGAAAGCCCATGGTGCGCCTTTGGCAAACAAACACCTGGTGTCAACTAATTGCTTCTTCCGTCTTCGCCAAGGCTACGCCGGACACAGAAGAAGCAACCCTACACCCCAGGGCACGGTTTTCACGCACCCTCCAACCTTGTCTTCTGCCTTGTCTCGAACCTCGTTTCTTTCGATCACTTGGTCACAGTTACCCCATCGTTTTTTCGCAGCGCGCCCCGCGGCGGACTTGCCTATTGGCCATAAATGCTCCACCCCGGCTGTCACGGCCCGCGGCTACAGTGCTCCGCATGTTGTAAGGAAGAAACCGCTTGGGCGCAAGTATCACATTGTGATATAGTTGCTTTCGTTTTCAAAGACCTCGACACACGCATTGAACGAAAGGAACAGAAGATATGGCTAATATGCTATTCAAAAGTGAAGTGAAATGGACGGGCGAATCGTTGCAGGCAGACGCACGCAGTGGAACGCATACCATTCGGATCGATGAACCCGAAATCCTGGGTGGCATGAATACCGGACCAAACCCGGTAGAACTGATTCTTTCCGCGCTGGGCGGATGTATGGTGGTACTCGTGAATCTGTTCGCCCCAGCTCATAACGTACAGGTCAATGCGGTTGCGAAACAAACCGTAATAAGGCCCGATAAACAATCCAGCTGAGCGGGCGAAAGAAGTTCTAAAGTTATAAAGTTCGAGAGTGCTAAAGTTCCAACCACTTTGGGGCAGCCTTCCGTCTTCGCGCTTCGCGCTACGCCGGACACGGAAAGGCTGGACAACGAACCTTACGTAGCAATTGTTTGTTGTTCACGCTTCAGCGTGCCTTTTGTTCTCTTGTTTGTATTAAGAAGTTGCGGAGGTTTTAATCGTAAACCGCCATCGTCGCACAGCATCGTTAGCCGAACGCCTCTCTACGGCGACAAAATGATTGGGAGAGACGAGGTTTGAGACAAGGTATGAGACAAGGGTTTAGTTCGCAGCGAGTTCTTGAACACAACCCTCCGGGAGCGACAGGATGACACCCATTCTTGAAAATAAACATTATAATCGGCCGTCGGTATTCGAGCCGGCCAGCCTTTTGCGCGAGGCGCGGCGTCAAAAATCTCTTCCAGCGGGAGAGGTGCCGGATATTTGTGTCCTTGACCCGGATGGCGATCTATCCCGGCACCTATGCGCGAATAGGCGCACATGCGCTGGCAATCGGCCGGTGCGCATTGCACGATGTCGATCATGTTGTGCAAGGCGGGGTCTGGACGACCGACGCTCCGTTCCGTGAGACAGCTGATGCAATTGCATTCGCACGCTCCGAAAACCTGCTGGCAGTTGAGATGGAGGCGGCGGCGCTCTATGCGTTGGCAGAGGCCAAAGCATATCCGATTATTTGTTTCGCCCATGTAACCAATCAAATGGGCGTCAGCGAAAATGATTTCGAGAAGGGCGAGTCGGACGGCAACACGGCTTTCTTACATTTGATATCTATCATAGCGCAAGCTTGGAGGGCTAACCCATGAAAGTACGCGAGAGCGGCATGCCTGAAGCCGCAATGTGGCAGACATTTTTCAACACTGAAGCGATCCTCGATGCAATGGAATTGACCGGCAGCGTGCAAGACGCTGTGGAGTTCGGATGCGGCTACGGAACCTTTGCCATACCGGCGGCAAAACGGATCCGAGGCACACTCCACTGTTTCGACATTGATCCGGACATGATCGAAGTCAGCAGATGCTTAGCCGAACAGGAGGATGTTCGAAACGTGCGGTTATGCCTGCGCGACTTCGTAACGCATGGAACAGACTTAGAGCAGACATCCGTGGATTATGTTATGCTGTTCAATATTCTGCATGCTGAAGAGCCGATGCGGTTGTTACGCGAGGCGGATCGGATCCTAGCGCCTGGGGGCCACCTAGCGGTTATTCACTGGAATTGTGACCCCACGACCCCGCGGGGCCCGCCCATGGAGATGCGACCCAGCCCGGAGAGGTGCCGCCAATGGATCGAGGAGACAGGGTTTACAATTGAGAAGGCACCCGTTGATTTACCACCCTATCACTATGGTATCTTGGCGAGAACGAACGGTGGAATAACTTCTCACAGTTATATAAAAGAGGAAGCAAAGTACGAATGAGAGATTTGGAGATAGATATGCAGGTTAGTTATGAACAACTTAAAGCTTTGATAGCGGAAATGGACGGCGTAGTGGTCGCTTACTCGGGCGGAGTGGACAGCACTCTGTTGGCCGCGGCGGCGCACGATGCCTTGGGGGCGAGTGCATTGGCGGTCACAGCCTGCTCGCCCACATACCCAGAACATGAACGCGCACAGGCCATCGCCCTGGCCAGCTTACTCGGTATGCGGCATGAATTGATCGAAACACACGAAAATGACAACCCAAACTACAGCAGCAACCCATCGGATCGTTGCTATTACTGCAAGCTCGAGCTATTCAAAGAGTTGCGCGGTATCATGCAGCGCGAAGGGCTTAACTTTGTACTCGACGGCTTCAATGCCGATGACCGCACGGATTTCCGGCCCGGCCATATTGCGGCCTGCGAATTGAAGGTGCGTTCACCGTTGAATGAGCTGGGGCTGACAAAGGCTGACATTCGTCGTCTGGCCCACGAACGCGGATTGCCGAATTGGGAGCAGCCCGCCTGCGCCTGCCTGGCTTCACGCATCCCTTACGGCGAGGAAATCACGCCCGCACGCCTGGCGCGTGAGGGGGCGGCCGAAGCGGCTATCCGTGAGTTGGGGTTCAAGACGCTGCGTGTGCGCGACCACGGCACACTTGCGCGCATCGAGCTAGCTGAGACGGAGATCGCTCGCGCATTGGAGGACGGCATGCGGCTACGGCTGATTGCAGCCTGCAAGCCACACGGTTATACATTTGTCTGCCTTGATCTGCAGGGCTACCGCACAGGCTCAATGAACGAGCTGCTCCCAATTGCAGAAACGTGTGGAACAACTTCCTCATAGACAATTTCGATTTCAGTATAACGCAATGGTGACAATGGATATGAATATCCTTTATAGCAAAGAGCATGTCAACATAAAGGCGGGCGGTACGGCTTCGGCGTCAATGCCGCAGAGCGAAGTTGATCTGGATGCCTATTTCGCTCGTATCCACTATGTCGGGCCGCGCGAGCCGACACTTGCCGTGCTGCATGCCATCCTTGGCCATCACACTGCGGCCATCCCTTTCGAGAACCTCGATGTGCTATTAGGGCGGCCCATCCAGCTAGATGCTGCCTCACTCCAGCAAAAATTGGTGTGCGATCACCGCGGTGGCTACTGCTTTGAGCAAAATGGGCTACTACTGCTGATATTGGCAGAACTCGGTTTTCAGGTCACGCCACTCTCCGCACGCACACGGATACTGCGGCCCCGCGATTTTACGCCG
The DNA here is from genome assembly GCA_028686345.1 of Kiritimatiellia bacterium. Classification (GTDB taxonomy): domain Bacteria; phylum Verrucomicrobiota; class Kiritimatiellia; order RFP12; family UBA1067; genus M55B167. Next base: position 22,991 of record JAQUCE010000048.1, read on the forward strand.
CCACGCACACACTTGTTCATTCGCATTGAGATAGCTGGCGAGATATGGATCGCGGATGCCGGCACTGGCGGGCTATCGTTAACCGCTGCAATCCGCCTCGACGCTACTGGCGAACAACTGACATCCAATGAACCCCGTCGAATTATTCGCGAAGATGGCCGCTATTTTCACCAGGTTAAACTCGGCGATGAATGGTCGGATGTCTGTGAATTCACAGGTGAGGAGATGCCGCTGATCGACCGGGAACTAGCCAACTGGTGGACGAGCACCAACCCGAGCTCAACATTTCACCAAAACCTTATGGTCGCACGTGCCGGGCTCGACGGAACGCGGCGCACGATATTAAACCGCGAATTCACGGTTCGCTGTGGCGCACGAATCATCGAGCGCCACGAGCTTGCTACGCCAGCGGAGCTGCTAGAGGTACTCGCTCAAAACTTTGATTTATACTTTCCCGCTGGCACACGCTTCGGAGACCATGGCTCTCCATGGCCGTCATAAATATGTTCCTGAATTACACAGCCAACACAGGCGGGACGCCTGTGCTACTTTGCGATGCGAAAGTTTATCGCAACACGAACCGTAAGTGTTGTGCTAAACGAGCCTAACCGCCATACAACAGACCATAAACGCGCCAACCGCAGCCAAGGCCCGCGGCGACAGTGCTGCGCATCAACGTAGCTCCGATTTCCAATCGGACATGTCCGGTTGGAAACCGGAGCTACAGAGGTCGGCTTCGCCACCGGTTGACTAGGATTATCATTCAACCCGTGAAAAGCGAGCTCTGTGGTGTAGAGTTGCTTCTACATGTCACGCCGTATGTAAGAAGGCGGAAGAAGCAATTAGCGGACACCGGGTGTTTGTTCGTCAAAGGCGCGCCAAGGGATTTCATAATCTTTGTTTGGCTCATCCGTCTTCGTTCTTATTCTCCCTTGTCGCGTCATGGAGCGGGGTTTCGCCTTTGACGTTTTTCAATGCTTGGCATAGTTGCTGCGAACCAAATTGACATTGTAGGGCATTCTCAAATTAAACTGGTGTGATTCCCGTGCTCTAGCCAGTGCGTATATTTAAGATTTGCCTGTTGCATTCTAATGAGGATAGATGTAAATTTCAGTTTGTCTTTTAAAGGTAGTGCTATATTGAAGTTACTTGAATAGTTGCGATGCCATTACCATTTGATCAGGAGTATCTATGAAAAAGCATTTTTCAATAGAGTTTAGCAGGCTAATCACGGAAGTTCGCATATCTGCTTCAGTGTTTATTCATCGCTTTACACTCATTGGAAAAATAATCTTTGTGTTTCCTTTTATATCAGCACTCCTGCTGCAATCCGCGGCATGGGCCGGTTGGCCACAGCCCGCAAGGCTTGAGTTATGGGATGATCTTGACGAAGTTGTGGCAGCTGGATACAACAATCTTACAAATCAAGCTCTGCTCTACCCTCCCACTGTGTTGACTGGCTGGCAGGTAATCGCTCCATCTGGTAGAACCGGCGAGCTGTCCTCGGTTACTCTATCTCGTTCTGCTCCCGCAATGCTCTCAGCGGATGAGATCAATGCGGCACTCTCGATGGTGCCGCCGTCCGCACCTCCCAAAACAGCTTCATTTGACATCGGGCTCGCGCCAACTCTCTCAGCCGGGTCAATAGACAGAATCGCTGAGCTGGCCCGTGCTCTGGACTATAACTGGCTGAACTGTTATTCATTTGTGCGCGACAATATACTTTTTGTGCCGTATGCAGACATCGTCCGCGGGCCGGTACGTACGCTGATCGACCGTGAGGGCAACAGCGCGGATCAATCTTTTCTGCTATTTGCCCTGTTGCGGGCATCCGGTTATGATGCAACGATATTTTATGATCCGTACTTTCATGTTGCTTTTACTGATTCCGCCACCGGCTATGATGCGGCGAATTGGCTGGGAATCTCCGTTTCCGGCACGCCGGCTGAGATTCAGCAGAGGATATTTAACATTCTTGATCGAGCCAGCCTTCACCCTGCCTTTGATTTGGGCGAAACGCCTGATGAAAGCTATGTCGCCTTTGACCACTTTTTCGTAGGGGTTGCATTAACCGCCGGCAGTTATACACTGCTCGACCCATCGTTCAAGCCGCAGAGGGTTAACACACCCGATCCGTTGCTGATCAGCGCGATGGGTGCAATCGTTCTAACCTGCTGGCCGAAGCCGCAGGAACGGTAACGAACGACTGGTCTGGATTCGGTCTCTTCATGTATGGAGCAGGCGGTTTCGGATCATTGTTCAATGGCTGGCTTGGAGGCGGAGAACCTTCCCGCCCTGGCGTGACTTCCGCTGACAAGGTACTCCGGGGCAACGCCCGAGTTTTAAATGAGGGCGGTACGGTTGCTTCCACCAGATCCGCTGATCCCGTTGATATGCGCTCCGGAGCGGCGGTTATTGACCGCAGTGACCTCGCAATCAAAGGGGCGACACCCCTTCGCTGGCGGCGCCACTACGACAGCCGTCAACGTTACAGCAACAACGCCTCCGGACGCGGCTGCTCCCATGGCTACGACTCCCGCATCACTGTTCATACCGATCCCGACGCTTTCATCGGGCGCGATATGCCCGCCTCCGCAGCCGCCTCAATTGTCGCCTGTACGGTCGTGAGTGATCTGGTCTTAACCAACACTGCGAAAACCCTCACCACCGCCTGCCTCGTAACCAAATGGTGGACCGATCAGCTCCTCAACAACGCCGCCACCATCACCGCCGATGGAAGCGCGCTCTCATTCTGCAGACTGCCTGATGGTTCTTACGAGCCGCAGCCCGGCGTTACCGCAACGTTTACAGGCAGCGCATCCTCTGGTTTTTCCCTTCAGGAGCGTTTCGGTGACATCTGGCGCTTTACCACAAATGGCGTGCTTGCATCGGTTGAAGACCGCTCCGGCAACCGTGTTTCGCTCTCATATACCAACGGAACATCTCTGGTCTCCGTTGCCAACGACTTCGGAGCGCAACTGAATATTGATTGGAGCGGCGATAAAATAACATCCGTATCCGACAACGCCGGACGCTCCCTGGCCTACGCCTACTCACCAGCTGGCTGCCTCACCAGTGTAACCGATGTGGCAGGATACACCTGGGCCATGGATTATAACGATGAAGGCAATCTCCTCTCCGAGACCGATCCCGAAGGCATTGTCACGGTACAGAACACATACAACGCGCTTGGGCAGGTCACCAACCAGCTCTCAGCATCAGGCCAGAGATGGCAGTTCGCCTTCGCCGATGGCTGGCGTTCATGGGAGGCCGACCCTCTGCACAACCAGGTGAACTACGGATTCACCCCTGGAGGACGTAACTCATGGCGGGAGGATCGCGACGGAGCCTACCACCAGTTCTTCTATGATTTCTTCGGTCATATGGTCACCAACATTGATGCTGTCGGCAGAGAGCACGTATCTGTCTACGATAACGACAACCACCTGCTCAGCGTCACCGAAGCTGCCAATGCGCCCGATGCCCGCGCAACGTCATTCGCCTACAATGACGGGCACCACCTCATCGCCATCACCAACGCCCTTGGCCGTGTCACCCGCATGAGTTATGACAACTGCGACCGTCTGGCCCTGCTCACCACTCCCGACGGCGTCAGCGTCACAAACACATACACCGCCGAAGGACTGCTCGCCGCCAGCCGAGCCCTCGCCCCGAATGGCGGGACACTGCGCGAAAGCAGCTTTGTCTATAACGCACGCGGCCTGCCCGAAGCGATAACCGCCACCGATGCCGGAACCACAACGTTCAGCTATGATTCAGCGGGCAACGTTACCGGCATAATCGACGCGCGCAGCAACCCCGCCACCATCACCTACGATCCGCGCGGATTCGCCACAAATGCGGTCAATGCGCTCGGACACAGTGCCTTCACCCTGTTCAGCGCGGCGGGCCGTCCGCTCGCCTCCACCGACCCGCTCGGCCGCACCACCGCCTTCCAATGGACACCCGGGGGCAACCCCGCCGCCACCATTTTCGCCGACGGAGCGGCATTCACCAACCACTATGACGCAGCTGACCGGCTCGTCTCAGTCACCGACCCGCGGGATGCGACCCTCACCTTTAACCTGGATGTCGCGGGACGAGCCACCAACCGTGTAGCCGCCACTTGGTCCGACTGCATCTGGTACGATGCTGCCGGCGTCGTCACCACGCGGCAGGATACCGTCAGCGGTCGCACCGACATTGCCAGCGATTGGCTCGACCGCCCTGTCGCGGTCACCGATCCACTCAGCCACACCCGCCACGCCTACTACGATCCGCTCAACGCCGTAACCAACACCGTTGATCCACGCGGACGCGCCACCCGCCATACCTACGATGTTATGGGAAGGCTTATCCGCACCACCCGCCTTGACGGGGCTGACAATTCCAGCGTCTACGAGTATGATGCACTCAACCGCAACACCTCCGTCACCTACGCCGATGATACGACAGAGACGTTCGCTTATGATGCTGTCGGCAACCTAACCGCCGCCGATAACGGCGTGATCAGCAACTCATTTACTTATGACACCATGAACCGGCTTGTCGGTTCAGAGGTCAGAGATCAAACATCAGAGGTCAGTTTTCAGACAAGCTATCGCTACGACATTGGAGGGCTGATCACCAACATTGTCTATCCCGGCAACAAAACGCTGCACTACGTATACGACACCGACGGACGCTTAGTCTCCGTCACCGACTGGAACAGCCGCACGTTCACCTTCACCCACGATGCTGCCGGACGACGTACTTCGCTCACGTATCCCAACGGTGTGTCCGGGACCTACACCTACGACGCGACGCATCACCTGACAAGCTGGCAATATGCCAAGGGCGGTTCGACTCTCACCGGACGCGCCATCACCCGCGACGCGGTGGGGCTGAAAACCGGCGAAAGTGTCACCGCCGGACGCTTCCCCAATCCGACCCAGCCGCGCCGTATGCAGAACACCTTTGACGCTGCCGACCGGCTGACAGCAGCCGTTGTCCATTCCGGCACCAACACATTTAATGAGATCTACCGTTACAACGCCAACGGAGTGCTTACCAACCGAGTCTGTTTACAGTCTACAGTCGTCAGTCATCACTCTGCTTACACCTATGACCTCGCAGGCAGATTTTCCGGCTATAATTCTCAATTCCCTATTCACAATTCTCAATTCAGCGTCTGCTATGACGCGCTCGGCAATCGCACGAAGACCGTGCAGGACGGCACAACCCGCCTTTGGGTCACCGATCACGCCGATCCGCTCAAACGTCCACTCATGGAGACGGATGCCGACGGTGAGCCAGTTCGTTATTACATCTGGGGCGGTGGCACGCTACTCGATGAGGTTTTGACGCTTCGCGTCTGTATGTTGTTGCACATCAATTTATTAGATGGAAAAAGAGGCTGATTTCGGCCTATTAGCGCAAAATTCGGTTGGATTTGCCTAAAGTAGTGCAAGCATCCTGCTTGTTTATTGGGAAAACAGGCTAGACGCCTACTCTACATTACAAATACAACCACATTTTGCGCCTATAGGATTTCGGCCCTTAGAAGGCGATTTTGAGTGTGTTTTTGCACTCATAAGGGTTAAATCCGGGTAGAGCGTTTTGAGCCGTCCACTTGGTCAAAAAGAAGTTTGATCTCATCGACACTGAGCACGGCTGGCAGATTAATCTTTAATATAATATTATGCGAACGTTCGCATAATATCAATATTGCCAGCTTTCACGAACTAATTTTAGCCTAAGAAAGGTTCTTTAATTCAATCTACATATCTGAACACCAGATATTACGAATACTTTTAATTGGGTGAGGTTCAATTTAGTTTAAAAGTTTTAAGATAACCATTGTAACTGTTGTTTTTTTGTGATAATTTATTGTCCTCAAAAGAGAAGACAATAAACACATAACCAAAAGAATCGATATGGACCATACACAGATTGCAATTGAACTCCGCCAAATAGCAGCGGAAGCTGAATCCATCGGACCCTATCTGGAGGGAAACCTCCTCAAAGGTAAAAAAGCGAAATATCTCTGTAAAGACGGAACGGTTTCCGAATATCTGACCAGCCCGGTTCTACAGTACAGAGTTGGGCCAAACGAACGTAAATCAAAACGGATACCATTTGGCAAAGTGGACGTTGTTGAGCGGTTGCTCGAGGCTGGAGTGCGTCACAAAAAATTGATGAATCAACATTTGAAATTATCTTCAATAATTGCACTGGACTTAAAAAAAAAACTTCAATGACGGAGTTTCCCCGTCTAAAGGCGGTGGCCATTGAAGATGTGCTTTTAGATATAATGGACGAGTAAATTAAGTCAGACGGCCAGCTGATCCCTCTGACGGTAAAAGACCTCGATAAACGACTAGAAGATGCGATGCGCGCTGATACGCTTGCTTTGTACGAGCGGTTTCTGTATGTTGTGGGGCGATGTGCTCCGCACGGGAAGCCGAGTGGTTTCAGAGATGTCACATTGTGCAGTGTCTTGGGATATGCCAGTTATTCAAGGGCGTATTACGCGCCTGTCACGGAATGCATAACGCGCCAAGCACGACGGGCGGAAGCCCGGCGAAAAGCGAAAGAGGAAACAAAAGGACGTCGCAAACGTGGCGGCGAGCATCTTAGAAAAGCAGAGGCCCCATGCGCATTCCCCGTGGACTTCGCATTGGGTATCGTTGACGGGATGACTCCCGCCATGCAGGAGCGCATGCAGAAATCAGCAGTCATTACCGGGTCTTTTGCGGAGGGGGCATCACTGTCCAAGTTGTTTACAGGGGTAAACATGTCTACCTCCACGTTTAGAAGAAAAGCACTCTCTGCCGGCGAGCGGGCTGTTGATGCGCAGGAATTCCCTCTTATGCGGCTTCTGAATCCCTTACTGCCGGCATGGCTCATAGCCACTACCACGGCTGTCACACCGACTCTTTATATCATGATGGACGGCACAGGTGTCCCGTGTGTTCGGAAAGACACAGAAGGGGTGAAAGGTAGAGGTGCTGACGGTAAAGCAGGAAAACGTGAACTGAAAGTCGGAATAGTCGGGACGTATAGGCGCGTTAACAACAAAGGTCAACCTGTGCGTGACCCGTTATGCGAATCACATATCGTCTCAATGAAAAAAGCCCTGGAATTCGGAACATTGCTTCGCAAACTTGCTTTCAGCCGAGGCTATGGAACAAATTTCAGAGTTCAAATAGTCGGTGACGGTGCAGAGTGGATCATAAACATAGTTAAGAATGCGTTCCCTGGCAACGATATAATATTCACAAATGACTTCTTTCATGCATGTGAATATCTTCATAACGCGATAACCCTTGCCGAAAAAAATGCTGAAACAATTAAAAAGGTATATAAGACCACTAAATCTATTCTCTACCGCTTCGGGGGCGCGTCCTTGATAAAACACATGCGTAAGCGATATGCTGCGCTTGACGAAAGTCACGCCATGTGGGAAAAACTCAAGTAAATTGAAGACCGGTGTGAACATATGAAATACGGAGCGTACAGAAAACAGGGTCTTTTCATTGGGTCAGGCCTTATTGAATCTGCTTGCCGCACTGATGTGGCACGCCGCTGCAAACAGTCAGGAATGCACTGGCGCTATAAGAATGCCGAGTCTATGTGCGCACTCGTTGCTCGATTCCGGTCGCACTTACTAGCTGTATAAAATTATGCAAACTAAATTGAATCACACCCCCATCTTCTGAGTAACCAAATAATCAGAAAATGCAGCCAGATATCTATTTTCCGGAGTTATCATGTTGAGAGGATAATATCCCTATAGAGGACACTTTGTCAAATAAAAACAGTTTATTTGTGAAAACTGTTGACAAAATCGGCTAAATAGCTGATTATCAGTCACGTTTGAGGTGTGTTTTTGGAAAACACACATACCACCATAATTATATAGTTCGACAAGAAAGAAGAAGGAGTAACATAATGATATCTGAAGGGTCAAGGCGATTATCCATCTTGCTCGGAGCACTTGGTGTCTTGGGTTGGGCCATTACCGTGTTCTTCATGTTAGGCTACGCGGATGACAGAAGCCTCACACTCTATGACTGGGGAATAATCGTCGGCATTGCACTCGCATGCTTTTTCATTCCTTTTGTCATTGTCCGCGGAATCGCGTGGGTTGTTTCGGGGTTTCGGCAAGGCAAAACAAAATAATGATCCAGTTTCAAACCAACCACGGTACACGCGGAGGCCGCGTACCCGTGAGGGGTGCTATTCGTCATAAACCGTTGGTAGCCGAATTCTTCGTCATTATCAACACAAACATATAGGAGAACCGAATGGATAAGAAGGTGAACATAAATGTTAATGTCGACTTTAAGTCTGAATTTAAGACAACTCGCAACACGCTTGGTGAAGCATCGGAAATATCCACTCTTTACGAACTGAAGGAGTACATAGATCGCCTGTTGAACACTAAAGATATTGAGGCCACAGGCTGCATAGAAGGTTCTATAATAGTAAATGGCACGATGCCGAACATAAAATGACAGATTTCAGAGCAAAAATTATTTCCGATATAAAAAAAACGGGATTTCCAACAGAACTTGTCGTTGAATCTATATTCAATGCAAGGGAATGGTATGTGAATACACATGAGTATTTTATCGATTCTGAAACACAAAAAGGACGAGAGATAGATTGCACAGGTCGTTTCCTTGCATTTGAAAAGAAAAACAACAAACATATAAAAGCGTTAATACATGTTTATGTTGAAGTTAAGAAAACAGAAAAACCATGGATAGTATTTACCTCTCCAAAGTCCAAAATGGAAAAAATGCTTACAGGACAACTCGTTGCTACGCAACATATTTCTACACGCGATGCCCTTAAGTCATTTCATGAAATACATCCTACTCACACTTACCCTCGTTATGGAAGAGCGGTTCACATATCCTTTAAATCGGATGGTTCAACGGCTTTCAGTGCTATAGTTTCAGCAAGTAAAGCCGCACTTGAAGGTCACCGCAATGCTTCGAAAGAAGAAGGATTTTATAATGACGAGTCCTGTGAAGCCTTTATCTACCTACCAATAGTTGTTGTTGACGGTGAATTATTTGAGTGTCAGTTGAATAACAAGGGAGAAGTTTATATTGATTCAGTAAAATATTTACCATTCCGATTCAACTACAAATCCCCAGCGTATTCTGATCAATATTCATGTCATCTTGATATTGTTTCACTAAATCATTTTGAAGAGTACATTACAAAAATTGAAGAATCAATTCATGTATCTCTTTCTCAATACATAAAAAAAGTCGAACCAGTTGCTGCAGGTGACTCGTAAACTCGCACCTGAGCATAACGTTAGCATAGGAATAATATCAATGAAAACTGAAATACAGGTTGCCTTGATAGGTATTGGCGCCGCAATTATTGGCGGCTTGTGTTCTTCATTCGTTTCCATTTGGCTAAATCAAAAACAACTTTCTTTTTCCTATGACAGATTGCGACTTGAAATTTTAGAGAAACGGATGAATAAGTTAGAGGCAACCTGGAAAATCATCAATGAAACATCTGCAGATCTTCGGGACCCGAATTTATCTTCTGTACAAATTCGATCTCGGTGTGCCGATATGTTTATAGCGCAAGCAGGAGCATTCCTTTCGATAGCTCACTATTTCCCGCAAGAATTGAATGACGATTTAACAAAATCAAGACAAGAAATAAACAAACTTGTTTTAGAAGCGAAAACAGGAATGCCTCCTGCTGACTTGGAAACATATCAAAGAGTATTTGGTTCTATTCAACCTCTCCAAAAGAGAATGTTTGAGGCAATGTCTAATGAATTATCTACGATAAATAAAGAAATCGTTTCACTTACAATACTCAAAAATAAAGAATAACAGTTAAAAAACAGAATCTGCTAACTAGCAGATGCACAATATCCAGAGGGACGCTTCGCTTACCCCCTCTGGAATTGTGATCTAATCGTTCGAACAAAATTATGAAAGATAAAAAAATAATCGAAGCCAATGCCATCAATCTTACTGATGCCGACGGCAACGTCCGCATCAGCCTTGATGCCGCCCTACCGGATGGTGTTGCCTGCATCACTCTATTATCCAAATCCCGTAGCCGATCTATACACATCACGGCACAACCGGATGATCGGGTGGAAATCTCGGTCAGAGGGAAGAATGGATTGGCCAACACAACAATAATGGTCACGCCCGAATCAAACCACTGCTCAATCTCTGTAACCGATCCCGACGGCAAGCCTGCTGTCACTATCGGAAGATTTCCATATGAAGAGAAACCTCATAATGCAAATGTCGTGGTTTATCAGAACGGAATACCAAGTTATAAATTGAATGATAAATGAGGTTCGAACAATCGGGTGCAGGGTACCCGCCACAAGGTGTCGGGTCCCCTGACCCGTGACGTTCACAGATAAAAAACGATGAAGACTTTGTGAACTTTGCGTTCTTTGTGGTTTCAAAAACACAGGATTTGGTTGCGCTTTTGAAATGATTGTGGGACAATCGAGTTGACTTCAAATGAGAGTCACAGCCTGCTCTCAGACGACAGTCTTTGAAGAGTTCCCATGCCGGGTGGTTTGGGACAAAACAGACGAAAATAAAAAACAACTGTGAACAATTTTGCTCCACCGTATCAGAAACCGCGCTTCGCTTGGTTCCTGAACGGTGAGCATGGCGTTCGCCAAGACAATGGTGAGACATGAGTGACCAATTGTCGTTTATTACACCCGTGAGAACATCCGGATTGTTGGTTCGCTCGCTGATAGCGGCTGCCACAATCTGGAGCGCGTGGATGCCGCCGTGCACCGGGGCGGAACCTCTCGAAAGTCATAGGCCCAGAGTGATCGTGACCACTGACGGAGAGGAGGATGATCGCTGCTCGATGGTTAGATTCCTCCTCACAGCCAACGACTTTGAAGTGGAAGCCATTATCAACAGCAGCTCCCAGTTCCATTGGGTGGGCGGAAAGGGCTGGAATGTCTTCCACCCGGCGTCATGGGTCAAAGACTACATCGGCTTCTATTCAGAAGTGTACAATAACCTGCGGCTGCACGACCCCAACTACCCGACACCCGACTACTTGTTGAGCAATTGGAAGGTCGGCAATATCAGCGCCAGTGGAGAGGATGAGATTCGCACGGAAGGCGCGGAATGGATCGTGAAGATTCTTCTGGATGACAGCGACTCTCGTCCCATCTGGGTCCAAGCATGGGGGGGGTGCAACACGATTGCACGGGCGCTCAAGATCATTCAGGAAGACCACCCTTCCAGAATGAAGGAGGTTGCCGCCAAGCTCCGTCTCTTTTTGATCTGGGAGCAGGACGACAGCTACCAGAAATACATCCGCCCGAACTGGGAGCACGTCAACATTCCGACGATTATCTCGGATCAGTTCGATTGCATGGCATATATTTGGCGGAAAGTGTTACCCAATGCGACGAAGACATACTTTGAAGCGGATTGGATGAAGACGCACATCCTAACCGGAAAGGGTCCATTGTGCGCCGCCTACGAGCACAAAGAATGGGCCTTCAACGCGGAAGGCGACACCCCAGCTTTCCTACACGCGATCCCCAATGGCCTGCGCAGCGTGGAGTCGCCGGGTTGGGGAGGCTGGGGCGGACGTTACGTCAAGACCCGCAACAACGTCTGGATGGATCCAGATCCGATCGAGGGATGGAAGCATGCCGACGGTCAGCGGTCTATACACAACAGTTGGTCGAAGAAGTTGGAGAACGCTTCCGATCCCAAAATGCAGGCGATCCGGACCCAATACTTCAAGCCCATCTGGAGATGGCTGGATGCTGTGCAAAACGATTTCGCCGCGCGGGCGGACTGGTGTGTGAAGGATTACGCCTCGGCCAACCACCCCCCGATTGTCATACTTAAGAACACGCCGTTGGATCTGGAGGCCGAGCGTGGAAAGGAGATTACGCTGGACGCAAGCGCGAGCAGCGACCCAGACCGAGACAGGCTGACCTTCAGATGGTGGCACTATGCGGAAGCCGGAACCTATTCCGGAGGTGAGCTGCCGGAGTCGAACGCGCCAAAAGCGACGATTACTATACCGAAAGATGCACAGCCCGGGGACGAGATTCACATGGTCTGCGAGGTCAAGGATGTTGGTTCTCCTCCGCTCACGCGATACCAGCGAGTCGTGATTCATGTGAAGGATCACTGATTCGCTCGGCTCCATAAGATCAGGGAGATCAAACAAACATGAGCACACGAGATGAGACACAGCAACCGCCACGATTGGAAGTCCCGGCGGAAATAGGAAGGCGAACAAACGGATCGAGGCGTACACTCCACCCGTGGCACGCCGGCTGCGTTCGCACCCGGTGCGCCACGGATTCCGTGCCGCTCATCCGTGACGTTCACAGATAAAAAACGATGAAGACTTTGTGAACTTTGCGTTCTTTGTGGTTTCAAAAACACAGGATTTGATTGCGCTTCTGAAATGATTGTGGGACAATCAAGTTGATTTCAAATGAGAGTCATAGCCAGCTCTCAGACGACACTCCTTTGAAGAGTTCCCCTGCCGGGTGGTTTGGGACAAAATAGACGAAAATAAAAAACAACTGTGAACAATTTTGCTCCACCGTATCAGAAACCGCGCTTCGCTTGGTTCCTGAACGGTGAGCATGGCGTTCTGAAATAATAGCAATAGACAACACTTCAAATGGGTGATAACATTATCACCAAATATGGAGGTAGTATGAAAAATAAATATACGGCAGTGACAAAACAAGACGGTGACTGGTGGGTTGGTTGGATTGCAGAAATACCGGGCGTGAATTGTCAGGAACGAACACATGAGTCTTTGCTTGAATCCCTCAAAGTAACATTGTCAGAAGCTATTGCTTTTAACAAACAGGATGCCTTGTCCGCCGCATCTTCTGGCTATAGGGAAGAGCTTGTTTCTCTATGAAGCGAAATGCACTGACAAAGCATTTGAGAAAACATGGCTGTTCCTTAGTTCGAGAAGGAGGACGACATTCATGGTGGGGGAATCTAACCCTTGGCACAAGATCTTCCGTGCCGCGTCATGGGGAAATCAAAGACATTCTGGCGCAGAAGATTTGTAAAGACTTGAATATCCCTAAGATATAACCATCAGAACAACTCAGTGGAGACTACCTCGTAAACTCGGAGGCTCACTGATGGCGTTGGACATAAAATGACTTTGTCATTTGGAAAAGATTACACCTGAAAACGGCGGCGCAGTTCGGCGAAGCGAGCCGCGTCCGGGACGGATGAGGGATGAAACCGGGCATAGTACAGAGGATTTTTAACGAACACTATCCGGCGCTCGATGCGACGCGCCGTCTGGAAGGTCGCATCCGCCTGGCGGCATGGAACATCCGCAACTGCCGCACCCCCGCGCTGGGCTATCACATCGACGCCTGCCCCAACGGCGATTACAGTATCCGGCTGAACAACTCCTGCAGGCACCGCGCCTGCCCGCTGTGCGGCGCGACCGAGACGGAGCTGTGGCTCGAACGTCAGTCGGCCAAGGAGCTGCGCTGCCCGCACCACCAGGTGGTGTTAACCTCACCGGACTCTCTTCGCGAGCTGTGGCGCTGGAACCGCAGGAGTTTCACCGGGCTTTACTTCCGCGCAGGCTGGCACACGCTGCGCGAGCTGCTCGGCGACAAGCGGCGTTTCGGTGGTCTGCCCGGAGCGATAGCAGTCTTCCAGAGCTGGGGCGACGAGCTCCAGGAGCACCTTCATCTGCACTTCATTGTGACAGCCGGGGGCCGCTCTCGGAGCGGCGCCTACTCTCCTACGACGGGATGCGCGTGATTATAGCCTACGCGCATCCGGAGAAACACACCCGTGACTCCTTCACCCTGTCGGCACCCGAATTCGTGCGCCG
>JAQUCE010000151.1 GCA_028686345.1 Kiritimatiellia bacterium
ATTATCGGCGGGCAGAGCCGCGTTTTCTGCGGTACCCGTGCAGTCGACCCTCAGCGCGCACTGGCCAACCTGATTGATCCGCAGGCGCTGCTCTACTACCGCATGGCTCTGGGCTTGGTGACAGGGGCCTCTCTTGCGCCGGAGTTAATCCATAATTATGCGGTGCTCTCAGAGGAAAAAGGGGAGCAGGGGCAGCGGATTCTCGCGCTGAAAGAGTTAAAGCGGAAGCTCGACGGGGAGCTGCGGCTGACCTTCGACAGTACAGGCCAGTGCCCGTTAAAAGCGGAGTGGAAGGTCAAAGGGGGCAGCGGCACTATCCGCTTCACGGCCTGGCAGATGAATGCCGCTGCCGATAACTCGATTTTTGAACCAGCCGCTGACCTGGAGCGGCAGGCGGTTGACCAGGGGGATGTTTTACAGATGTTCGCCTCAGTTTTTCAGTTTCTAGCGGAGCACTTTGAATGAGAGTTTTGTTGTTGATATTTGTGCTGCTACTCTCCTGTGCTCCGCTTGTCGGGGGGATGCCGGAGATTAAAATTACTGCGCGTGACAGCGGTGGCCATGGGTTGCTCTGTACAGTTGGCGACAAACGCGTGCTGGTGGTTGAGGGCACGCCGGCGCAGATGGGCGCCGCGCATGGCCGGCTGATGGCAGCATCGATGCCGCGCGTGATGCCGCAGACCATGGCTTTGGTGGGCGCTGCGTACACGATTAAGAAGGGAATCTGGTTTCACGATAAAATTGACGAGATCTACGGCTTGGCTGCGCCGCACACACCGGCGCGCTTTATTGATGAGTGCAACGCCATGGCCGATGCCGCTGGTATCGCTCGGCGCGATGTCATCTGCGGCAACTTTTTCCCTGAACTCTTTCATTGCAGCGGTGTGGCCGCACGCAACAGCGCCACAGTGGGGGGGCAGGTGGTGCATGCGCGCGTACTCGACTACATGCGTGATATTAATTTGCAGCGCTATGCGCTGGTGCAGGTTTTTATTCCCAAAGACGGCTATGCCTGGATCTCGCTCGGCTACGCGGGCCTGGTGGGCAGCGTGACGGCTATGAACGAGCACGGGCTGGCGATTGGGGAGATGGGCGGCGCGAGTGATGAGTCGTGGAATGGAATGCCGATGACATTTTTGATGCGGGAGGTGGCCGAACGCACCAAGAGTGTGGACGAGGCGGTGGCGCTGATGAAGCGTGTGCCGCGGACCTGTGAGTATTATTACGTGATCAGCGATGCAGGTAAAAACATGGTGGGTATCCGGGCGCGGGTCGAGGATCTCATGGTTCTGCAACCCGGTGAGCAGCATGAGCTGCTGCCGCCAGTGCCGGCCGATACAGTGATGTTCTCAGGCGGCAGCCGGGCGAAAAAACTCTCCGAGCGGCTGCATGCGGCGTTGGGTAAGATTGACGCGCAGACCATGATCGAGATCATTAAGCGCCCGGTTGCCATGAAATCAAATCTGCATAATGCGATTTTCCTGCCGGAGACACTGGATATGTGGGTGGCTGACGCCGGGAAAAAAAGTCCTGCCTGTGATGAGCCCTACACAATGGTAAACCTGCGCCAAATCATCGAGTTTTATAAAACAGCGCAAACCAGCGGAGCTGATCTTCAGTAATTCCCCGGTTGCATCGGGAATCGTCCGATTGGAAATCGGAGCTGCGTTAGTCGCTTAGGCGACTAGAAAAAACAATTAATTGTTCTTTGCAAAAAGTTGTCTATCGTAGCCTGTAGCGCACTTGCGCCTGTCGCTGCGCCTGTCGTTGCGCCTGTCGCTGCGCCTGTCGTTGCGCCTGTCGTTGCGACTGTCGTTGCGACTGTCGCGCGACTTGCAGGCTTCATTAAAGTTGAAATGTGTAGTGTTGGCTCTCTGAGCCAAACAAAGATTCTGAAATCCCATGGCGCGCCTTTGACGAACAACCGCACGGCATACGCTAATTGCTTCATAGAAGCAACACTACACCCCTTGGCGCGCCTTTCATGAGCCTGTAGCAAAAGGCGTGGCTGACCTCAGTAGGTCCGGTTTCCAACCGGACAGTCCGATTGGAAATCGGACCTACGTTGCTTCCGCAAAAAAGGCGTGCCCTTTTCACTTTAGTTGCTATTCTCTCAACTCCTGTCAAAAAAAACAAGAAGTTCAGATAGTCGACTTCATTAAATGTTGAGTGAAAACACTTAAAGTGATGTTTAAAACAACCACCAACTATTAACCTTTGGGAGTCAAAGTGCACTATTTTGCGCTTTATTCACTCCGTATAGATGAAGTACCTCAATAGATGAAGTACCTCAAGCTTCCAGCTTGAATGAAAATGTTTTCTGCAAGCAAGATGCTTGCACTACTCCATTATCACTTTTACGGTAACGTCTCAATAATCCGCTTTGGAGCAGCCTAAAGGCTGGACAACAAACCTTACGGGGCAGCCTAAAGGCTGGACAACAAACCTTATGCAGCAGCCTAAAGGCTGGACAACAAACCTTACGGGGCAGCCGCTTGTTGTTCACGCTTCCCTGTCACGGCGTAATAGCGAAGCTCGAAGCGTCCGGGCGTAGCTATTGCGAAGCCTGAAGCCGGAAGCGCGCTTTTTGCTTTCCTGCCGATTATTGCATTCTATTATTTTTTGGGTTGATTTCGTTCAGCATTACAGTATAATCAATGTTTCAAGTTATAAAGTATTTCCAATAGATTTTTGTTGATATACACGGCTTCCAAACGCGATTAACAGGAGAAAGCAAAGGAGTAGTTGATTATGAAACAAAACACTGGACTAAAAGTTGGCTTGTCGTTTGTAGTGGTTGGTTTAGGGTTGGGTGTGTTTAACGCACGGGCGGCGACGATCTTCGCTGAAAGCAGCACCAACGCCTACACAGTTTCAAGCACAGATCTGTTGCAAAGATATCGCGGAGATGTGAATACTACGATCAATATGTATGAAAGAGGATCAATTGAATTGCTGACCGACGGCAGCGCTGCGCCAGCCAATGAGAAGTCCACTTTTGGGATTGCGAACGGCACTTTGACCTATGTTTTGGACACCACCTATTGCCCCGCTGGCTTTACGGTCACAGAGGTCAACACCTATACTGGGTGGAAGGATCTTGGCCGCGTTAATCAGAAATACACGGTCAGCTTCCGCAAGGTGGGGGCCTCTGTTTTCAGCGATGCTGTTGCAGTTGATTACATTGGAACTAATACGCAGACCTGTGTCAAAATTACGGAGCTTAACCTGGCAGGGGTCGACGCGGTTCGTTTCGTTTTTCCTGAGCAGCAGAATTCGGGTGTTGGCTATAAGGAGTTTGATGTGATCGGCGAGGCGCCCGGGCTTACCTACAGCGTGACCGGGGAGCGCGGCAGTGTCGCCTACACGGTTTCAAATACGGATCTGCTGCAAAGTAATCTTGGATCTGTGACGGATGCGATAAGGTTGTTCAATGAGCCTGGGTACACGAGTGGTACGAGCAGTTTGCTGACCGACGGTCTCTTTGGGCCGGCCAGCAGCGGGGAGACATGCGCGATTGCAAACGGGACTCTGACCTATACTCTCAACACAGATGATCACCCCGCAGGTTATGAGGTCGCGACAGTCAACAGCTACACCGGTTGGAATGATGCTGGGCGCGTCAACCAAAACTATACGATGAGCTTCCGCAAGATTGGCTCTGCGGAGTTCAGAAACGCGGTGGCAGTCAATTATGCGGGTGGGGCCAGTCAAACCCATGTGGCCGCGGATGGGCTCGGTCTGACAGGGGTGACAGCCGTGCGGTTTGTTTTTCCGAATCAACAGAATTCCGGTGTTGGCTACAAGGAGCTGGATGTAATCGGTTCGGCACCCGCCTATTTTGATGTTACCCGGCTGAGCTCCGGTAACAAGGTGATCACCAACAGCGCCGCCGCGAGTGTGCGTATTGTTGAAGGTGCCGGAGAATCGGGGAGCATCGCGCTTGAAGCGGCTAACAATACAATCCGCACTCTGACCCAAGGGGTGACAGCGGGCGTTGCTGTGGTTGATCCAGCAGGCGGCGTGCTGGCGGCTGACGGCATCTTTTCGCAAGCCGGCGCAGGTGGCTTGACGCTTGCACAGGGTGTCCTGACAGCTGCGTCGCAGACACGGCTGGCCTTTGATAATCGAAGTGTGAATCCGATTGCGATCAACGCTGTTATCACGGATAGCCGTGACGTTGCCATAGATTTGGTCAAAACCGGGGCTGGAACTTTAAAGCTTGGCAGTGCCAATACATACAGCGGTGTGACCGTCTTTGAAGGCGGCGTGATTGATGTTGCTTCGGTTTCTAACTACGGCGAGCCCGGTGCTCTCGGTCTTAGGCTGCGCACGCAGGATAGGAGCCGAGAGGTGGGTTTACTGTTCCATGGAGGAACGCTGCGTTACAGTGGCAGCACCCCTCAACGCACGGATCGCAGCATCCGCATTAATGCTGAGAATGCTGCGGATTTCCCTGGTGGCGCTGTGATTGATGCCTCTGGCAGTGTCCCTGCCGCCACGCTCAGTTTTTTAGCGCCCGACTCCCCTGATTTTTTTGAAAACCCCGGCAGCCGCTACCTTGCGCTGATTGGCAGCAACACTGGTGACAACACCTTCGCCATGGTCGTGCGTGAGACTGGCGGCGCGACGCGCGTGATCAAGCGCGGCGAGGGCACGTGGGTTCTCAACGGCGCGAACATCTACAGCGGCGGAACCATGATTGAGGGAGGCACTTTAAAAAGCTCTGCAGTGGGATCAGGTGTGGTGCGAATCAACAGCGGTGCAACCTGGGAGGCGGGCGTTGTGGATTTGACGATCGCGGGCCTTGAGGGCTCTGGTACTGTGCACTGCGTCCGAGGAGCGGTCACCACCGGTGGTGATGGCGCAGCCATGATTTCAACCAACAAAAACTATGAGTTGCTGCTCGACTTCGGCAACGCTGGGGGTGCCACGGTGAACAACGTGGTCTTTGACAGTGTCGGCACCAGCGGCCCTGGATGGGCGCTGAGCAATACGGGTTATATGTTTAACGAGGCAGTTGCCATGAACGGTTATGAGCAGTTGGTCAGCGATTTTTGCTACAGCGGCAATCCTGGCGTACTGACCTTCAACAATCTGACTGTGGGCCGGATTTACAATATCATGCTTTACACGAAGATCGGCATTTGGCAGAGCCGTCCGCAGGACGCGACCTTCACCAACGGCGCGGATTCGCATCAACTGCTTGGTACTGAGCCCGGGGGTGTCGGTTATTACTCTTACCGGTTTTTGGCCACCGATGCGACCGCCACCATAACAATGGCGCCGCATAGGGCAAATGACTCCTTCCATTGGTACGGAGCCAGCCTGGCAATTGAACAGCCAGCGGCTCTTACGGTTGGAGATGCCAGTGACCGCACCTTTGCTGGCCAGATCAGAGGGGCTGCAGGCCTGAGCAAGCAGGGGAGCGGACGACTGACGCTCTCGGGCACCAGCACCTACACTGGAGCAACAACGGTACATGCGGGATCACTTGAGATTGTTGCGGGAGATACGTTGCCGACAACGACCTCTGTTGAGATCAAGACCGGCGCCACCATGGTGCTGAACAACGTCGATGCGCAGGTGGTGGCTGGGTTGAGCTTTGATGGTGTGCCGCAATACTGCGGCACCTGGGGCGGCCCTGAGAGTGCCGCAACGTATAAGCACTCCCTGTTCACCGGAACCGGGGTGCTGCATGTTGTGGCCGGCCCTGGCGCGCCAGGCACAGTGATGCTGCTTCAGTAGCATCTTGCTTGCAGAAAACATTTTCAATCCACAATTTATGGAGGCAACTACCTGAACTTCTTGTTTTTTGCGACAGGAGTTGAGAGAATAGCGACTAGTTCCGCGCTCGGCGCGGAGTGTTAAAGTGCGCGAGTGCGTTAGTGCGCGAATGCGCAAGTTAAAGAGATGGAGCCTTTTGTGCGGGAGCAACGTAGGCCCGATTTCCAATCGGACATGCCCGGTTGGAAACCAAACCTACTGAGGTTTGCTGCGCCTTTGGTTTACGATAGCGGCGACGATGCTGGTGGACCAGCCCGCGCATGATCCCAATCGTCGGTCAACATCGTCGCACAGCATCGTCGGCCAATGTCGCCCGTAGAGCGACTACTACACATGCGCTGCACTGCGGAGTGCAAGGGTTGTCGTTCGGTGTAGTAGCCGCTCTACGAGCGGCATTTTGCAGCAGGCATGTGAAAAGCACGTCCTGGGGTGTAGGGTTGCTGAGAATAATTCGGCGTAGCCGAATTATATGATTCCGCCCCGCGGAATAGCAATAGTGATGACTGATTTATGAATTGCCCGATTTGGGGAAGTTGCGGGGAAGAGGGTGATCCACGTCTCCTATTTCTAATCAACACCTGTGTTCGGCTGAGTGCTATACTTGCGCAAGTAATCAGGAGAACCCCGAAGGGGTGTGTTCACCTTAGCCCGGGGCAAGCGAAGCGCAGCCCCGGGAGGTAAAGTTAAGAAAAAATACTCTGGAGTAAATATGGAATTCAAATTTGATTGCACTTGTTTTTTAAAAGCCACAGCTCGGATACTCGTTTTGGCCACGCTCGTTGCCTCTGTGTCTGCCTTAGCTGCCACACCGCTCATCGATTTCGAGAGTGCCGCAGCTGTGGATGAGCTGCCCTACCGCATCCGCGGTAAAAACGCCCTCGATATTGTGCCGGTTTTTTCGACCTCGGGTACGAACAGCCTGCGCTTCACCTCCCCGCTCTGGAGAAAAGGGCTGCCGGAGTGGCCCTCTTTTGAGTTGAAACCAACCCTTCGCGATTGGCGTGGCTATGACCGACTGGTGGTGGATATTATCAATCCATCGCCGGAAAACTTTTTTTTCGCGCTCTATGTCTCCGACGCGCGCGTTCCATTCCGCGAGGGGCTGCATCACAAATTTACTCTGGCCTCGTGCGGGGCTAGCCGCTCCGTGATCCAGCTCAGCGACTTTCCAGACAAGGTGAACCGCGCCGAGATCGCCACCCTGCACTTCTTCGGTGAGCGGCCGCACTCTGACATGGCACTGCACTTTGGTTCGATCATGCTGTTGAAAAAAGGCGAAGAGATCCCTGAACCGCCAGCGCGCTTTATCAAAGAGATGGCCACACTTTCAAAGGATGCGCTTGATGCGGCTGATCGCACGATCGCCTTGCTGGGTCAAACGGTTGAGCCTTACTGCGAGACACCTGAAATCCGCGCCAATGCCCGGCGCCACCTGGAGCGGCTCAGCGCCACCTTCCAAACCCTGCGGCAAGAGTTGACCTCAGAGTTGCCGACCTTGGACAAGCTGGCTGTTTTGCAGAGCGAACTCGCTAAGATACCGGCTCGCGCGGCACGCCTGAGTGCAATGCTGAAGTATCAGCAGAGTTGTGTTCAGGCCGGGATCGCTCTCTCTCCAATGTTGGTCGGCACAGCCAGCTCTATGGAGCAGCTCCTGCCGCGCGATGCACCCTTCACACTGCAGCCGCTCCGCACGGTGCAGGTGCGGCTGGCCCGCAACGAGAAGGAGAGCTTTCAGCTCGCTGTGCTACCCGCTGATGGTGGCCTCGAGCAGGTTTCCGTGAGCGTATCAGATCTCGTTGCAGCTGGCGGCGCCACACTCGCGCGCTCCCGGATCGATTGCGATGTGACCGGCTATGTCGAGACCAAGACGCGCCCTCCCTACTCTGTCACGCATGTTGGCTGGTGGCCTGATCCGATTCTCAACTTTCTTGGACCAATTGATATTGCTCCCTGTGACCTTCAGAGCTTCTGGGTCCGTATACGCGCCCCTCGCGATCAAGCCTCGGGCGAGTATCGCGGCACGCTGACCGTTACCGCCGCAAACGCGCCGGCTGTCAAGCTCGAGCTGCGCGTGCGTATCTACGGCTTCACGCTCCCGGACGAGAGCCCGTTGCCATTGGCGGTGACCTTTGCGCCGCACGATTCGCCAACTGCAGCCACCAAAGAGCTGCACGCAGATTGGCACAGCAGCCCTGACTACCCTGTTAATGCCTGGAAGAAACATGCGGTTGCATGGGGGGATTTTTTGGCGGACTACTATCTTACCTATGACAGCCTCTACCATAGCGGCATGCCTGATTTCGAGATCCTCCAACGCCTTAAAGCACAGGGCCGACTCGGTTATTTCAACCTCGGCTACTGGTTCTATTTCAACGACAACGAGGCCGCGCGCACAACATGGCAGAGTGGAACGCTCGCCCGCCTGCGTGCCGTCTATGACAAAGCCAAGGAGTTTGGCTTGCTTGACCGCGCCTATATCTATGGCTGCGACGAAGTTGCGACCAATTTTTTCGCCCGTGTGGAGGAGGCCGCGGCGCTGATCAAGGCCGCCTGCCCCGGGGTGCCGATCATGACCACCACCTATGACCAAAGCTACGGCATGGACTCTGGCATCAACTCGGTTGACATCTTTTGTCCGTTGACGCCCAAGTTCGATCTTGAGCAGGTTGCCCGCGCCCGCGCCGCAAACAAAGAGGTCTGGTGGTACATCTGCTGTGCTCCGCACCATCCCTACGCCAATATGTTCATTGAGTACCCTGCGATCGAGGGGCGTCTTTTGATGGGCGCGATGACAGCCAAGCTGCGGCCTGACGGCTTCCTCTACTATCAGATCAGTATCTGGAACTCGCAGAAACCGATTACTGACGGGCCTTTCACTGATTGGAGCGCGCGCAGCTGGACTACCTACCACGGTGACGGCGCCTGGAGCTGCGTTGGCCCGGATGGCACGCCGCTCCCGACTCAGCGGCTTGAAAATTTCCGTGATGGTCTGGAGGACTTCGCGTATGTGCGCATCTTGGAGGAGCGCATGCGCGGTCAGGAATCTGATCCTGCCGCAGCAGCCTGGCTGGCGGAGGCGCGCGCGGCGCTGGCTGTGCCCGAAACACTTGTCGCGAACATGAAGGAGTATGCGCGTGATCCCGCAGCGCTCTATGCTTGGCGCGACCGTTTGGCTGAGCTGATCGAACGCGCACCCGCACCCCTGTTGCCGTTGCTGAAGCCGTAGTCGCTTAGGCGACTCGGCGACTCGGCGACTAGAAAAACAATTAATTGTTCTCCCCAAAGGTTTGTCTGTCAGGCCTTATTGCGGATATATTTCTCAATCATCCACCGCATAGCGGCGGATATACTTCGCAACCATCCACCGCATAGCGGCGGATATACTTCGCAACCATCCACCGCATAGCGGCGGATATACTTCGCAACCATCCACCGCATAGCGGCGGATATA
>JAQUCE010000049.1 GCA_028686345.1 Kiritimatiellia bacterium
TTTCAAGCACGCGCGCCATACGGGTCAGCGAGATTGGGCGCGACAGCGGAGCGATCAGCAGTTTATAGAGCGCCGCGGCAAAGAGGGCAAAGCCGGTCAGGGAGAAGGCCCAGCGCACCCTCTGGTCATAAAAGACAACTGTGGCATCCACCGCCATGATGGCCAGCACAACTGCCAGCAGCACACCGGCCACGGCCACAATGCCGCGCAGCAGCATAATCATGCGCACGCGGCGGATCATGTACTGAAGCTGTTTTTTCAATTCAACGGGAATCTGAGTCTTCATAATTTTTCTCCGGGCGGCTCTCCCGCCACTTCGGTTTACCGGCGGGCTTCGGTCTGCCGGCGGGCGTCGGTCTGCCGCCGGGCACCTCCTCTCCACGGGGTTTATCCCCGTAGAATGGCGATCGGATCCGAGGACTCGGCCTGATCCTTGGACTTCTCCCTCTCTAATCAGCGCTCCACGGGGGTAAACCCCGTGGTGGCGGGCTTCGCGCCCAGCGTCGAACTTCACCATCAGCGCTCCACGGGGGTAAACCCCGTGGTGGCGGGCTTCGCGCCCAGCGTCGAACTTCACCATCAGCACTCCACGGGGGTAAACCCCGCGGTGGCGGGCTTCGGTCTGCCGGCGGGCAACTCCTCTCCACGGGGTTTATCCCCGTGGAAGGGCGAATAGGCTCGGCTACGCCAGTCCGCCGCGCTTGCGCAGAATCCATTCGGTGGTGAGCAGCAGCGCCAGCAGCAGGAGCACCCAGGGGTTGTTCCAGAGAGCGTACTCCAAACGCTCCTGCACCACGCCTTTGCCCTCGCCAAACGACGCAATTAAATCCATCTCATTGCCAGGTCGCGTGACCATGCCGCCCGTGCCTGCAGCGAGTGCCTGCAAGGTCTCAATCTGCGGTTGCACAACCCCCATCTCAACTGGACGGCGCGACTCAGTGACCAGAAAAGCGGTCTCAACCAAGGGCTGCGCCACAATGTCCTTTCTAACCACTTGCAGCGTGTAGGCACCACCGCGCGGCAGCGGCGGCAGTATGGCCTCGTAAAAGCCGTTCGCGCCCTCGCGCGGCTGAAGCGTGATCTCGCTCTCCACCCCCTGCTCCTTGCAGCTGATCAGTGCACGCAGATCAGCATCCTCGATCCCGACATAACTCTCATCCAATACCCGCGCCATAACTGTAACCGGATCATCAGGGCTGTAAACCAGGCGATCGGTTCCAGCCCGAAACTTCTCCGCACCCGCCCGCAGCCGCTCACCCAGCCCCCAGCGCATAACCTGCCCCCAAAAGCGATGGTGACGGGTGTCGCCGATGCGGTAACGCAGACGCCAGGTGCGGTCAAAAGCCAGCCCGAGCACCTTGCCGCGCCCAAAACGCATGGTGGCGATCAAGGCGCGCCGGTTGCGATACTCCATCCGCTCTTCCAGATGGGCGACTGCCTCGCGCGCGTCGGTCAGAACCTTGTCCTGCTGATCACCCTCTGAAACCGCGATGGCCAACACCTCCGCGCCGGGTTTGGCGGTGACTGGCAGCCGCCAGTGAAACTCCGCCTGCGATTTCCACAACTCCTCATTTTCAAGCAGACTGCCGGACTGGATCATCACTGGATGCGACTGACCAACAGCGGTCAGCTCCAACTTAAACCGCTCTTCCGGCGGGTTCCAATAATCCGGCGCGGAGCGCACTTTAAAGGGCGCGAGTTTCGCGACAATCGAATCATCTGGAAAGGCGTGCGGCATGGAATTTGGACCGCCGATCAGCACCAGCAACGCGCCGCGCTCAGCCACACAGACCCGGATGCGTTCCTGGATCTCAGGTGTCAGCACCGAGGGCTCGATATCCCCGAGCACAATCACATCAAAGGCGCGCCAGCTATCTTCATCCTTGGGCCAGCCGCCGGATTCAGCGTCACCGAACTTGCGGGCAGCCGAGGCCGCCGACAGCGGCTCGGCTGCGCTGTTGCTCAGGGTGTCGGGGTTGATCAGCCAGGATTGCAGGTGGACTGATTTGTCGCGGCCAAAGAAGAGATTGCGCAGGTAGCGGAACTCCCAGCGCGGCACGCTATCGACCAGCAGCACGTTGATTCGGTCATCACTGACAGCAACATCCGCATACCAGAGGTTGTTGTCGTCGAAAAGCTCCCCTTCCAGTGCATTGACCTTGATCGCGTAACGGACAACCCCGTTGGTTTGCGGCTCATGAGTGAGCCGCAGCTCGCGCTGCCAGTCATCAGAGGAGATATCCACCTCCGCCTCGTCGAGCAGCGCCTCCCCGCTGCTGAGGGTTAGCTTCACACGTTTGCCGATCGCGCCGGTGGCCTTGAGCGTGGTCTGGAATTTGACCTTGTCGCCCAGAAAAATCGACTCAGGCGCCAGCACATCCGCCAGGGCGACATCAAAGGGCAGGCGTGAGCCGCCCACCAACACACTGCTGACAACCACGCCCTGCGCTGCCAGGCGGCGGGTCACTGGCTGGATAGAGGCATCGGCGTTGTGGATGCCGTCACTCAGAAAAAGCACGCCCGCAAGCTGCTCAGAGGGAATATCCTTCAGCACGTTTTCCAGCGCGCGCGTGTAATCTGTGGCTGACTGAAAATAGGGCGCGTTAAAACCCGCAGGGCCGGGGTTCATCTGCCCAGCGTCAAGATCCGCGCGCGTAACATCACGCAGAGCGCGCCCAAAAGAGAAGAGGTTGAGATCATAGCGCTCACCCAGTTTATTGAGCAGAAGATTGCCGCGTGAGTCGGGGCGCGTCAGAACATCGCAGGCGAGTGCCAGGCGGGTGGTAGTGCAATGTGCGAGCACAGCATCGCGCTGCGCCTGTTCAAAGCCTTTCCAGAGCGTGGCAGCATCGAGTTGGTTGCTTCGGACGCCGGCGAGTTTCTCCGGTGACAGCAGCCCCTGGCGGGCGGCAAAGCCGAGGCACTCCGCTGGTTGCCATTGGTGGTCAACAAAGCGCATGGAGGTTGATTCATCGACCAGAACTGCCACACGGCGGGTGATCTTCTTATCAATATAGCGGATCAGCACGGGCTGCATCAGGATCAGCGCCGTGATGGCAATCGCCGCGCCCCTCAGCAGCATAACCACATGCCCCATGCGTCGGGAGAGCGCCCGGCGCTCAAACTCAAAGGAGATCAATGCAGCTTCAACGCCGCCGCCCATCAACAGCGCGGCCAGCCAGAGCGGCCAAGTACAGCCATAGGCAACGAAACGGCCGAGTGCCTGCAAAAAGCACCAGGCTGTGATAAAGGCCAGGAGCATGCGCGGCAGCACAGCGACCCGCGGTGCTCCAGCGGCAAAGCGCTTCAGCAGGATCCGCACTACCAGATAAACACCGGCCGCGAAGACCGCCATCAGCACAACCGCCCAGGTTTTAATCTCCGGGGGCAGTAAATCTATGCGTACACTCTCCATCAATTTATACTCTCTCAGCTTGTTCGACGCTGGACCGCGATCCAGCGGGTTAAAAAGCACTCAGCAATCAAAAGGATCAGCAGGGCCATGGCGGGTATGCGCCAGAGTTCCCTGCCGAAGGTTTTACCGCGCAGCGCGCGCTGCAAATCATCGAACGACTCTGTCTGCGTGAGATCGACCTGACGTCCGACAGCCGCCCCCTCATCTGGAGTGAGCGCATCCAGCTGGCTCTCCTCGGGGTTTTCGGTGACACAGAGCGGAAAGTGATCGCTGCTGCCTGCCAAGTGGCCGAGCCACTGGGCGGCTGCGGCGGGCACATGCACCTGATAGAGCCCCTGCATCAGCGGGCTGTCAGTGCGCATGGAGACCCCATCGGCGCCGTAGCGGATCTTGGCAAAGAGCGTGCGATCGCCCGGCGCTTGCACCTGCGTGTCAACCGCGTCGCTCCACGACTCAGTGTCGCCGCGCACAGGCACCAGCAGGGCTTCAGGGAGCGTAACGCGGTTGATACCAGGGCCCTCCATCTCCACCTGAACGTATGCCAAACCGCTGTCCTCCTCAAAGCTGGCTTTGAGCGGGTAGCGCACGCCACCCTGAAAATCGCCCTCGGCAAAGCCCTGCTGCCCCTCCTTGATGTTAATCGAGAGCGAACCGATCCGCAGCGAGAGTCGATCATCCGCCTTGGCGAAAAACTTATAGTGTCCGCTGACCTCTGGAACAAACGATCCCTGCCAGCTAACACTAAACCGATCCCGGCCAATGCCCTCGGCTGGTGCCTGCTCGCCCCAGTTGAAATTGAGTGTGGGGTCAACGCGGGTCAACACAGAGTTGCCATCCTTGTGGCGCTTGTAATAATCAGCTAGCAGACCGTGGCCGCTCATCTGGGTCAGCGACTGCGCGGCCAGGCGGATGACCGCGCCGCGCGAGGGTGGGATGTTCAGCTCCGCCACCACCGGCTGTGCCAGATAAGAGGTGAGCTCATGGATCAGAGGCAGGAACGAGTGGCGCATGACCAGGTTTCCGGCGGAGCGGTCAAAGGGTATCAGACTCTGAATCACACGTCCTTTACCAAACGCGTGCTCCACCAGAAAGGGGGCACCGGTATTCAACCGGGCGGCCACCTGGACACCGTCGCTGTTCTCCCGCAGTCCGGAGGCGCGGTAGCACTGCACAACGCTTTCAGCCAGATCCCCCTGCTCCTTGAAGATCGCCAGCGCAGGGTGCTGGAAGGTGCCGGTGTCAATCACACTGCGGCGCTCACCATCATCCGCGTTATCCGAGAGCATGAGATCACCCAGCGTGGAGGGCAGCACAAAGGCATCGCGCAACTTCCACGCGTTGTAGAACGCCGGGGTTGAACGTGCGCCGTTGATCACCAAGAGATTGCCGCCAGCCTGCACGAAAGAGGCGATCCGGGCAGCCACTTCATCAGGCAGCGAATCAAGGTCAGCCAGCACAATCACAGCATAGTCATCAAATGAACGCTTCAAACCGAGCTTGGAACCTGAAATCAACTCCGGACGGATCAGGTAGCGGTGGGTGCGCAGGTCAAGCTTCCTGATATCGCTGATGCCATCCACCGAGGGCATCAGTCCCAGTGCCACAAAACCGCCGCCGCGTTCGAGCAGGCTGCTCCCGCGTCCATCATCCACCACCAGCACGCTGAGCGTGCTGGTGATCTGGATGACCCGCTGCATGGTATCATCCGGGGCCATTTCATCATCAACATCCACCGTTGCTCTGACCACCTGGGCACCAGCTTGGGTGAAGCGGTGCATAAAAGAGATAACCTGCTCAGTGCCGGGCTCCATCTGGCCCACCGCACTGTTAACCAGCTCCTTGCCTTCACCAATATGCAGCAAGATACGGCGCGGGGTTACGGCCTCGCGCCCGGTGTTGGCGACCGTGACATTGATCCGCACATCGCGGTCTGTGCCGACCACCGGGCGCGAGAAGGTCACATCCTTCACAGTTAAATTGCGGATGCCTGCCGGCAATCCCAGATTACGCACAAAAACGCGCGGACGGGAGGGCAGAGTGTCGAAGGCCGCGCTCAGTGCGCTCCAGCGCTGCAGGTCATCGCTCTGCCAGCCGATCGACTGTCCATCGCCGATCAGGACAATTTGCTTTGTGATGTGGTTTCCATCCACCAGCGAGGCAGCGGCGGCGGCCAAAGCGTCCGGCACCTGCAGAACACCGTGCACAGGGATGGCCCGTTCGAGGGCATCGAGGATATATTTGCGATCCGTGACCGGCGCGGGCACCAGGGGATCCGGGACCGCGCCAGCCACGATCACGCTGAAAGCAGCGCCGCGGGGCACCTCTTCGATCAGCTTACGGGCCTCGTCCACCGCTCTTTTGAAGTTAGAGCTGCCCTCCACAGTCAGGGTCATGGAGGAGGAGCCGTCGATCACCAGTGCAATATCGCGCTCTGAGCCGGAGGTGAACTTGGTTGAGCTGAGGTGATCTTCAAAGATAATCGAGGCAACACAGGCGGCAAAGCAGAGCAGCGTCAGCAACCCGGCAATCACCTGCCAGCCGCGATAGCGTTCCAGCACAAAGCACATGCCGAAGAGGGTGATACCGATCATGCCCAGCGGCAGGATCAGCCACCACGGAAAGGTTGAGCCAGCTGGCACAAAGGGGCGCACCATGGCCAGCACTGCACAGCCACAGATCAGACAGCGGGCGGCCATCAGCAGCAGCTCTTCCAGCAGCAGCGAACGGCGGCGGCTCATCAGGCTGTCGAGCAGGAAGCGCATAGCACCCCACTCGACAGCCCGGGCATTGCGCCGGTTGAACAGGTGAATCACGACCGGTATTGAGATACCGAGCAATCCCCATAGTAGAAATGGATGTAAAAAAAGCATTTGGCTGTGCGTTGGTTTGTTAGTGCGTTATTGCGTTAGTGCGTTAGTGCGTTAGTTAGCGGCGGGCATCATCGCTCCACGGGGGTAAACCCCGTGGGGGCGGGCTCCGCAGTGCCAGCGGCGGGCTTCGCGGGCGGCCTCACCTCTCCACGGGGTTTATCCCCGTGGAAGGGCGATTAGAACCCATAGCTCACTCTGAGCCCAGCACCGGCCCCTCTTCTTCGCTCCACGGGGGTAAACCCCGTGGGGGCGGGCCGCGGCGGGGGCCGTGGGTGGTGCGGCTGATCATCGCTCCACGGGGGTAAACCCCGTGGTGGCGGGCTCCGCAGTGCCAGCGGCGGGCTTCGCGGGCGGCATCACCTCTCCACGGGGTTTATCCCCGTGGAAGGGCGATTAGAACCCATAGCTCACTCTGAGCTCGGAACCGGCCCCTCTTCTCTAATCTTCGCTCCACGGGGGTAAACCCCGTGGGGGCGGAGCCAGCACCGGGGGTCTTGGGCTACTCCCTGCTGATCTTCGCTCCACGGGGGTAAACCCCGTGGTGGCGGGCTCCGCAGTGCCAGCGGCGGGCTTCGCGGGCGGCCTCACCTCTCCACGGAGTTTATCCCCGTGGAAGGGCGATTAGAACCCATAGCTCACTTTGAGCTCGGCACCGGCCCCTCTTCTCTAATCTTCGCTCCACGGGGGTAAACCCCGTGGGGGCGGAGCCAGCACCGGGGGTCTTGGGCTACTCCCTGCTGATCATCGCTCCACGGGGGTAAACCCCGTGGTGGCGGGCTCCGCAGTGCCAGCGGCGGGCTTCGCGGGCGGCCTCACCTCTCCACGGGGTTTATCCCCGTGGAAGGGCGATTAGAACCCATAGCTCACTTTGAGCTCGGCACCGGCCCCTCCTCTCTAATCTTCGCTCCACGGGGGTAAACCCCGTGGGGGCGGGCTCCGCAGTGCCAGCGGCGGGCTTCGCGGGCGGCCTCTCCTCTCCACGGGGTTTATCCCCGTGGAAGGGCGATTGGAACCCATAGCTCACTTTGAGCTCGGCACCGGCCCCTCCTCTACCCGCGCTTCATCAGGTAAGCGGCGAGAGCCTCATCATAGGGCACCTTGGTATTCATGCAGGTGTAATCCACCTTCATGCGACCGCAGGCGTCCTCAATCTCCTTCAAAAAATTCCCCATCCGCTCCAGATAGGTAGCCCGGATGGTACGCGGGTCAATTGGCAGGCGGTTGGTGTTGTCCTCCAGATCTTTAAACTTGGTAAAGCGGTCAAAGGGGAAGTTAATCTCCTCATCAGCGACAATGTGAAAGAGCAGCACCTCATGGCGGCGGTAGCGAAAGTGATGGAGTGCCTTGATCAGCGTCTCAGGGTCGTCGTAGAGGTCGGAGAAGATTATGACCAAGCCCCGGCGCGGGATGCGTTCGGCAATATCATGAAAAATATCCGCCAGGCTGGTCTCACCGCCGGGCTGCGTTTGCTCGAGCGCCTCAAGGATCGCGCGCACCTGACTGGCCCGCGCGCGAGCAGGCACATACTGGCGCAATTCAGTGTCAAAGGTAACAAGGCCGGCAGCATCCTGCTGGCCGATCAGAAGATAGCTCAGCATGGCGGCCATGTGGCGGGCATAGTCAAACTTGGTAAAGCTGCGGCCATAGCACTTGGCAGCACAATCGCCTTGATACGCCATGGAGCCGGAGGCATCCACCAACAGCGTGGCGCGCAGGTTGGTCTCCTCAATATACTGCTTGATGTAGTAGCGGTCTTTGCGGCCCAAAACGCGCCAGTCAAGGTTGCGCAGGTCATCGCCTGGCACATACTGGCGGTGTTCAGCGAACTCGACTGAGAACCCTTTGTAGGGGCTCTTATGCCGACCGGAGATAAACCCCTGCATCATGCCGCGGGCTTTGACCTCAAAGCGTCCAAGCTTGGCCAGCGCGCCTTGAGGCAGATAGTGCATATATGAGGGTAGCGGCATGTTGGGGGTTAGGGGTTAAGGGTTAGGGGTTGAGTTTTGTTTCCACGTTCTGTAAAAAATTTCGTACTTCATGGTTCATCCTTGGTTACTGCATAATTTCCCTTTGTCGCGACAAAGTTTTCCGTAACTCAGGCTCGGGGTCGTTATCGCTATCGGAAAGCGTAAGTAAATGATCCCGATCTCCGGCTTATCTCTTGCAAGTTGCTCCGCAGCCCAGGCTGCAAGCTGTTTTTTGACCTGGTGACTCGGTAGGGTTACTTACTAACCCGGATTCCGACTCAACTGACCTTTGAGTTACCTTCTCGGCGGGCGCGGCGGCTGTCTCCTGACTAAACATCCAGCTCCTCGGCTGGGCGCAGCTTCTGCAACAGCATATCGATCACGCTATCGCTCTTAATGCCGGCGGCCTCGGCGTTAAAGGTGGTCAACACGCGGTGGCGCAGCACCGGGTGCGCGACTGCGGCCACATCAGAGGTTGTGGCATGGTAGCGTCCGTGCAGCACAGCGCGCGCTTTGGCGGCGGTAATCAGGCTGATGCCAGCGCGCGGGCCAGCGCCCCAGGCGACCATCTCCTTGACAAAACCCGGTGCCTCATCCCCATGCGGGCGGGTGGCGCGGGTCAGGTCACGGGCAAAATCGATCACATGATCAGCTACAGGCACGCGGCGCACCAGATCCTGCATGGAAAGAACTTTTTCCGCATCTAAAACCTTCTGCAAATTATCGCTCTGCGGGCCGGTGACCTGGCGGATAATGCGGGTCTCTTCATCCTTGGCTGGGTAGTCAACGATAATATTAAAGATAAAGCGGTCGAGTTGGGCCTCAGGCAGCGGGTAGGTTCCCTCCTGCTCGATCGGGTTCTGGGTTGCCAGCACAAAGAAAGGTTCGGGCAGATGGAAATTCTCACCACTGACAGTCACGCAGTGCTCCTGCATGGCCTCCAGCAGTGCGGCCTGGGTTTTGGGCGGGGTGCGGTTGATTTCATCGGCCAGCACCATATTGGCAAAGACCGGTCCTTTAACAAAACGGAAGGTTCGTTTGCCGGTGGTGCGGTCCTCTTCCAGCACATCGGTGCCGGTGATATCACTCGGCATCAGATCCGGGGTGAACTGGATGCGTTTAAAGCTTAGATCCATAACACGGCTGATGGTACTGATCAGCAGCGTTTTCGCAACACCGGGCACACCCACCAGCAGGGCGTGGCCACGGCTAAAAACCGCGATCAAGACCTCTTCGACCACCCGGTCCTGGCCGACAATCACCTGCGCCAACTGGGCTTTCATCGAGGTGCACAGTGCGGCAAACTCCTTGATCCGCGCCATATCCCCCTGCGAGCTTTCATCCATATACTTACTATTTTCAGCCATAATCTCTCCTGTTTAAAGGGCGGAGCCCGCCAAGGCCTAACCAGGCCCGGGGTCAAACATTACTACAATGGGCGGGGCAGACCCCGCCCCTACTCATCAACGGTTTCATCGCGCTGGTAGATCGGCAACTGCCGGTAGGGCACTGTAAACGCGAGCACCACCATTGCGGTTTGATAAAACGTATTCTGCTCCTGACGATCCCAGTGACCATCCTCAAACTGTTTTGGGATCCAGGTGTCGTACATCCACTGGGAGAAGGTTTTCCACTCCTCGCCACCCATTTGAAAGAGGCCCTGCGCAGCGTAGTACATCCCATAGAAACAATAATTATCATTCGGGAGCTTCTCGTAATTTTTCATCAGATAGCGCGAGGCCCGGCCAATAGCGGGGTTGGCGTGCTCACCGCAGAGCGAAAGACAGAGAATGCCGGCGCCGGTCAAGGTGACTGCATGCGAACGGGTATCGGTATAGCCAAAACAGCCCTCACTCTCATCATGACGTCGGAGAATATACTCAACCGCACTCTTAATTGATTCCGGCGGAATCTGCGCGCCATTGAGTCGGGCCGAGCGCAGCGCCATCAACGCCCAGCCGCTGCATGAGAAATCGGAGTCCGAAGAGTCGGGTTTATAGCGCCACCCGCCACGATTGTTCTGATCTTTAGGGATGTTTTGGGCATCGATAATGAGTTGCAGCGCTTTGGGAAGAGTTTGATCAATGATCTTCTGGAGTTCAGGGCGGACCATACCGGAGACCTCGGAGAGAAAGAGGGTGGCAATACAGTGCGAGTACATCTTGCCATGGTCATCACTCAAATAGCCATCCGGGCGCTGTTCCTCGGCAATTTTTTTGACTATTTTCTCAACTACGTGACCATAAGGCTCGGTTCCGGGCACATATCCCTTGGCCAAAAAGGCCATGCCGCAGAGTGCCCATACCCCTGATTGCGTCGCATTTTTTTGATTGCCGAAGAAACCTGAGGCATGCTGGCCTGCGGCAATCCATGCAAGTCCCCGCTCCACGGCCTGGTCAACATCCTCAGCAGAGTGGTGTTTAGGCGTATCCTCGGCTAAAGCAATACAACTGGACGATAAAACGACCAGCAAGCATAATCCATAGAACAAACGCCGCATAAAACTTCCCCCGATTTGTTGGCTATTATTGTATATTTGTGACTGGATTGCAAATGTTAATTCAGGGTTTTGGGTGTGGAATTTGAAGGTCAAGGCTCAGAGTCACTGGACATAGGGGTCAGTCGCTATGCGGCTGGCCAGAGTGCATGCCCTGATTATTCGCGTGTTGCCCGCAGTCGCCCGCATAGCGGACGACCTCCTTGCTTCGCATCTTGGTTTCCAGCCTGACATGTCCGATTGGAAACCGGCGCTGACTGCGGTTTGTTTTGCAATCATCCACCGCATAGCGGCGGATATACTCCGCAGTGCAGCGCATGTGTAGCTTTGCGCAGAGCGCGAAGCTAGCACTTGGTGGCAAACGCATACGCATTGCTGAACATCCGCATCCACGGACCAGCCTCGCCAGTGAACATATCGGCCGGCTTGTAGGAGAGTTGGGTTGATCTAAAACCGCGCTCAGGGTGGGTCATCATGATGGTGGCCCGGCCGTCAGTGGAGGTAAAGCCAGTCAAACCAGCCTTGGATCCATTGGGGTTCCAGGGATAATGCTGAGTGGCGGCGCCGCGGCCATCCACAAAGCAGAGGGAGGCCAGTGCGTTGCTCTCAGCGGTTGCATCAGCAAACTCCACCCTGCCCTCGCCGTGTGCCGCGACAACCGGGATACGGGAGCCCTGCATGCCTTGCAGCAGGATCGAAGGTGAGTTCAGCACCTCCACCGTGACATAACGTCCCTCAAACTGCTCGGAGAGATTGCGCTTAAAATGCGGCCAGTGCGATGCTCCGGGGATGATCTCTCTTAACTGCGAGAGCATCTGACAGCCATTGCAAACACCCAGCGTCAAAGTGTCGGGGCGCTGGAAGAAGTTCTTGAACATCTCCGCCAGTTCGGCATTATACAGAATACTGCGGGCCCAGCCCGAGCCAGCTCCCAACACATCACCGTAAGAGAACCCGCCACAGGCCACCAGTCCATTAAATGTCTTCAGATCCGTCACCTTGTTCAGCAGGTCGCTCATATGCAGATCCACGACATCAAAGCCTGCCAACGAAAAGGCCGCCGCCATCTCGACTTGGCCATTAACACCCTGCTCACGCAGGATGGCCAGCCGCGGTTTCGCGCGGATCATTTCGACTGTTCCGTCATCCACGCATCCGTCGGGCTCATAGGTCAATTTGAATTGCATGCCGGGATCGCTCTCATCCAGCCCGTTGTCAAACTCCTGCCAGGCGCAGTCAGGGTTGTCGCGTAACGCCTGCATGCGGCAGGTTAGGGCCGACCATTTACGGCGCAGCCAGGTGAGGTTAGTACCGATCACATCGCTGCCACCCACCGTTATTTTGAAACTACGGCTATCCAAAACCGCTCCTAGTTTGACAACAACATCAGCCCCTAGTCCGTGCTGACTCAGGATTTCAATCACCTGATCAATGTTTTCTGCGGCAACCTGTACCACCCCACCCAGCTCCTCGCTGAACAGCGCGGTCAGCGGGTCAGCCCCGGGAAGAGCGATAGATAGGCCGCGACCACCGCTAATCGCCATCTCGGCCAAGGTCACCACCAGGCCGCCGTCCGAGCGATCATGATAGGCCAGCAGGAGCTCATCCTGCACCAACTGCTGCAGAGCATCAAAGTAAGCGCGCAGCAAGGCTGGCTCATCAATATCCGCGGTTTGGTCACCAACCTGATTGTAGACTTGGGCCAGTGCGCTGGCACCCAGGCGGTTCGCTCCCCGTCCCAGATCAATCATAATCAACTCCGAATCGCCGGGCTTGAGGTCAGGGGTCACACTCTTGCGCACATCCTCCACAGTTGCAAAAGCGCTCACAATCAAGCTCATTGGCGCCACCTGCTTATGGCTGACACCGGTCTTGTCCTCCCAGAGAGTACGCATGGAGAGGGAGTCTTTACCAACCGGGATAGAGACCCCCAGTTTGGGGCAGAAATCCATACCAACCGCCTGAACAGCGTCAAACAAGCGGGCATCCTCGCCCTCTTCGCCGCAGGCGCACATCCAGTTGGCGGAGAGCTTGATATTGCCAATCACCCCGATGCGGCTGCCGGCAATATTGGTGATGGCCTCGCCGATCGCCATACGCGAAGAGGCTGCTCCGTCAACCACCGCAATCGGTGTCCGTTCACCAAGTGCCATGGTTTCGCCGCTATAGGCCTTGTAGCCGGTCATGGTTACAGCAGCATTGGCGACTGGCAGCTGATAGCGCCCCACCATCTGGTCGCGGTGGACCAGACCAGTCACGCTACGGTCGGTGATCGTGATCAGAAATGTTTTATTCGCAACTGCGGGAAGTTGCAAAACCCGCTCCAGTGCCTCCATGGGAAGCACATTACTCAGCTCCAATGCGGGCAGTTGGCTGGCAAGACGTTCCACATCCCGCAGCATCTTCGGGGTTTTACCCAGTAACACCCGGATGTCCATATCAATCGGGGTGTTGTTAAAATGGGAGTCCTGCACCACCAACCTTTGATCATCACGGGCAACCCCGATGTAGGCCGCAGGGCAGCGTTCGCGACAACAGATGGCTTGAAAAAGAGCGCGGTTTTCCGGGGCAATCGCCAGCACGTAACGCTCCTGCGCCTCGCAGCACCAGATCTCCATTGGGCTCATGGAGCTTTCCTCATTGTGTATTGCCCGCAAATCAAAGGTCGCGCCAGTGGCCTCGACCAGCTCGGGGCAGGCATTCGACAACCCTCCCGCGCCAACGTCGTGGATACTTATGATCGGGTTTTCGGCGTCCATCGCAACGCAGGCGTTAATGACCTCCTGGCAGCGGCGCTGTATCTCGGCGTTACCACGCTGCACAGAGTTGAAATCCAATGACTCGTCATTGCTGCCAGTGTCCATTGAAGAGGCAGCGCCGCCGCCCAAGCCGATGCGCATGGCCGGACCGCCGATCTGCACAATCAAAGAGCCGGGCTGGAGCGGCTTTTTATAAACGTGGCCGCGCCGGATATTCCCCAGACCGCCTGCCAGCATAATCGGTTTGTGGTATCCGATGTAGCGTCCGGCGACCATCTCTTCATAGGTTCGGAAAAAGCCGCAGAGCTGCGGACGTCCAAACTCATTGCCAAAAGAGGCGCCGCCCAGCGGTCCATCCACCATAATCGAGAGCGGCGTGGCGAGCCGGGCTGGAAACTCAGCATACTCCTTCTCCCATGGCATTTCGAAATCAGGCACATGCAGATCAGAGACCATCAGTCCCGAGAGCCCTGCTTTGGAACGCGAGCCAGTGCCTGTGGCGGCCTCGTCACGGATCTCGCCGCCGACTCCGGTGGAGGCGCCCGGGAAAGGCGAGATCGCGGTGGGGTGGTTGTGGGTCTCCACCTTCATCAGCACATCAATCTGATCCTCGGCAAAGTGATACAGTTTGCTCTTGCCATGAACCGCAAAGCCCTCTGCTTTAAAGCCCTCCATCACACCGGAGTTGTCGGAGTAGGCCACCAATGTGCCGGCCGGATTGCAGGCGTGGGTGTTTTTGATCATTTTGAAAAGCGACATGGTCTGCGTCTCGCCATCAACAATCCACGCGGCATTGAAAATCTTGTGACGACAGTGTTCAGAGTTAACCTGTCCAAACATCAGCAGTTCGGTATCTGTTGGGTTGCGCCCCGCCCTCGAATAATTCTCGAAGAGATACTCAATCTCATCTTCGCTCAGAGCCAGTCCCATCTCCTGATTGGCAGTGCGTAAAACCTCAATACCACCTGCGCGCAGATCAAAGCTCTTACCAGCAGCCGGAGGGCGGCTGTCAAAAATATCAGCGATATCCGTATAAACACCCTCGGTCATGCGGTCGTGCAGCAGCTCCAGCGTCTTGCCCAACGCGCTGAGCGAGAGCTCCGCCCCGTCCAGCGACACCACCATGTGAACTCCGCGCTCAACCCGCTGAACCCCGCTGATGCCACAGCTCTTGAAAATTTCAGAGGCCTTGGATGACCAGGGAGAGATTGTGCCTTTGCGCGGCGTGATATAAAAACCGCCCTTGAATCCATCAAAGCTCTCTCCCCCAAGCAGGGTGCAGCAGCGCTCCAGGGCCATGGGTTCAAGTTTGCCTTCACTCTCCAGCAAATAAACATAATGCGCAACAACCTCCAGCGCTCCTTCAGAGCCAAGCGCTTCCCCCATTTTTTTGATCATGACCTCCAAACGGAACGGGGAAAAAACAGTTGTTCCTTTTAACATCAACACTTTCATTTGACTTGATCCTTGTTGCTGGCCAGCAGCCTGTTATTAAAAAATAAAAAGAAAAACCCGCGCACCAGCGACAAACTGGAAATACGGCTTGAAAACAACGTTAATTTATCATTTTCAACGCCCTCTAGACAAGCCAATGCGCGAAAAATGAAACTTTATTACATTTTGCCGTGAGCTTTGTGGCAAACTTTGTCGCTAGCTTTGTCGATCCCCCTCACACCTGTCAGCTCTGCTGCTGTTGGCACACCATCTGCGGTAGCCGCTCGTAGAGCGGCTACGGCCGACGATGCTGTGCGACGATGTTAGCGGACGACTGGAAACATGCGGAAAATCCAAAATCCAAAACTTAAAATCTAAAATCCGGGCCTTCAGCAAAACTACTTACGCAGCTCATCTTTCAGCTGCTGCAAAAAATCGCTCACTCCACGCATGGCCTCTTCTCCAATGGCTTTTTTGATAAAATCGCCAACAGCATTTTGCAGCGCCGATGTATCCAGCCGCGGGCTTTCTACGGTTCCTGCAACCGGGACTTTAACTGTCAGCCCTTTCGGAATTTTCAAACCGGTTTTCGCGGCGATGCTCTCTGAAATCGGAATCTCAATCAGATATTTGATAGTAGAGTCAAAACCCACGCTGCCACTGAAGGTGATTGGCTGCCCTGAAAAAACCATTGTGACCGGATCAATATGAACGCGCTCGTTTCTGATGATCACGTGCATGGGTAGATGTTTCACGCGGTAGGTGGAGCTTTTCACATGGATCATGGATAAAATCTCCCGCATGGCGGGCGAGAGCTCCATCTCAAGGTCATTGAAGGCTATGTCAGCATCGAGAAACAGGGCTTCGTTTCTTTGATCTCCGCCGGAACGGTAGCTGTTCACCTTTAAATCAACCATACCTCTGTGTACCCGGCTGCCATGAAACACAGGGTTCAGAGTGACCATCAACTTGTCAAACACCTCCTGGTTAATACGCACCCCTTTCAGCATCTGGATGTTGGGCGGCATTGACATAACAGCCGCACGGCCACCAAAGTCAAACTGTGGCTGCAGGTTCGCCTGTCCGCCATTGAGCGGAGGCTGCCACAGACATTTCAACTGCCCTCCCGCCAGATCAAAGGCGATATCAGCCGCACCTGCGCTCAACCCAAGTCCGTCCAGGGAGGCTAGGTGGGCCTTACCGCTAAACTCACCCTCCCGTAGAAAACTCTCCACCCCCTTTGCCAACGGAGCTTTCAGACGAAAGGTGCTCTTTTTGTGACCTGTCATGCGCCACTCGTCAATGCCGCGCATTTTAAGCAACTTCTCCAGCATTTCAAATTTAAACTCCAGCTCCCCCCGCAGGTCAGCCGCGCATCCCTGCCAGAGGTGCTCCAGTCGCCCGGCAGCCGAGATATCGGCCAAGCTTGAATTGAGCTGAAATTTATTAACCTGCGCCCCTGCCCCGTTTTTTGCGATCAGCAGATCAGCGCTAACATTTGCCATGGGTTCAAACCAGATAGTTTTATCATCAACCAACATGGCGAAATCATTCACCCCACCGCTGAATCCAAGCTCAGTGCCAGAGTCGCCACGCTCTGCTTTGACCTTCATATGCAGTTCCCCACGGAGCTCTTCATCCGCCGGACGCTCAGTACCTGCGAGAATCGGATAGAGCAGAGCCAAGTCAATTGCTGCCTCCCCGCTGCCATCAAAGCGCATCGTTGCAGGGTCCCGCGCCAGATAGAGAGTGCATGCCGGAATCGACAACTGCGCCGCCTTTGAGCTGAGCGTCCCTTCACTGATCACCAGTGAGTTCTGGCGGGAGTCGAATGTGACCCCGCTCGCAAAACGTAAATCCGGCTCAAGAATAGGTCGATTGGCGAGTGTGAAGCCAAGATCGGTTCCCGCGCCGTTGAAGCGCGCCTTGGCAACCCCGTTGGCTGACTCCGCAGCCAAATTAACCAAAAAACGCCCCTTCCAGCCAGAGGCTGTTTTAAACTGCTCTTGCGTCATGCCAGCGCCCATCAGATTCACCGCGTCGTTCATCGCCACATCGCAGCGCAAGGTGCAACCGCGCAGTACCGGCAGCTTCTCATCCCTCTGAACCGGAACATAACGGGCCAGCTGACCGACCACGCTGCTCTCCATCACCCTGAAGTCAAAGTCAATATCCCGAAAGGTCAGCGCATCCCAGCTCGCTGCTTCCGCAACCCCGGTAACTGACCCATTGAGACGCAGTGTGCCTGTGTTGACCGAGGTTGTTCCTCCTCCGAACTTCATGGAAAGCTTTGAAAGCTTTGCCAAGCCGCTGAACGCAACATCATCACCAACGGGCTTGGTTGAAAGATCAAAATGCGCCGCGCCCGCCAGCCGCGCATCGCGGCTCAGCAGGCCGCCAAAATCCTTATACAACTGAGTCAAGTCCACATAGCCTTTCAGTACCCCCTGTGCAAGGGTACCCTTGCCGTACAGCTCAGCAAAAGAGCTGTTAAACTTCAGCTCCTCCAGCTCTGGCAGTTGATCTTTCGGGAAAAACGCCTTGAAGCGTAACGACGGGTTGCGCTGAAGCGCAATCGGATGGCCTTTGTAGCGCATAGAAATCTGCGTGGTAACCAGATCGCTCTCCACACTCAACTTGTCGCGGCTGCCGGAGATTGCGACTGTTCCTTTGAGCCTTCCGCTCTCAACCGCTAAAGCATCATCAAGCGCCAGCCCCTGCCGGAAGTCACGCGCAACAGCTGCCAGGTCGACATCCACATCCGCGCTGATCTCGCCATCAACCAGGCGGTTGTCAGCAACTCGTTGCAGGGTGCCGTGCAGCTTGGCCGCGATCCAGGGCGAGTTGAAATCAAAGCGCTTGAACAGCCAGCTTCCCTGCTCAACCTGCGCGTCAATCATCAGCGCCATATTGCCAGCCGGCGAGTGCTCGCCCGCGCCGGTGACCAACTGCAGCCCGTCAACCAGCACACCGCCTTCGATCTTCACCCCGACCGCGCCCGTGCGTTCTACGGTCACCGCGCCCTCCGCAATGCCTGCATGCAGGATATCCCTTCCGTAAAGTGCCTTTAGTAGAGGCGCGAATGCAGTAAGCTCCACATGCTCGAGCTGCAAAACCACCTTATCCTGATACGACGCATCGCCCGCGCTGAACAGCTTGCGTATGCTTCGCAAATCACCTGTCACACCAATGTTGCCAGCCCCGGCCCTGCTCTGCACTTTAAAGCCAAAGGGCTGCCAGATAGAATCCACCAACAGTTTGCCCTCCACCTGATCGGTTAAAAACAACGGAGCTCCCTGTTCCTTGATGATTACAACCCCGTTCTTAACCGAAAGACGACCGCCGACATCAACAATCGGCAAACTGAAGCCGCCCCCCTTACCCTCAGCCATGGGCTCACGCTTGCGGGGTTTTGTTGCAGCCAATGAAGGGTCGACCGTCAACCGCGGTTCCAACAACTCAATCTCGCCCAGGCTCAGCTTTCCCAGGGGCAGCAGCCCCAGCACGCCCTTGGCAGAGGTGATCTGCGGCACGCTCAGATGAACACCCTGATCAGGGAGATCGAGTTCCACGTTGCTTAATACCATTGGGCCCCAAACTCCCAGCTGCCAACCTTGGATGCTCAGCAGCGAAGGGGCAATCACGCGGTTAACCCGCTCCAACAGCCAGTGGCGGCCAAGATCAGTGGTCAAGAAATATGCCGCCAGAACAAGCACACCCGCGGCTAGTGTGAGCGATATCAAAAGAAAACGCAGTAGAGATCCAAAGCAGCCGCGCCTTCCGCGCTCCGAAAGCTCCTCTTTCTCCTCAAAACTGCCAATATCACTGAAATCCATTGATGCCTGCCTCGGTTAATTAAATGTTCATTAATAATACCAAAAAGCGCATAGAAGGAGAAGCCGAACTTCAGTGGCGCCAGCTTACATCGGGAGTTGCCTGATTGGCAATCGGAGCTGCGTTATTGCACAGCCGGATCGATCGCCTATTGCTCGCAGTCGCCCGCATAGCGGACGACTTCCTGGCTTCGCGCCTTGTCTCACACCTTGCCAAGCGGGACAAAGCTTGCGGCAAGAGTTGCACTACACTTTCACCCGCCGGCGCGGTCACGGCCAGCGCCCTACAGCTTCGACCTGCCAATCGCTCGGCTGGCGCACGCCTGCCAGGTGCGGAGCAAGGAGGTCAGTCGCTATGCGGCTGACTAGAGTGCGCACCCTGATGGCTCGCCTGCTGTTCGCAGTCGCCCGCATAGCGGACGACTTCCTGGCTTCGCGCCTTGTCTCACACCTTGCCAAGCGGGACAAAGCTTGCGGCAAGAGTTGCACTACACTTTCACCCGCCGGCGCGGTCACGGCCAGCGCCCTACAGCTTCGACCTGCCAATCACTCGGCTGGCGCATTCCTTGCAGCTTCGACTCGCATTGCACTCCACTGTCGCCCGCCGGCGCGGTCACGGCCAGCCGCCCTACAGCTTCGACCTGCCAATCGCTTGGCGGGCGCGTGCCTGCCAGGTGCGGAGCAAGGAGGTCAGTCGCTATGCGGCTGACTAGAGTGCGCAACCTGATGGCTCGCCTGTTGTTCGCAGTCGCCCGCATAGCGGACGACTTCCTGGCTTCGCACCCAAGGCTCCAACTATTGACAATGAAACCGACCTACATGCAGCACATGCAGCTGGCAGAGCGGCTGCTACACCGAACAACAGACTTGCAATACTACGCCAGCATCCGCCGCAGCTCTTTGATCTCATCCCGCAGGGCGGCAGCTCTTTCAAATTCAAGTGCATCAGCGGCGGCCAGCATCTCACGCTGCAGCTCGCCAATTGTCTGGCACACATCATACATCTCTTCGCTCTCAGCAGCCACCATGGATGATTCAATGCGCTTGCCTTCGCGGTAGATTGCCAGAGTTTCGTTGAGATCACGTTTCACGCTCTGCGGCGTAATGTTGTGTTCAAGATTGTAGGCTTGCTGACACTCCCGGCGCGTGCCGGTGATCTCGATCATGGTGCGCATGGCCTCCGTGATCTTGCTGGCATAGAGAATGACCCGACCGTTTTCATGCCGCGCCGCGCGCCCGGCAGTCTGCATCAGTGCTGTGGATGAGCGCAGAAACCCCTCTTTGTCCGCATCCAGCACTGCAACCAGTGCCACCTCTGGCAGATCCAGCCCCTCGCGCAGCAGGTTGATGCCAATCAGGCAGTCAAACTCGCCCTTGCGCAGACGTCCTAAGATATCAACCCGCTCGATCGCGTCAATGTCGCTGTGCAGGTACTCCACTTTAACACCAGTCTCTTTCAGATAGGCCGCCAGATCCTCGGAGGAGCGTTTGGTCAAGGTTGTCA
Source organism: Kiritimatiellia bacterium (assembly GCA_028686345.1). Taxonomy (GTDB): domain Bacteria; phylum Verrucomicrobiota; class Kiritimatiellia; order RFP12; family UBA1067; genus M55B167. The sequence goes on from JAQUCE010000049.1 coordinate 20,280, forward strand.
CCAACACGCGGTTGCCATCCTCCACCGTGCGTTTGATCTGCTCCATCAGATCATCAATCTGATTCTCCAGCGCCCGGACCTCCACCGGCGGATCCAGCAGCCCTGTCGGACGGATCAACTGTTGCGCGGTAATCGCGCTCACTTCGCGCTCATACCAACCCGGTGTGGCGCTGGCAAAGACAATCGGCCCGGTTTTGTGCATGAACTCTTCGAAATTCAACGGACGGTTATCGCGGGCCGACGGCAGTCGGAAGCCATGTTCGATCAGCGTTCCTTTGCGCGCCTGATCGCCGTTGTACATGGCCCGCAGCTGCGGCAGGGTGACATGCGACTCATCGATAATAGTCAAGAACTCGCCGTCAAAATAATCCAGCAGACAGGCCGGCGTCTCCCCCGCCGCGCGCCCGGCCAGGTGGCGGGAGTAGTTTTCAATGCCACTGCAAAAGCCCAGCTCGCGCATCATCTCCATATCAAACTCGGTGCGCTGCCGGATGCGCTGCGCCTCCACCAGCTTGCCGGCTGCCTCGAATTCAGCGATCCGCAGATCCAGTTCGCGGCTGATGGCATCCTGCGCTGCCGCAACCTTCTCACGCGGCATCACAAAGTGCTTGGCAGGCGAGATGATCACCCTGCGCAGGGGCGGGCCGCTCTTGCCGCTGACTGGGTCAAAGCGTCTGATCTCTTCGATTTCATCGCCGAAAAAAGCGATGCGGTAACCGTTTTTGTCATAGGATGGAAAGATGTCAACTGTGTCACCCCGCACGCGGAAATTGCCTGGCAGTGATTCATAATCATTGCGGGCATATTGGATATCCACCAACTGGGCGAGCAGCTGGTCGCGCTCCAGCTCCACTCCCGGCGTAAGGTCAACCAGCATCTCGCGATAATCCTCGGGCGAGCCAAGGCCGTAGATACAGGAGACAGAGGCCACGATAATCACATCGCGTCGTCCCAGCAGCGAGTTGGTGGCCGAGAGCCGGTAGCGTTCAATCTCCTCATTGATGGAGGAGTCTTTCTCAATAAAGGTATCGGTTTGCGGAATGTAAGCCTCGGGTTGGTAGTAATCGTAGTAGCTCACAAAGTATTCAACCGCGTTGTCAGGGAAGAAACTCTTCAATTCCGCGAAGAGCTGCGCTGCCAGGGTTTTGTTGTGCGAAAGAATCAGGGTGGGGCGGCCCCAGCCCTGAATCACATTTGCCATGGTAAAGGTTTTGCCTGAGCCAGTGACACCCTCCAGCGCCAAGCGGCTCTCGCCCTGCTCCAACCCCTGGAGCAGGGAAGCAATTGCCGTCGGCTGATCGCCGGTTGGCAGGTATTTGGATTCAATGTGAAAGCTGCTTTGCATGTGGCGGCGATTACCTCAGTTACTTTTGAAAACCTGGCACATCAAAAGCGTAACGCCCTGAGCCGACCTTGAAGGCCGCGCCGCCACTGCCGCTCTGGAATTCACTCACAATTGGAGAGCTGTTGACCTTGGCGCCCGGTTTAGTCGGCAGATAAACAATGGCGGTTGTATTGACCGGCACGTCAACCTCCAGATGAAAGGCGCCGTCCGCTGTAATCACCCAATCGCTGCGAATTTCGCCATAGGGCGAGTTATGTTTGGCATTAACATAGGTCAGCCCCGGCACTGGTTCCGGCGCAATGACAAACTCTTTGAAGGCAACCTTCAGCGGATCAACCTTTGATGCGATTGTACTGACATCGTCGCTCAGTCGGATACCCGCCAGATATTGATACATCCACGCGGAAAAATCTCCAAACATGATATGGTTGCGCGAGGCCCCCTCATCCCAATCCTCCCACAATGTGGTTGCGCCATCGTGCACAATCCATTTACCAAACGAAGGGCGCTCAGTTTTATTCAGCATGCGGTAGGCCAGCTCCGTCGCGCCAGCGTCACTCAGTGCCCGAAAGAGATACTTTGATCCCAGTATCCCGAAATCCGGCACGCAATCCTCTAGTGCAACCAGCTCAACGAGTGCCTTGCGGGTTGCCTCCACATGGGAATCAGCCGCGATCCCCTGATGCAATGCGCAGGCCAGCGCGGTCTGGGTGCCGATCGAGTAAACACCCTCACCCTGATAGAACTTCTGATTGAAAGCTTTTTTCACACGCTGCGCCAGCGCGGCATACTTCTCCGCATCAGCCGCGTTTTTCAGCAGCTCCGCTGTGCGGGCGAGGATCATGCAATCCAGATAGTAGTAAGCCGAGGAGGTCACCTCTGCCGGGACCTTGGACTTGGCTGGAATCCAGTCACCCAGTCCATGCGACACCAGGTCATCCTTGGCGCGGCTGCTCGTGTAATCAACATAACTGCGCATGGCTTGGTAGTTCTGCTCCAGAACCTGTGTGTCGCCCTTGTAGACATAGAGCATCCACGGCACAATCAGCAGCGCGCTATCCCAAGCCGGGCCATTGCCCCATTGATACCCCCAGCCACTGGTTGGAATTATGGCTGCCAGGTTGCCGTCAGGTTGCTGTTCGTCGGTTAAATCACGCACCCATTTCTCGTAGGCGGCGGTATTGTCAAAGTTGTACATGCCCAGCTCTGAGGCCAGTGAGGCATCGCCGGTCCAGCCGTTCTTCTCGCGCTGCGGACAATCGGTTGGATAGCCATTGACATAATTGCCCTTATACGCCCAGAGCGTGGCCTGCTGCAACTTGTTCAGCAGCTCATTGGAGCACTCAAAGCTGCCCGCTGATTTAAAGTCAGTGTGTATCACAGCGGCAACAATTGAGTTGCTGTCCGGCTTACGACGCAAGCCTGTGATCTCGACATACTGAAATCCGTGGTATACAAAACAAGGATTAAAAGATTCGTCCGGATCGCCGGAGCAGAACACATGATCCTTTTGAAAGTCGCCGTCTTTGACCAAAGGTGCTGAGGCGGGGTGCCTGAAATGCGCTTTAATGCTCTTGTTGTCAAGTGAACCGTCAGGTTTTAGGCGCTCACCGTAACGCAACGTGACGTAATCGCCCCTTTGCTGTCCAAGCAGCTTTAGATTGACCCATCCAGCGGTGTTTTGCCCGAAGTCGACCACCCAGTGATGCTCGCCCAGTTGCCGGACACTCTGCGGTAACAAGGTTTGCGTGATCACACTGGGAGGCAGCGCGGATGCGCACAGCTTGCCCTTGGGAGCGGGGACGATCTCGGCCATAATGGTTTGCACCTCAAAGTCCGGTGCCGCTGGATGGCTTTTGCCGACCACCACCCCTTGGCGGATGCAATCGTAACCAAGCGGGCTTGCTACCTGGCGCCAGCTTTGATCAGAGAGCACATACGAGATCGAGCCATCGGTATGAATCACCTCAAGCTGGGCAATCATACGCGGGAAATCACGCCAGGGCGCGTTATCAAAATTCCAGACAGAGACCGAGCGCATGTCATACCAGCCATGGCCCAACAGCACCTGCAGGTTATTCTTGCCGCGCTTGAGACTCTGCGAGAGATCGTAAGTTGAATAGAGAACCCGCTGGTCATACTTTGTCGGCACAGGATCCAGCACTTTTGCGCCAATCTTAACTCCATTGAGCGAGGCCTCATAAAACCCCAAGCCGCTGATATGCAGGGTGGCCTGTGTCACATCCTTTGGCAGAGTGAAACTTTTTTCAAACGCAGGCGACGCAATTTCAAAACGTCTCTCAATCTCTCCCCAAGGCCGCGCGCCAACACCCCCTGCCACTACGACCGCGCGCATGCCAGGCTGCTCCAGGCTGGAGAGTGGCTTGAACCACTCTTTGCCATTGGCTGACACAGCCTTCCAGCTTGCATCCGTGCGCAAGAGCGTTGTTTTGTCATCCCGCAGCACAGCCAGTAAACCGGTCGGCCCTTTTTCCTTGTTATGAACCCGCGCCGCAATCTGGTTTTGCCCTGGACGCAGGAGAGCGGTCACATCAATAAAGCGCATCCACTTCCACACGTTGAGATGCCCCCAGGTTTTAACAGCCAGCTGGCCATTCAGATAAACCTCATAATCATCATCAGCGGTCAGGGTCAGGATCATGCTCCGGGTACTGACATCCTGCGGCGCGTCAAACAGCGCGTAATAAAAAGAGTTCCCGGCTGGGGCCTGCTCCAGTTTCTCCGTAAATCCATGCCAGATCCATTGCGCCCCTTTGAGATCATAATCCGGGCGTGTGCTTGCATTCGCGCCAATCCACTGCGCCTTCCAATCCTGCGGGCGCATGATACCGGTGACCCAGCGTGAGGGCGCGCTCCAGCGCGAGGGCATAGAGTCAGCACTGCTCCAGGCGCGCACCTTCCAGTAACAGTACTGCGAACTTTTCAGCGGCGCACCGGCGTAGATGACCTCCAGCTGCTGCTCAGACACCACGCGTCCGCTATCCCAGAGATTGCCATCATCCTGTTTGAGCCGGGTTAGCGAGTCAGAGACAACAATCTGGTAGGAGTGCTGGCGCAGATCTCGCAACCGGCTCTCTGCTGCCGCGAGCTTCCAGCTGAGCCGCGGCTGGGCAACATCAATTCCCGTTGCATCAAGCAGGTTTTCCACCTGCAGTTGGCAGGGTGCTTTCAACTGCGCCCCGCGCTGCAGATCACTTAAACAGCCGACTGAAAAAACAGCCAGTATAGATGCCAACAGAGATGACAGTAAACAGACGGATTGACGCATCATAAGAATTCCTTTTAAATGTAATTGATTGATGCGTGTATATTACACATTTTGATATTGATACGCAATCCCTGTAAACAACGCGCCACACTTTTACTAGGCCGACGCGGTCACGGCCAGCCGCCCTACAGCTTCAAATCACTGGACATGGGTGGTCAAAATGGTTGCACTTTATTTTTGAAACAACAAGGAACCCAGCGCAGCATAGCCGAAACCATTTTTGGAAGCTTGAGGTACTTCAGGATACCCGGGACGTTGTCCCGGGCTATAGTGAATCCGGCCCGTTGGGCCGGTAAGACGAACAATCCTAATCAAACAACGGCTGCCTGTGGCTGGCCAAAAGAGACAAGGATTGAGATTAGGACTAAGATGAGGATGGATCCACCGACAACATGTTTTTAAGGACCAACATGTTGTCTTGCCCTTTGGTAAAGGCCGAGGGACGCTCCTTTAACGAACAAACGCATAGCATGCGCTAATTGATTCATAGAAGCAGCCCTACACCCCAGAGCGCGCATTTCGAAAGCCTGTAGCAAAATGCCGCTGCCCAGAGCGCGGGCCATGTTCATTCGCGTGTCGTTCGCAGTCGTCAGCATAGCGGACGACTGCCTTGCTTCGCGCCTATCTCACACCTTGCCAAGTCAGATTCAAGTGCGATAAAAAGTTTGAGTTTTGTGGTCTGGCATGTTGTTCCAAAACTCCTGCATGATAAGCTACGGCAGCAGCACGGCGCGGTAAAAGCGTTGCGTCACGCCAGCGGCAGGGTCAATAAAGCTGGAAACTCCCTCGGTTGCCCGATTGGTGCCAAGGGGTGCCCAGCCAGGCTGTCGCAGGCGATCGCTGTATTCAATCACGTAAACGCGATCAGGCTCGGTCAACGCACTGATTGTGACAAGGTTATTGCTGCGGGTGTCGAGCGCAATGATCTGCGGCGCGGCGGGCGCGCCCATGCGGTTAGGGGCGCGCGGACTCCAATTGGACATGTTGTAAACAGCGCCGAGATTGCCGTCCGGATAAAATCCCTGGCTGACATTCGGGCTCTGCTCGCCAAAGATCAGTGCGTGCTGGCGCACCCCGGTTGGTGAGTACAAGCCGAGCGCCTCACCGCTCGCACTCAACTTGAAGTTTGCATGCAGATCGCCGGTGGCGCAACTCTTGTTCTGCTCTGGCTCGCCATCGGCCCAGACCAACAGAAAGCCGCGAGGCGCAATCACAGTACCCGCTGGAATTGTCCACTTGGCCGGCAACTCAAGGTTGTCGGTCAGAGTATAGCCTGAGAGATCAATGGCAACACTGTTGGGATTATAAAGCTCAAACCAGTCCTGGAACTTCTGATCACATGGATCCGGATATCCGCCAGGGCCGTTGTTAACTGCCATCCACTCGTTAATAACCACCGGTTGCGGTGCTAGTTCGCCCAGATTCGTGATGGTAATGGTATCAGATGCGCCGGCAAGCGTCGTGCCGTGCAGATCACATGCCTGCAGCGCGATGGTGTTGACGCTCTCCGGCAGCGGTATTGCCAGACTCCAGGTGGTGGCAGAGCTCCAGGTCACTGGGTAGACGATCCCATTGACCGTGATGGTTTTGACCAGGATTGAGCCGCTGCCGACAAGCGTCACAGGCGAACCGTTCACGCTGAAGTCACCCCCGTTGTTGCTGGTGATTGCAAAAGGAGCCGCGATCTGCGACTGTAACTGGCCGCGCACAAAGTCGGCGCGGTCTTTCAGGTAAGTTACTATTCCACTCCAGTTCTCACCGAGCAGCCCGGCGTAGTGCGCGGCCCAGCGGCCCATGTAAGAGGCATCGCCGGTCACGGCTGTTAGATCATAGAGATGGCCGTAGTAGGCGTGCAGATTGTTCGGACGGTTGATCAGCTTGCTGGTATTGGCTGAGCCGGTGCCAGGAAAACCAGTATTGATTGGCTGCACAAACGAGTAATCCATGTCCCAGGGAAAGAGCATGGCTCTGCCATCCTCGGGCCGGAAATAGAAGATCGCATTGTGCGAACCGCCGTAGGTGTAAATATCGCTGCCGCCGATCAGGGCGATGAACGCCACGCCGCGCATCCACTGGTCAACATCCATCAGCCGCTCCATCTCCGCGTCGAGTGCAGCGCCGTTCAGGCTGAAGGCTTTCGCCAGCGCGATCATCGGGGCATAGTGGTTGCGATCCGTGTGATTCTCCTTGAGATAGACCCAGCGGTAGGCTTCGGGATCAACTCCCAGATCTTTGATATCGGTTCCCTTGACACCATCAGGCTGCGGCAGCTTGTACGACTCAACGTCACCAGTCAGCGTAGTGGTTGGATGATAGATCAGCTCGAGTTTGAACAACTCTCCGTCATTGCCATCCTTGTACTGGGAGTCTAGAAACTCCTTGCTGTACTTGGTCAGAATCAGCAAGCCAGTGCCATTATGCTGCGCAAGGGGGGCGAAGACTTGGCAGAGGTCATCGTACATACCTGGCAGGGCGCCCGCTTTGTTGATGGCGTGCTTGAGCAGGATCTCATCGTGCTTCCCGCCCTTGTTGGACTGGCCGCCGGAGCGATCCACAGTGATACGATCCAGCACCCCGCGGTAGAGGCAATCAGCGGGCAGACGCACACTGAACCCCACACGGTTTGGATTGTCACGACCACGCTGGCTGCCCTGCAAGTGCACCGCCGCGTCGTAGGCCACATGCTTTTCATCGGTGATCAAGGTGCAGCCCAAGCGCTCATTGCTCATGACATTGATGTGACTGTGCAAAAAGGCCGCGTCAGCGGGTGTCATGACAATCCTGACAGTCTGCAACTGCGGCATCAGCGGCGCCCCGCTGCTGACTGCAAACAGAGCGCGCGAATCCGCGCCGGCAGCAGGCGCGCAGGCAATCGCGCCCAGGCCATCGGTTGCCTCAACAAAAAACTGTACAACGCTGCCCGCACTCTGGCCCGGCACAATTGCGTTCAGGCGTTGAGCATTGTCAGGGCCGGCAGTCAAAGTCATTGGTATTGCCTGCCAGCTGCCGCTGTTCACCGCGTAACGCAGTGTGGCGGAAGCAACGCCGTCCGGATCAGAGGGGCTCACTGTAATGGCCACGCCCTGCCCGGCACTCGGCACCACGGGCTGATGCGCGAGGTCACTGAAGGTTGGACCGAGATTCGCGGTATAGCAGGAGTTGCGGGTGCCTGGTGTGCCGCTCAGTGCGGGCCGGGCAATCTCTGTCAGCCGCGGCAGGCGGTTGAAATAGAGTCGCGTCAGCAGTCGATTGCACCCGCTGACCCACTTGGCGCGGAATGAGATCTGATACTCGCGTCCGTTGACCACTGGTTGGTTATTGGCGAGGGTGGTCTCAACGTGGTTGTGCATGTGTCCGGTGTAACCATTGGAGACAAGGCGCAGCACACGGTTGGCCGGGTTGTCAGGATCAACAATCACCTCGCTGTGGCGGTGGTTGCCGATCATGCGCCAGGTGGCGCCGCCGCTCTCGAAATCAGTGTTCTGCAGCAACTGTGCAGCAGCGCCTGAGGGTGTTTCCACGACGGTAATATCATCAATCAGAATTTCGCCCGCCTCAAGCAGGCCAATCACAAATTCCCGCCATTGATCCGGGCTGTTGGCGGTTTCTTTTGTAGCGATTCCACTATAAGAGTAGCTCTGCCAAGTTGCGGCACCGCTGTCGTCACTTGCGGCCCAGGCCTCTGGCCGGGAGTTGTCGGCCCGCGGGTCGCGCAGCTCCAGGGTCGCGCCGAGCCCGTCGGCGCTCTGGGGCCACGGAGCGCTGTCCGCATAGGTTACAACATTGGCAGGGTTGCCGGCCTCATCTGGATCAACATTGGGTGGCAGCGGAGCGCCGGCGTTGTCGAACAGCTCCACGCGGGCGCCACTGCCGGAGAGGCGCAGGCTCAGGTTGCCGACAATATCAGCCGACGGATAGAGTCCTTGCAGATAGTCGGCATCGAGTGCCACCACTAGGTGTGCGCCGCTGGCGATTGACTGACCCTCGGGAAACCGGTAGGCGGTTTTACCTTTGATCTCCAATCGCCAGCCGCTGAGCTCCACAGTTGACGCGCCGCGGTTATACAGCTCCACCCACTGCTCCAGCGATTTGACAGGGGCGCCCTGCGGCGCGCGGGGTTTGTACTGGATTTCATTGATCACGATCTCGTTGCAAAGCGCGACATTATTGACTGCACCGAAATTCAAAGCAGTCGGATGGTGCCATGCTCCACTGCCTTCCGGCCAGCGCACGCGTGGATAGCTGCGGAGGGTGGCGGCATCCACAATCAAGGCGCTGGCAGTGTAGAGCGCCAGCCGGTCCATGGCAGCCACGTCAAAGCCGAGAGTCGCGCAATCAAAAACAACGCGCCCGCCGGCGGGAATGATCCCGGCTGGAATCAGATAGCTACGCGCAGGTGTGCCGAGAGCTTTAATAACGCAGTTAGAGAGATTGACACTCTGCGAACCGTAGTTATAGATCTCGACTTGAAACACAGCGGAGGTTGTACCAGCCAGTTTATTAAAGGCCAGCGGCGGCAGGTGCGGCGGCAGGTTGGCGGTCAAAGTCAGTGTCAGATCAGCGCCAAACACGATATCCCCTGAGCCTGTGGCCGCCTGATGCACGGCAACTGCCAGGACATTTGTTCCGGCCACGAGCGACGCGGTTGAGAGCGGATATGAGCCTGAGAGGGCTGCCTTGACAACATTGGATACAGCCCGGCTTGCATGCGTGAGGGCACCCCCCGGCAGATTGAGTCGCAGCACCTCAACGCCGTTGAGGTAATAAACCGCGCCATCATCAAGGATTGTGCGCAGCGCGAGCTCCGCGGTAACAGGATCGCCTTCGACAATAAAAGCGGTGCGGAAATATTTGGTGGCAGGCGAGGCTGGCAGCAGGGTGTTGGGAGTCAACAGACCCGTCGCCGTGCCACCGGCTTCAACGCGGAATCCGGCGGGGTTAGCCGAAGTGCCTTCATTGAAGGTATGGAAATCGAGCGTGTTGATACCTGCTGTAAAGCCAGAGGAAAGGGTGAACAGCGTGCTGAACGCGTTGAATCCTACATAGGCCAACCCTTGATCAACGCCATTGAGCAGAACCTGGTTGACCCGATTGTCGGCAGCAAAGCGCAGCGCAATATTGGCTGTAGCTGGATCCATGTTGCTCAGGTCAAAGGTGGTACGGAAATTGTAGCCTCCGGCAGGCACACCTGCGCTACCGGATGTGATCGCCCCGATCCAGCTGGAGAGCGCGTTGTTGGCCAGCCAGTTAGGGTGATTGGCCATCACTGTCGCGCTGATATTAGGCGGCGGGGGCGTGCTGTAGGTCGAGGCGGTGAGCACATAGTGCGGATCCGGCTGACCGGGTGCCAGGAGCTGACCAGCGGCATCCACCCCGCTGTTAAAGAGCGTGGCAATGGCCTGCGTTTCGCTGATCCACGCCCCTGTCGTGCTGCTGGCAAAAATCGCGTTGCCAATGTTCCATGCGCTGTCATCAAACTCCGCTGCCTGCCACCCAGCCCCGGGCTCCGAGCCATCCGCGATATATTTCCAAGCCGTGTTCAGCAGGATGGCATCCGGATCAACAGTGGTGATCGGCGCCGGATGATTACAGGCTCCGGGGGTTCCTCCTGAGCCGGGGCCAGCACCCCAGTTGGCGGGGTCAGCGGTGGCTCCATCCTCATCGATCTTCGCCAGCGAAGCTCCGCCACCATCAGCCGCCACAGGCCAGAGACCGTCAGTCCCGTAATCCAGCAGATCCATCAGACGGTTGTTATTGTTACGCAGTTCCAGCTTCTCGCCGCTATTGCTGAGCCGCCCTGTGAACGGGCCCAGCACGTTCGTGACACCAGTGGCAGCCGTCAAATCGCCGGGTGAGGCTGCCACCACCAGAAAGCCGCGACCTGGAACAACAGTGTTTTCAGGAAAGAGATACTCAATGCCTTTAGTGATTGACCAGCCCGAGATATCCATATCAACAGCCAGCTGATTGCGCAGCTCGACCCATTCAAAAACCGCCTCATTGGCCTGGGTTGGATGGTACATGATCTCATTGAAAACAACCGTCACATCCGCCCATGCTGTTGAAACAATCAAAAAAACAACTGCGCTGCTAAACAACCACCCTGCTTTTGCTCTTTTCACTATTGACTCCGTGTGTTCTCAAGCGTTGCATTTAAATTAACAGTAAGCTTCTTCACTTCATCATTTTACTGCGTCGGGCCTCTTGCAGTTTTTACAGCCTAAAAACGCTGCTTATCGGCCTTCAGCCGTTCGCGCAGCTTCGAATAACTGACATCCTGCACAGCGCAACCCTCATCAATCGCCAAGACCGCGGCCGTGGCGGCACTCTGCCCCAGGATCATAAAGACCGGCTCCATACGGATTGAGCCGAACGCAATATGCGAGCTGGAAACGCATACTGGCACCAATAAATTCATACACTCCGCTTTCTTCGGGACAACTGAGTTGTAAGATATCTGATACGGCCCCTTGGTGCGCACTCCCACATCCCCTTCATTCTGAACATAACCCTCTTTGGTAATATAGCGCTGACAGCAATGCGAATCTAATGTGTAAGAGCCCATACCAATCGGTTTTTCAACAGCCTCTTTATTAAGCACATTGTGTTCGGTCATCACATGTTCCCCTATCATACGACGCGCCTCACGCACATAAATCTGATGTGGCCAGTTACCGTTGTCCAGAAATTCATCCGCTGCCAACCCCCACTGCGACATCTCAGTGCGGAGATCATCGGGCATCCGTTGATCATTGGCCGCAAAATAATAAAGCCCCTGCTGATAATCCTGATGTGCCTTAATAATTTCACGGCGCTTACCATAAGAGGCCTCAGGATACTCATAGTTCATCCCAATAAAATCAGAGCTGAATGCCCCATGGTTGTTGGTGTCTGTTTTCAGATTGGGAATCATATCAAACTTCTCAAAGAAATCGGTTTTACCCAAGCTCAGCTCCCGCAGCAGAAGTTCATAGGTGGCTGGGTTGTAGTTGTCTGGTTTAAGAAAGGGAATCCTGTTGGCATTGTTACGGGTCAGACAGGTACGGAAGCAATATGCCTGCACCCGGTGATCACCATCTCCTGTTTTTCCGGGAGGCGCGGTTGAGATGCAAGGCAAAACACCGCTCTCTGGGTCGCCAGCCACTTTATACGGAGAAACATTGCCGTGAAAATAGTGCTTATGGTGATCAAACGCCTCAAGCTGGATGCCATTCCACCTCTCTCCGTAAACTGCGTTGGCCTCCCGCCCCACATGATACGAAACACCTGCGGCGGCCATCAGATCACCCTCGTAGGTGGCATCAATAAAGACCTTAGCAATAAAACTTCGTCCGCTCAACATCGATATTTTTACAATCCGGCCATCCTGCATGACCACACCGCTGGCACGATCCAGCCACTCATCGCGTAAAACTTTGATCTCGTATTCGGAGATCCAAGCATCAAAAATACGCTCAGCCACATGCGGTTCAAAGGTCCACATCTCCTGATTCTCCACCCTGCGCGATTGCCTGCCATACCCCTTCTCCGCAAAATCAGTCAGCTTCTCGTGCTGCCAGCTCTCTGCTTTGCTGTAATGCTGATAGATTTTTTCATAAAATTCGCGCGACATTCCGCCTATCGAACCTGTGTTGCCGGCATCGGTGTAGCCCAGCCCCCCTGATGTCAAGCCCCCCAGATGTTTATCCGGCCCAACAAGAATAACTGACTTTCCCATCTTGGCAACTTGAATGGCGGCTATCACACCTGAGGAAGTTCCGCCGTAGATCACTACATCAGCCTCTTGATCACCATAAAAGGTCCGGTTGTAAACAGGACAATTACGACAGCCAGCTGCCAACAAAGTCACTAACACCACACCTACTGATACAGCTTTAAAGTTTTTCAAAATTCCGTTTTCTCCTTTCTTGAAATCGTCCGCCAGCATCGTCGCCGCCATCGTCAACCGACCCCTAAAACCCAAACTCCAAAATCCGCGCCCGGCGCGGACGCAGCCCCCTACCTAACCTCATACATCACGGCGAACACCATGCGGGAGACAGTCCCGTCCACTCCAACAGGGGCATACCGCAATTCAACCGGACCTTTACGGGGTAAAATAAAGGGAGCGTCATAGCACTTTGAATCAGCGGCAGGGTTACTGCCATCCAAGGTATAGTGTACCACAACATCAGCGCCATGCTGGATTGAGACAGCCTGTAACCGATCCACTTCTCCGCCGGCTGGAACAACCTGGAGCTGCCATGCAGAGGCTGAAATTTCAGCTCCGATAAAAACATTATCAAACAACACTTCAAATGGCCCTCCCCCGCTCCGGGTGTCGTAGGCGACCATGATTGTTTCAATGACATCCCCGCTAAGCGAGCCTAATGGAACCTCGATCCTCACCCATTGACCAACTGCGCCTGACTTTGTGCCTGCATGGTGACTGCTGCCATGAGGCAAAGAGCGCAGAGCCCGCTTTGACTGAAAATAGAGATCAAAAGCAGTGGAACGTCCATTTTCATTGAGCGGTTTCTTCCAGTAGACCAACTTTGTGTCTGGTAAAACTGCCACAGGTTCAGAGCTGACCACATGATAAGCAAAGGAATAGGCTGGATCTTCGGAAAGCCCTTTGAATAACAGCGCCTGATCTCCGCTACGGGCATCATCCCGTTTAACGGACTGGATTTGACTGCCACTGACCTTACGAAGCCCGCCTCCCGGATTTGCGATCTGCTGTAGCGGTACCGGCGGGTCACTTCTTTCAAATGAACTTTGATAAACTGAGCGAATATCTTTCCCGAAATTCGGTATCTCCTGACGCGGGGTGGCGGAGTTGGCAAATGCACTCCCGGCTAAAGCGTTGCCTCCCATATTTAAAGCACCGGGCTGATTCACGGTGCTGGCAACCGAGACAGCTGCGTCACCGTTAATAAACAGCTGTTCCTTTTGCTGCAGATCGAAAATACCCTGCTCCAAATCAACTCGCCCCGCATTAACGGTCACAGGGCCGGAGCGTGTGACAAACTGCTGCATCACCGTCCGACCGCGGCCTTCAAACAAAGCAGTGCTGTTCCCGGCCCAGATCTGCGAATTTTGAAACACCGCAACCCCGCGATCCTCCCTGGCCGTGACAATGGCGCCTTCCGTAAAGGCGCCCAGAGAGACCAGCTGAGCCAATGCAAAGCTCACCTTGGAGCCCTCTGAGGCAGCCAGGTACGCAGCGCGGCTGACAGTGTCTGAGCCATGCATCAGCACCGCTGCGTTGTTTTTACCGTAAAAAGAGATGCCCTCATGGGCTGCATAAAGAAAGGTTCCTCTGACCTGCTCATCCATACAATCCCTGAAGATGATCCCTTGAAGGTGCTGACGCTGATACTCAATCAGCCCTAAAACTGCATCCTGTTTGCCAGCCCCCAATTTGAAGGGAAGTTTTTTCGACCTGCGCCCCATGTAATGGGGATTAAATTGCACATCTTCTACCCACCCGCGTTTTTTACAGTTGCCAACAAAAAGACCACGCTTAAACATCGCGCCGGAGAGATATTGAATCACATGCCCGTCATTCGGGAAGGTGGCGAAATCAACCCCCTGCCAAGCATTGCCGATATTTGTATCGAATATCCAACACCCTTTGCCCTGCGACTGCACACACCAGGGATAGGCCGCAGGCTCGTTCAAGGGCTGCTCGGGATACCAGAAGCTGAGACCGCGCAACCCTGAATCGGAGGAGAGCTGTACAAAGGCCGGTCCATTCTCCTTTCCGGCATTATGGCTGGGCATCAACACCGATCCGTCAGAGATCGTATGATGCGGCACATCCAGGCAGCCGCGCAGTTCAACCCTGGACGGCACCTTGATATCACCGGTAAACTTATAGTACCCGGCCGGAACATAAACCGTTCCGCCGCCTTTATTCGCACCAGCGGCATCCAGCGCCTTTTGAAATGCCACGCTGTTATCCGCCAGCGCACTTGAAGCACCAAAATCCACCACGTTCAGCAACCCATCGGATTTTGGTCGGCGGAAAGGAGCTGGCTCAGGTGCCACCAAAGAAGTTTCGATTGCCGCAGGCCACACAGAGGCAACCTCCACATCGCCATTCACAGAGCGGTTGTCAACTATGGAGCTCTTACGATCAAATCCCAGCACTCTGGCGCACCTGACGCCAGCGCCTAGAATTGTTTTTTTAAACGAGGTGGCTCCCAGCAAGAGATCGCCCGACTCAGCATTGACCTCCTGTGCGGAGCAACTCCGCAAAGAAAACAGGCCGCTGCCCGTATTATGTATTGGAGCTTGAAAATCGCAGGAGTGGAATTGAACCACGCTGTCAAAGGTTTTTTCTCCGGCAACAGCGTAATTATAACCATGCAACCGAGAGCTATAAACCGACAAACCCACCGCGTTGAGATGCTCCACACGCAATGCCGTTCTGCAGGATGTGATCTCTCCCTCCGCCATAACAGCGTTGGTGGTGCCGCGCTTGCCTTTTATGAAAACCACACCCTGGTTGTAGCCATCAACCTTTAACCGCCAGATATACTCCCAGTCGCTGCGCCCCATAATCAGAGCAACACTCTCGGAATCAAGCAGCCACTCACGGAATTTGTCGGCCCCTTCCGCCGCAGGGGCTCCGAGAAGACCACTCTCGATCCATACCTGCGGGGAGATCAACACCTCTGAGATGCGTCCAATATCGGTGGTGCTGTCAATTGCAATACCGGTTTTTAAGGCACAGATTTTCAGCCGCCGGAAAGTGTGCAGTTCGTTGCCCTCCGGACCAACGCAGATGGCCTTCCAGGAGTTAACAAATACGCAATCGAAAACACTTTGATTGTCATTTGCCGCCATGTTGGCGGTTCTTACGGTCCACGGATATTGGGCCGGATCCACGGCTGTTTGCTCTGGATACCAAAAGGTCAGACCACGCAAACCAGCCCCGCGCTGAACCGTAAAGGCGGCAGCGGCATCCTCCTCACCCCGATGCGCCAAGATTTTAAAGACCGTGCCGCGACTGCTTTGATTAAGCTTTGTAGAAAGGTCACCACGTAATATCACGCCCTCTTTGACTGTCACAGGAGACTCAATCCTGTAAAACCCGGCTGGAAGAAAAAGGGTGCCACCACCGTTGTCTGATATCCGGTCGATTGTTGCCTGCAACTGCGATGAACAATCACTTTCCTTTGCTGTCTCCAACTGAAAAACTTGCTCTGCAATCACAAGGTCCGGTGTGTCAAAAACCGTTTTAACCAATTCAACGGCCAAAGATATGCTGACCAACAATGAGAAAAACAAAATCCGTATATACATGAAGATTCCCAAACAAAATACTGTGTTCACATGGCTGAATTGCGGGCATAGCCGGCGTTAGGCTCTCAGACAACATCTGATCCGACAAAGGCGTAGAATCAAAAAAAGTACATTACACTTTTATCAGCCGGATTGTCCAGTGGATATTTCTATGAAGCAATTAGCGGCTGCCAGGCGATTGTTCGTCAAAGGCGCACCATTATCACTTTTAGTGTCACGTCTAAACAACCCGCTTGGAGCAGCCTAAAGGCTGAACAACAAACCTGTCGCCGAAGGCCACGACCGCGGTCGGCGCGTCAAGTGCTAATCAAGGAGGTCAGTCGCTATGCGGCTGACTACACCGCGTAAGCTGTTCACTCGCATGCCGCCTGCAGCCGCCCGCATAGCGAACGACTTCCTTGCCTCGCGTCTTGTCTCACACCTTGTCAAGCGGTACAAAGCTCCAGACCACTGGACATAGACGTGAAAAACTTAGTGTTTTTTGCCTTATTTTCCGAACAATAGTTCGTTTTATATTTGCACTTTACGCGCGCGTGTTGCGTGGTTAGTGCCCACTATGAATGAAGA
>JAQUCE010000050.1 GCA_028686345.1 Kiritimatiellia bacterium
CGAAGACGGATGCGCGGGGTCGCTAATCGCTTGAAATACCCTTATCACAAGATCACTTTTGACAACAAGAATTGTATTTTTAGCACAAGACTCTGCGCTTAAAATTTTTAGTGATTAACGACTCCACAACGTGGAGAAAAAATTTAAAGCGCAATATTCGCGGAGATTCGCGGGCAAAAAATTGGTTGCGGCTATGCTGCGCTAGGCCCTTTGTGGTTAAAAATCAGCTACGCACCTCTTTCGTGCTTTTCGTGCTTTTCGTGGTTAAAAAAAAGGTACAGGAAAACAAACTAAGCTTTTAGTCTTCATTCATAGTGGGCACTAACCACGCAACACGCGCGCGTAAAGTGCAAATATAAAACGAACTATTGTTCGGAAAATAAGGCAAAAAACACTAAGTTTTTCACGTCTATGTCCAGTGGTCTGGATGTATAATGTTGATTGCATTCGGTAGCTGATAGCTGAAAATTCGGGTAAGCTACGAGCTACACATGCAGGCGGGATTTGCCGACAGAAATTGGCTTGCGCAATAACCCTTGTGAACCAAGTGTTCTTTGTGGTTTCAAGAACAATGCAGCAATATCTTTTACCACCCATTGATTAAACCCATTCAAATTGGTTCTTTATAAAAACGCAATATAAAACTTGGGGAAAATAATTCGGGCTGATTTTCAACTACGCATGGCAGCGAATAAATTCGTTAAACACCCATTTTAGGGGTCAAAATACCGCTCTAAGGGCCAAAAAACAGCATTTTTTTGATGTAAGTTGTTTTCAGTTATGATTTTACAGAGGCTTAGCGTCAAAACAGGCCATTCGATCCGGGCAGCTGTCTGTGCGAGTTGTTGCCAGCCTTCGCCCGACAGGGAGACGACAACCGGATAGAGCCCCCAGTTTTTAGTGAGGCCAGGATAACGCGGGCTTTCACCTGAGTTGGGGATCATCGTCAGCTCCTCTTCGACAAAGTGTGTGCCTGGTGTCAGCCCCAGGTCTTGCTCCATGGGGCGGGCGAGGGCGGTGTAAAGATCCTCAGCCAGACGAAATTTTGTTGGTGGAAAGGTTAACGTGCCGTTTTTTTTGACTAGCAGAAATTTAGGCACGTCACCGGGCTCTTGACTTCTGAGCAGACAATAGAGGACAAGGTTTGAGTCAATCATCTGAATTTTTCCTTTTTCGAGATCGTACTGCGCTCGCGCAATCCTGCCAAGAACCCATGTGATATTCAACAAAGCCTTAGTTTTAGATTTTCTATATTGTGGGAATTAAATAATATCTAAAATAAAGCCGCCGTGCAAGCGGCAAGGTGCTGAAAATCAATTATAATCAGCTCCGCAATCAGCATACTCTTGATTTTTCCGCATACCTGACGCATAATACTGAACTGATGTAACGGTTTTGATGATGCAACTGCGGTTTATTGAATTATATCCGCAACAATTAGGGAGTAATATGACCAGCAAAACAACCCGCCGTAATCTCTTAAAGATTGCCGGTAGTACCGCAGCCGCGTATGCGGCGCCCTTCTCTGTCTCAGCCGCCACCCGGCGTCGCTCAATCGGTGCCAACGACCGCATCCGCATCGGTGTCATCGGTTGCGGTGACCGCGGACGTAACGCCCACATGAAAGGACTTTACGCACACGTCAAAGAAACCAACTTTGAGGTCGTGGCGCTCGCTGACCCATGGCGCCTGGCCCGCGAACAGGCCAACAGCATGGTCAAGGAGTGGTTTGGACGGGACGCGCAACAATTTGTCTCCTACCGCCAACTGCTGGAACTCAAAGAGATTGATGCTGTCACCATCGCCTCCTGCGACCTTCATCACACCACACACCTCGAAGCCGCGGCAAAGGCGGGCATGCACGCCTATTGCGAAAAGCCTCTGGCAGTCGAACTCCCGGAGCTCATCCGCGCAGTCGATGCCGTTAAAGCGGCGGGCACGATCGTTCAAATCGGTACTCAGATCCGCAGCCTGCCTTCAATGGTCGGCGCGCGCGACCTCTTTCGCACAGGCGTTTTCGGGAATCTCTCCCGTGTTGAGGAGTGCCGGAATCAGGAGCGCCCCTACTGGTACGGCTACCTTAAAGAGAACGTCAAGGAAGAGGACGTGGATTGGAAGGAGTTCCTGCACGGTCTACCCATGCGCCCCTTCCGTTCTGACATCTACTCAGGGTGGTACGGCCACTACGAGTTTTCACGCGGGCCGATCCCCAACCTCGGCGCCCACTATATTGATCTCGTCCACTTCATCACCGGCGCGACCTTCCCAACCTCTTGCGTCTGCCTTGGCACCCTCAGCCCAACCTGGAAGGACGAGCACAACTTCACCAACCCGACCTGCATCCAGGCCACCTGGATCTATCCAGGCGATTTTGTTGTCAGCTCGTCCAACAACCTCGCCAACAGCGCCGGCAGCACCCGGAAGATATACGGCGATAAGGGTTCGCTCGACTTCTCCAACTGGAGCAAGCCGACCTATGACTGTGAAGGCGCCCCGCGTCGGGACGGCTCCATACGCGGCAAAAATGAAGTCACTCCCGCAGAACATCCGGATCACTATCTCGACTGGCTCCAGTGTCTGCGCAGCGGCAAAACGCCCAACGCCTCCATCGACGCCGGCTACCAGCACGCGGTAGCTACTATCATGGCCATGAAATCCTATGAGAGCGGACGCAAGAGCCTCTACGACCCAGTCAAGCGCAAGATCACCTATGCGTGAGCCTATCTAAAACTGGCTTTTAGGTGCGCCGCTGTTGGGCTTGGGGCCGTCTTCAGGCGATGCAAGGTCTGAGCGCTGCCAAACGCGGATATAGTCAATGACAAAATCGGCCGGGAGTTGCGTGGGGTCGAGCGGGGTATTTGCCCAGCCGCCCGAGACCATGTAGAGAATCGGATAGGACTGTACGCTGCCGATACGCTCGCTCTCCCAGCGTCCGATCTCTTTCCCGTTTCCATAGTAGACGGCGCAACCCGGTGTCCAGAGCATCCCGATGGTGATAAAACCCTCGGTGTCGGCTGGCACATAGGCATTGCTGGTGCCAACCGCCTTGTGCTCCTTGCCATAGCCATCCCAGTGAAATGCCATGTTAAAGCGGTACGGTCCCCAGCCAGACAAGTGCTCCATGATGTCGAATTCCATGCCGTCGTTGCCGGTGCCGGCGCGCTTCCATTGCGGATTGACAGTTGGATCAGGGTCGCCCCCGCGGTCCGGCATCATCCAGAATGCGGGCCAGAGGCCATGTGCTGTCGGCAGCTTCATGCGCGCTTCGAAGTAGCCGTAGCGCTGCGTCCATTTCCCATAGGTGTCCGCGAATCCACAGGCAAAGTCGGTCTTGGCGACCGCGCTTTTATCCTCGGGATCATCATTGTGAAACCCGCTCTTTTTTTCATATCGCAGCACCAGTTTACCCTCTTTAACCAGGGTGTTATCCCGAGAGAAATGCGTGCGTTTATCCCAGAAGTTGCTGGTATAGATGTTCCAGGTGCTCAGATTGATGGCGTTGCCGTCGAAGTTATCCTCTAACGTCAGCTTCCAGTCACCATCAACGGGCGGTCGTTTACCAACCCAAGGCGGCAGGATTGCGGGTGTTGCCGTGGCGCTGATACCCGCAATTTCCATACGGGCGGCAGCGGCGGCTGCTTCGACCAGAATGGTGATGCCATTGGCGCGGTTGCTCTCAAAGAGCGTACCCGTGCCTTTGATACCGCCGCTGTGTCCAGGTTTGGGGTCGGGAACACCCACCCACGGGCTCGTCGGCACAAAGCTCGCGGTGAGAGTAATCTCGGTGCCGGGGGCGATCGGTGACACTGAGGCTACTGTTTCGGTGGCACCGCTGCGGCTTTCAACGCGCAGGCTCGGCAGGATGGCAACACCTCCGAGATTGCGTAGTGTGACCTTGACCTCGTGCTGCAGACCCAGGTCCCAGACACCCATGCCAGGCTTAAGAGTCAAGGAGCCTTGCTTGCCAGCATCAATATCGAGGATCAAGGTCTTGCTCTTGCTCCAGTCGGCGCGCGCGCCACCCTTGACTTCAAACTTAGCCGCGTTTACAAGCTGGGCCCCTGCTCCGAGGATCAAGCCGCCCTGTGGACGCTCCACAACAGCATTGGGATCAACAGGCGGCTTATCGCCCGCTGCACCGCTTGCCTGAAGCTCCTCAATCCGGAATGACCGTTCCTTAGCTGACTTGCCCACAAAGATCAGCACGCGGTTGACGGCATCTGATTTGAGCTTGTAGCCAGGTTTGTAGCCATAATGATAGCCGAAGATCACCTTCAGCTCCCCGGTCTCACCGGGTTTGAGAGAAACCGACTCCGTGTTCCAGGGATCGTCTTTCCAGTCACCCACGTTATCAACACGCAGGCTGACTGAGAGCTTCTCGGCACCAGTATTGGTGACCCTGGCCTGGACATTGCCCCACGGGGCGAGATCCCACACCTCGCCTTTTGACGGCGCAACCGCAAACCCTGGATACCCCTCACTGCTCCCCGCGACCACAACATCAATGCCGCCGTTGCGCGGTGTGGCCGTGACACTCGCATGCGCGTCAACGATTTTTCCAGCGGAGTGTGCCGGATTGACATCAAAGAGAAACTTCGGGGCAGCGGCTGGCGCATTCTGCGCAATCGCAGAGGCGCCAGCCAACAGAGAGATGATCAGGAGTGCCGAAAAAGCAGAGCGCCAGGATTGGTGTAACTGAAAGTGCATAAGTGACCTTGGATTTGTTGGTTTGTTGTTTGTGTTGTGTGTTGCTGTTAACTTGATTGATCCGCTACTCCAAAATTATTACCGTGCCAGCACTCTTGCGGGGTCTCAAATAAAGGGCGCTGCCCTCAATCTTAAGCATGTAGTCCTCAGCTCCGGCTCCAACCTCAAAGTCTGTCAGCGCAGGTGCTCCGGATGCAGAACCACTCCAATCCAGTATGGGGTACTTGGAGAGGGTAGGGTCAGCAAGAATATCGACATCGACCGTGACCGGAGATGTGACCGCAAGGGTGCCGCCGGCAACCAGCACGCAATCGGCGGAAGCGCCTTCTACCTGAATAAGCAACTTGCTTCCGGAGTCAAGCGTCAGCCCGCTGTTGAGTGTCAGTGTTCCAGCTCCATCCACCTCACCACCTGTCAGGGCAGCCCCGGATTCCACGCTCACGGCACCCAGCACGGTTGCCGTTCCCCCAAGCACTCCGCGCGCGACCGTTGCCCCGGCAGTGCTGAGAGCTGTGGGCGAAGCGGCGATCAGCGTGCCGTTGCTCACAATGGTGCCGCCCTTATAGGTGTTATCCCCGCTCAGGCGCGCCACGCCTTCGCCCAGCATAAAGACTTTGCCATTACGCACTGCGCCGCTCGTTCCAATCTTGCCGAGTGTGTTGGTGATGTTGCCGGTGAAATTTACCACGGCATCCGCGCCGGCAACAATGTAAAGATGGGGGTTATCGCCATTGTATGCGGATCCAGCGCCGACGCGTATATTGCCGGAGAAGGTGGATGTCCCGACCTGTCCGGCAGTTGCACCGAGTTGCTTGAATGGTTTGTGGGTACCGAGATCGAATGATTGACCGACAATGTAGGGCCCATCGCTCAGCACAGAGGTTTTCTGAGCGGAACTTCCGCCGCCGTTACCGCTTTGCTCACCCATGATGACAGCACTGGCAGAGAGCCCAAGGCAGCCGGGAGCCCCCAGCGGTGAGTCTGCCTGGAGCACCAAAGTGTTGCCGTCCTTGATGGTCGTGCTCCCTGTGTAGTCATTTGTGGGGTTGGTTAAAGTCAACACACGGGAGGTGCCGTTGTGCGTGTAGTTCACCCGGAAGTTGCCTGACAGATACGTGCCTATGGTCTGGTTGCCCTGGAACTCGCAAGTGAGCACGACGTCGGTTGCTTCGTTGTTGACCACTCGACTTTGCGTTGTCCCGCTCAGGGACAACGTTTTTATGCTGTTCCCGTTCATGTCATACGTGCCCTTGGTTAAGGTCAGAGGGATTGCATCCACCCCCCCGCACCCATTGATGGCACGGACCGTGCCTCCGTTGATGATCAGGGCATTCACTTTACTGGTTCCGGTGTTGAGTTCGAGAGTTCCATCGCCCTCCTTGCGGGTCGCTCCGCCTCCGCTGCCGTAGCGCGCGATTGCGCCGTCGACACGCAACGTGCCTCCCTCGGCAATCACCCAGCAGGTGGCGGTCTGGTCAGTTGTGCCGACGCGGAGAGTACCGGCTATCGTACTTGTGCCGCTAGCGTAGGTGGTTGTCACCGATATTATGAGGCCCAACGCTCAACTTGTACGCGCCGGTTGTCAAGGTCCAGCCAGCACCCTCAATCACCACTCCGCGCAGTGCCTGATCACCGGTCAGGGCGGGCTGGTTGGCGGTAACGGCGGCGGGAAGCACAACGATATCCCCGGTCGCACTGTCCTCGTTCGCCGGAGGTGTCGCAGGAACAACCCCATCGACCAGCCAGTTGGCGGCATTAGAAAAATCCGTACTGACCGCGCCGGTCCAAAGATAATCCGAAGCGTGAATCGCTCCGGCGCAAACCAGCAGTGCTGTAAAAGCACTCCTCTGCATTATAGACTTAATGTTCCTGGATAGTTTTATGCGCATGTTCATCTTTAACTCCTCTTGAATGATTACGATTCATATCCATAGGCTAGCCTTTTAAATCACCTATCATCTATGATAATGATTAATTTTTACAGAAAGCGAAAAGCAAGTCAAGCCTTGATCACATTTAACCTAAAAAGAGGCGGTTTTATCGTTTAATAGGGCTTTTTGTTTTGCCAAAATCATGTATAATTGTCTCCACAGTTTAATTAAAGGAGAGATCAATTGAAAATTTTGGATATCATAACAGAGCTGTCGCATGAGTTTGGCACCTCTGATTATGTACTTGGCGGCGGGGGCAACACCTCCTGCAAGGATGAGCAAACTCTCTGGGTGAAGCCGTCCGGCACAACGTTGGCTGGACTGGCACCGGAGAAATTCGTGGCAATTGACCGCGCAAAAATGGCTCGACTCTATGACATCGCAGCCCCGGAGGCGGCCTCTGAGCGCGAGGCACTGGTGAAAAGCGTGATGGCTGAGGCCACGCTGGCGTCAACGCCCGGGCGTGCGTCGGTCGAGGCACCGCTGCATGAGACATTAAATGCGCGTTACGTTGTGCACACGCACCCCGCGCTGGTCAATGGCATGACCTGTTCTAAAAACGGCAAAGCCGTTTGCGCCGAGCTTTTTCCCGAAGCCTTGTGGCTGGATTACATTGACCCCGGCTACACGCTGTGCATGGTCGTGCGCCGGGAGATCAAAGCCTATCAAGAGCAACATGGCTTTGAGCCTGAGCTGATCTTCCTGAAAAATCACGGTGTCTTTGTTTCAGCTGACACCCCGGAGAAGATCAGAGAGCTCTACGCGCGGGTAATGGGCAAACTGCGCGCGCGTTACAGCGAGCTGGGAGTTGAGACAAAGCTGGAGCTTTCACCCCTGGCCACCAAGTCGTCTTTGAGTTATGATTTCAATCTGATCAGGCAGGTGATGGACAATCAGGAGCTTAAAATTGCCGTCTCAGGGGGCTTTGAGGTTGCCCCCGGCCCGATCTCGCCTGATCATCTGGTCTATGCCAAAGCTTTTCCCTATCTTGGGGTGCCAACCGCGGCCGGCGTAGCGCAGTTTATTAAGCAACACGGCTATCCGCCCCATGTTTTCCGCTTCAATCAATCGGTTTTCGGAGTCTCGGAGAGTGAAAACGGGGCTCAGCTCGCGCTTGAGCTGGCCAAGGATGGCGCAATCGTGGAGCGGTTGGCCGCCGCTTTCGGGGGAGTTGATTATATGAGCGACAGCGCCCGTGAGTTTATTGAAAACTGGGAGGTTGAGTCCTATCGGAAAAAACAGATTTAAGCAGACAGCGGCCAAGGGTTGACGGCCCCCTGTTATTTGGCACAAGATTTTCAGCCATAATCTATAAATCACAAAAACTGAAAAAGAAAGGTTACATACCATGAGTAATGAGAAGATCCAACAGGCATATCAGATTGCCAAGGAAAAATACGCTGAACTCGGGATTGACACCGCAGCTGTGATCGCCAAACTACAGACGATTCCCATATCCGTAAATTGCTGGCAGGGCGATGATGTCGGCGGCTATGAAGTCGTCGGCGGCTCAGAGTTGAGCGGAGGCATTCAGGCCACAGGCAACTACCCTGGTAAGGCGCGCAACATCAAGGAGCTGCGCTGCGACATTGAAAAGGCGTTTTCGTTGATTCCCGGAACTCACCGCTTGAACCTGCACGCATGTTACCTTGATAACGAGGGTGTCTTTGTTGACCGCGATGAGATTGAACCCGGTCATTTCCAGAGCTGGATGGAGTGGGGCAAGGGCAAAGTGCACGGCATGGATTTTAATCCAACTTATTTCTCACATGCCAAAGCCGCGGACGGCTTTACGCTGAGTCATCCAGACCAGGGAATCCGTGATTTCTGGATTGAGCATGGCAAACGCTGCCGCATGATTGGGAGCGAGATGGGTAAACAGTTCGGCACCACCACGGTCACCAACTTCTGGATGCCTGACTCCTATAAGGACACCCCGGCTGACCGGGTGGCACCCCGGGTGCGGATGGCCGACTCGCTGGATAAATGCTTTGCCCAGGCGATTGATCCCAAACTGCATCTGGATGCGGTCGAGTCAAAGCTCTTCGGCATCGGCGGTGAGAGTTATACTGTCGGGTCACATGAGTTCTACATGGGCTATGCAGTATCACGTCAGAAGGTGCTCTGTCTGGATGCCGGGCACTACCACCCGACCGAGATGATCTCGGATAAGATCTCCTCTGTCATGATGTTCTGCCCTGAGCTGCTGCTGCATGTCAGCCGCCCGGTGCGCTGGGACAGCGACCATGTTGTCTGCTTTGACGACGAGCTGCAGCAGATCGCCAAAGAGCTGATCCGCAGCGGACGTATGGACAAGGTGCATATTGGCCTGGACTTCTTTGATGCCAGTATCAACCGTGTAGCCGCCTGGGTGATCGGAACCCGCAATATGATCAAAGCCTTGATGTTTGCGCTGCTTGAGCCGATTGATGAGATCCGGCAGGCTGAACTGGATATGAACTTCACGAAACGTTTAGTGATGTTTGAGGAACTCAAGACCATGCCGTGGGCCGCTGTGTGGGACTACTACTGCCTGCAGCAGGATACGCCAATTGGCTTGAAGTGGTTTGACGAAGTTGTGCAGTATGAGAAAGATGTGCTGAGCAAACGTTAATGCTGGGCGCGAAATACATAGTGAGAAGCCTTTGCTCTTGCGTGCTTTTCAGCGCCTGTGCCTTTGCCCAACCACTTGAGTACACCATCGATCTCGACGATCGCTATCAGACCATTGATAACTTCGGCGCCTCTGATTGCTGGACCACTCAAGTGGCTGGGAAACTGCCTGATGACAAACGGAGTCAGCTCGCTGACTGGCTGTTCAGCACTGAGCTGGACGCCACCGGCAACCTGCGGGGGATCGGCCTCTCGCTCTGGCGTTTCAACATTGGCGCGGGCAGCGCTGAGCAAGGGGCTAAGAGCCTGATCAACAATCCAATGCGGCGCGCCGAGTGCTTTCTTCAGCCTGACAACAGCTATGACTGGAGCCGGCAGGCAGGTCAACGCTGGTTCCTGCAGGCTGCCAAAGCGCGCGGGGTGCCGCAGTTCCTGGCGTTCTGTAACTCAGCCCCTGTTTACATGACCAAGAACGGCATCGCCAACTCACAGGGGCGCGCAGATGACCGGAGCTGCAATCTGCGTGCTGATCAATATGCGGCGTTTGCTGAGTTTTTAGCCACAGTGATCAACGGGATCCATCAACGCGAAGGCATACTCTTTGATTATATCTCGCCCTTCAATGAACCTGAGTGGAGCTGGGACAACCCCAAGCAGGAGGGAACACCTGCATTTAACAGCGAGATTGCCGCGGTTGTCCGTGAGCTGGATCAGGCCCTGAGCAAGCAGAGCTTGCGCACCAAGATCTGCGTCACCGACTCCGGCTCCATCGAATACCTCTATCAGAGCAATGCAAAAAAATCCCTGACAGACAACAAGATCACTGCTTTTTTTGATCCAAGCTCGCCGGAGTATATCGGCGGCCTGCCGCATCTGGCTCGCCATATCGCCGCGCACAGCTACTGGACCACCGCACCGGGCGATAAGCTCAAATCAACACGGCTTAAGCTGCGCCGCAAGCTGGATCAATATGCTCTGAGCTACTGGCAGAGCGAGCTCTGCATTATGAGCAATGACACCTTGATCGGCGGCGGCGGCGGTCGCGACCTGACCATGAAAACCGCGCTTTATGTGGCAGGCATTATCCACCATGACCTCTGCCTGGCAAATGCCGCGGCCTGGCACTGGTGGCTGGGGATCTCGAGCGGCAACTATAAGGACGGCCTGGTTTATGTTGACTTTAATAAAACCCAGAGCGATGCGGCGATCACCGACAGCCGGCTGCTGTGGGCCTTTGGCAATTTTTCGCGCTTTGTACGCCCTGGTTCAATCCGGATCGGAGTGACAGGGGCACAGGCGGATGTGAACGATCTCAATGGTGTGATGATCTCCGCCTATCTGAATCAAGCCGAGCAAACACTAACCTGCGTGATGATCAATACGCAGGCGCAGCCCCGGAGCATTACGATCAACCCGGGAAAGGCTGGGAAGGGCGGCATTGGGGGTGAACAGCAAAAGCCTCAGTTAATCAACAAAGGTCTTTTCATCACCTCCGACCGGATGGGGGATAAACTCAAACGCTACCCAAATCTTAATCCCCTTGCCGGCTGTGAGCTGCCGCCGCACTCGGTCTCAACCTGGATCGCCCGTTGGTGAAAAGCCAAAAGCATCTTATGCGATTCCGCGGTTTTTGGTTATATCTATCCGTGAGCAGTTAATAGGAAAGGGAATAATATGAAAAGACGTGAGATGTTGGTGGCTACGGGATCGGCGCTGATGGGGATGAGCATGCGGCCCTTTGTTGCGCATGCGCAGGTTGGCGTGCAGGGGGGCGGTAAAAAAGTTTTCCGTGCCGGAGCCTTTGCGCAGGATATCACGCCGGAGTATTTCCCGATCGCTGTTAATGGAAACTTTCAGCCGCACTATGCCAAGGAGGCGCTTGATCCGCTGCATGCGCGCTGCCTGGTGCTTGACGATGGCCTGGGCCAGATCGCTATGGCGGTGGTCGACAGCTGTATGCTGGAGCGTGAATTGTTGGAAGAAGCCAAGCAGCTTGCCAGTCGCTTGACCGGGATTCCAGCCAATCGAATTTTCATCTCGGCCACGCACACGCACTCCGCTCCGGCGGCAGTCAGTGTCTTCGGCACCGAGTACGAGCCGCGTTACCGGGCGTGGCTGCCGGGCAAGATCGCGGAGGGCATTCATAAGGCGAGCAGTGCGCTGGCGCCGGCACAGGTCGGCTGGGCAATTGAAAGCCTGCCGGAAGTGGTGCAGTCGCGCCGCTGGATCACGAGGCCGGACTGTATCAAGAAGGATCCCTTCGGCGAGTTCACTACCAGGGCATCCATGCACCCTGGACACCGCAATCCGGAGTGGCAGGAGCCTTCAGGACCGATGAACCCTGAGGTCAGCGTGCTGGCGGTACGCCGGCCCGACGGTTCACCGCTTGCCTTGCTGGGGAGCTTTTCAATCCACTATGTTGGTTCCGGTGCTCTTTCGGCCGATTATTTCGGCGTTTTCGCGGAGCGCGTTGCCGCCCTGCTGGAGGCGGGGGGAGCGGGGCGGCCTTTTGTGGGAATTTTAGCCAACGGGGTCAGCGGCGATGCGTATCTCAAAAACTACACTTTGGAGAAGCAGGACAAGTTCGACAAGGACTCTATCGCAGAGGTGGTGGCACAGGCGGCGTGCAAGGCCTACCGCGCGGCGGCGTGGAGTGACTGGCTGCCGCTGGATGTGCGCGAGTCCGAGTTGGAGCTGAGAGTGCGCGAGCCCAAGATTGAGTGGGCGAATAAAATCATGGCGGAGATCGAGGCCGGACGCGAGAAGGCGGAATCACAGTCCGGTACTTACGCGCGTGAACAATTATTGCTGGCAAAGATGCCTGAAACTGTCCGGATTAAACTGCAGGCTCTGCGCATCGGCAAGTTGGCAATCGTGGGTATCCCCTGCGAGGTCTTCGCGATCACAGGGCTGCGGATCGCAGAGGCGAGCCCGTTTGACCACACCTTCACCGTGATGCTTGCCAATGGTTATAACGGCTATCTGCCGCCACCTGAACAGATGGCCATGGGCGGGTACACCACGTGGCTGGCGCGTTCCAGTTACCTGGAGACGGAGGCTGAGCCAAAGGTCGTGGCAGAGGTCGGGAAACTGCTGACCGGATTGGGCGTCAACATGGCGGCCAAGAGCATATCTAGACCGGTAGTGCCGTATGCCGCGGCGGTTATGAACTCGATACCACTGGTCTATTGGCGGCTGGACGAGCTGGCTGGACCTCACGCGGTGAACGCGGTGGACGGGCGGCTGTTGGGGAAATTCGGCATGCCCACGGCTTACCACATGCCCGGCGCGCAGGCCCCGGATTTCCCTGGGCTTGGCGCTTGCAACCGCGTGCCGCACTTTGTCGGCGCACCCTTGTCCGCAACGCTGACCGGGCTGGGCGGCTCTTACAGTGTCGAGTTCTGGTTTTATAACTGTATGCCATCGGATGCGCGCACTGTGACCGGGTACCTGTTCGCGCGCGGCGGCGGTGACCGGCTCGCCATTGGCGGCACGGCCCAGGAGCCGGGAAGAGTGCTCTTCCATGTCGGGGACGATCCTAAGCAGGCAACAGCCGGCAGGACTGATGTGCCGTTGCGCAATTGGGTGGAGCGGGATAGTTGGCATCACGTTGCTCTGGTGCGCGACGGTCGGAGAGTCAAGGTGTATCTCGACGGCAAGCCTGAGTTGACGGCGGAGACTGCGCTCCCGGGTGCCGCGCCGGATCTATGGATCGGCGGCAAGGGTGACGGCAAGCTGGGGTTCGAAGGCCGCATGGATGAGGTGGCCGTGTTCAACCGCGTGCTGGGCGCCGAGGAGATTGCACGGCACTATCGGGCGGCGTTTTAGGGTCAAAGCGTGTACAGGAGTTTAGAGAATAACCACCAACTATCCATCTTTTGGAGTTTTACAGTAACTTTTCAATAACCCGCCCTGGCGCAGCCTTCCGTCTTCGCGCTTCGCAGCTACGCCGGACACGGAAAAGCTGAACAACAAACCTTACGGAGCAGTTGTTTGTTGTTCATGCTTCCATGTCACCGCGTAAAAGCGAAGCTCGACTTATCCGGGCGTAGCTATTGCGAAGCCTGAAGCCGGAAGCGCGCTCTTTGCTCTATGTTTGGTTTTTGAGAGGTCAGCCGCATAGCGACTGACCTCCTTCCGCGCTTGCTCCGTTTGACCAGACGCGGAGGGGGAAGTCGTCCGCTATGCGGGCGACCGCGGGTGGCACGCGAGTGATCCGGTCGCGCACTCTGGTCAGCCGCGCCTGCGGGTGACGATAGCGGCGACGATGCTGGTGGACGAGCCCACACATGCTCCCAATCGTCCGCCAACATCATTGCACAGCATCGTCAACCGAAGCGGCAGGGCGCAGGCTTTGACCGCGCCGCACGAACGCCCTTGCGGCGCAAGCGTAAACTTTGTCGCTAACGTTGTCGCTAACTTTGTCGGAGCGGAATGAACGCGCTACGTTTAATTGTTTTTTCTAGTCGCCTAAGCGACTAAGCCTCATCTTTTGATGATCGGAGTCAGCACCATGTTGCGATAATCAACATCCGTGTGATCGCCTTGCAGGTAGATCGGTCCCGGCGCGAACTCATCTGATGTAAGCGCGCCACCGGTGCAGCCCATGGCGGGCTGGTTGTCGATAATGGTTTTACCGTTGAGAATCACGGTCACATAACGGTCGTAGAGCGTGATCTCCAGTTTCTGCCACTCGTTGGCCGGTTTTTCGGCTGCGACTGCGGGAGTGATACGCCCGTACAGGGCACCCATGTTGTGACAGTTAACCGGTTTGCCATGGCTCTCCGCCACCTGGATCTCGTAGATGCCGCGCAGGTAGATCCCGCTGTTGCCGTTCGCGGGAACGCGCACTTCAGTGGTTAACTTGAAATCCGTAAAGGTGCGCTCGGTTCTGATATTGGTGCCATGTTTTTTCTTCCCGTCCGGCCCCTGCACCCGGTTGCTTAGTATGCCGTCTTGCACACTCCAGCAGTTGGGTGCCTTGTCATTCATCGCGACCCAGCCCTTCAAATCTTTTCCGTTCATCAGGGTAATTGGCTCGCCAAATTGAAGCGTGCTCAGATCAGGAGCAGGCGAGTGGTTGGGAATACGTTTGCCGTTAAACTTGTCGTTATGCTTGAGATTACCTTGCACATCAATGATTTTACGGTCAATCTTGATAAACTCCCCCTCAACCACGGCTTCAAACAGCTCGGTCGTGGTTTTCTCAGGATCCTTTTGCTTTTGCAGGCGTGTCAGAACAAGGGTGTTTTGACGCATCTTGGTCTCTGTCAAATCAAACGGCGATCCTCCGCCCCAGAGCATGCTGCTCTTCAGAGAACCATCCTGCTGACGCTCCACGCCCAGCCAGCCAGCTCCTCCCCCTGGCAGCACCAGCGCCCACCGGGCGATAAAGGGAGACGCCTCGTCTGCCAGCGAGATCACCGGCGCAGAGAGACACAGTAACGAAATGGCCAGAAGACCACCGACATGTTTAAAGATAGTTTGGTTTTTCATAGTGTGTATTTTCATCTATTGGCTGAGAGTTTGCAAGCGAAATTGTTAAGATAGTCTAAAGCAGCTGGTCGTCGCAACCAAAAGAGTTGGTGTGCGTGCGGGAGGTCGTCGCCCTCACTGAAAAGTTAGTGGTTAAGAGCCCGCTGCTACAGTAACAAATGCCCCGCGTTCCGGGAAACAAAGGTAACTTTTCAATAATCGGCCAGACAGCAAAGAGCACGCTTTCTATCTCTCACAGAGACACTGAGTTTTATAGATGTTTGCAAGAGTTGTCGCACGTGTAACAGCCGCTCTACGGGCGGCATACTGTATCAGGCATGTGAAAAGCGCGCCATGGGGTGTAGTGTTGCTTCTATCGTGTCCGCCGTAGCCTTGGCGAAGGAGGATGAAGCAATTTGCGGGTGCCGGGTGGTTTTCCGCCAAAGGCGCGTCAAAGGTTTTCATTATCTTTGATGAGAGTGCGGAGTTGGTTGATCGCAGGTTGCAGCATCTTGGCCTCGCTGTTCAGATATACTGTCAGCGCGCGTCACCCGTCACGGTACTCCTGCCAGACATGCGGGCTGCCAGCGGGAATCTGACACTTGACCTCAGCGTAATCCTCTTCACTCAACAGGTGATGCGCCTGCGTGGTGCGAAACTGATGATCAATGCCTGCACCGGCAATCAGGTCAACGCTTTGTTGCAGTTTAGCCACATCGCAGACAACACCGGCGAGCGCGTTATATTTACGCCAAGGCGCCTTGATGTCCATGGCCACAAAGTCGAGTAAATTCTCCCCCAGTAGATCGCTGAGCACAACGGGACGGGCGCCATTGGTGTCGAGTTTGGTTTTAAGCCCCAGTGCTTTGACGCGCCGCAGAAAACTCGCCAGATCTGGCTGCAAGGTTGGCTCCCCGCCGCTGACCACCACCCCCTGAAGCTTGGCGCAGCGTTCAGCCAACAGGGAAAAGATTGAGGACTCCTCCAGCATTTCCGCACCCTGAGAGCTCTCAGGAATCAGATGTTTGTTATGACAGTACGGGCAGCTGAAGTTGCATCCCTGCGTAAAAACAACTGCCGCGATGTGACCGGGATAATCACACAAACTCAACGGCACCAATCCGGCAATCCTCATAAGCTACCTCTCTTTGTGTCTCGAACCTTGTCTATAACTCGATTCGCACGTTCACCGAAGCCGTTTTACCAGCGCCACAAAACACGGGCTGCCGCTCATAGAGCGGCTACTACACTGAACGGCAAGGCTTGCATAACAATTTGCACTTCAAAGCCCAGCGCAGGTGTAGTAGTCGCTCTCTGAGCGAAACCGAACCGCAGGCTTTGTGCATGTAATGTGCCCTCTTGGTCGAGTTACCCAATCGTTTTTTCGCCGCACGCCCCGCGGCGGGCTTGCCTATAACTCGGGGGCGGGATCGGAAGGGCGCACGGAAGTGATCTCCGACCTCCGGCTTATCTCGTGCAAGCTGCTCCGCAGTCCAGGCGACAAGCTGTTTTTTTTGACCTGGTGACTCGGTGGCATTGCTTACTGACCCCGACTCGAGTGCGTTTGACCTTCAAATTAAGCAGGTGCCAGGCTGTAGGTCTTGCGCCGCTCAAACTCATGCTGCTTGCCCTCGTTCCACTGCTCCACCGGACGGATGTAGCCGACAACCCTGGAGTAAACCTCGGTTTTGCGCTCACAGGTGGGGCAAGTGCGCTGCTCACCTTTGAGGTAGCCGTGCTCCTCACAGACACTGAAGGTCGGGGTGATCGTGAAATAGGGCAGGCGGTAATTGGTGCAGACCATCTTCACAAAGGCCTTGACCGCCTGTGGATCGCTGACCGCCTCGCCGACAAAGGTATGCACCACCGTGCCACCGGTGTATTTGGTTTGAATCTCATCCTGCAAATCCAGCACCTGCATGATATCACTGCTGTAGTTGACTGGAAGCTGGGTGGAGTTGGAGTAGAATGGCTCGCCATCAGTACCGGCTGAGATAATGGCAGGGTAATATTTTTTGTCCAGACGCGCCAGGCGGTAGGTGGTGCCCTCAGCCGGAGTTGCCTCCAGATTGTAGAAGTTGCCGCTCTCCTCCTGGAAATCCACCAGGCGTTCGCGCATAAAATCCATTACCCGCAGACCAAAGGCTTGACCCTCCGGTGTTCCAATATCTTTACCAAAGAGGTTGAGGCAGGCCTCGTTCAACCCGACCAGACCAATGGTCGAAAAATGATTCTGCCAGTATTTTTCAAAGCGCTGATACACCTGACGCAGGTAGAAGCTGGTGTAGGGGTAAAGCTCCTGCTTGGTGAACTGCTCCAGCACCTTGCGCTTGATCTCCAGACTGTTGCGGGCAATGGTCATCAGCCCATCAAGACGCGTGATAAACTCACCCTCATCCTTGGCCAGATAGCCCAAGCGCGGCATGTTGATGGTGACCACGCCGATCGAGCCTGTCTGCGGGTTGGCGCCAAAGAGGCCGCCGCCACGCTTAATCAGCTCACGCGTGTCCAGCCGTAGCCGGCAGCACATGGAACGGGCGTCATCCGGGCTCATATCCGAGTTTACAAAATTGGCGAAGTAGGGGATCCCGTATTTCGCGGTGACCTCCCAGAGCTTCTCCAGCCCAGGGCGCTCCCAGTCGAAATCTTTAGAGACATTGTAGGTTGGAATCGGGAAGGTGAAAACGCGCCCTTTAGCATCGCCCTGGGTCATGACCTCCAGAAAGGCATTGTTGATCATATCCATCTCAACCTGGAAATCCGCGTAGGTCTCCGGCATATCCTGTCCGCCGATCACCACACTCTCATTGGCAATCGTGGATGGCGCGATCAAATCCATCGTGATATTCGTGAATGGGGTCTGAAAACCGACCCGGGTAGGCACATTCACATTAAAGACAAACTCCTGCAACGCCTGCTGCACCTCTCTGTAAGAGAGCTTATCGTAACGCACAAAAGGCGCCAGCAAGGTGTCGAAGCTGGAGAATGCCTGTGCGCCGGCGGCCTCGCCCTGAAGAGTGTAGAAGAAGTTGACAATCTGGCCCAGCGCAGTTCTAAAATGTTTGGCAGGCAGACTCTCGGCCTTGCCCGCGACACCCTTGAAACCGCTGCGCAGCAGATCCTGCAAATCCCAGCCCACGCAGTAGACGCTGAGCAGGCCAAGGTCGTGAAGGTGGAGCGCACCGCTGTCGTGCGCCTCGCGCACCTCAGCCGGGTAAATCTTGTTCAGCCAGTAAACCTTGCTGATCTCGCTCGAGATATAGTTATTCAACCCTTGCAGCGAGTAGGCCATATTCGAGTTTTCTTTGACCCGCCAGTCAGCACGGGCAAGGTAGCTGTCGATCAAATCAACGTCGGCCTTTTTGACCATCTCGCGCATCCGGGCGTGCTGATCGCGGTAGATAATATAGGCTTTGGCTGTTTTCCGGTAAGGGGAGCTCAGCAGCACCTCCTCAACAATATCCTGCACACTTTCAACTGTGAGCTCCAGCGTGTCGTACAGCGATTGAATCAGCGACATGACCTTGATGCTCAGCTTACGCGCCTCATCCAAGCCAAACTCTCCGGTAGCCTCGCCGGCGGTTCTGACGGCCTGGACAATTTTCTTAAGATCAAAAGCCTCTTCACTGCCATCGCGCTTTTTTATCCGTAAAATCAGATCTGGCTGAACCATATTTTCCATCACAAACCTCCTGTCAAACCACTAAACTAAACAACTCTTAAAAACAAGTAACAACTATATATTGTTGTGCGGAAATTTTCAAACACTAAATGTAGTATTTTTAGATTTACCAAAAAAACGCCGGTTTTTCGATGAAAAGTCAAAAATCGGTTTCCCGGTTATGCCCTTGCCATTAAGCTTTTTTTCGTATGCCGGAACCAATGGGTATGCCAACTTTACAGTGGATCGGGGGCGCGTGATACTGGGTGCTCCCGGCCAGACCAATATTATCAAGGCCATTGCCTGGGTTGGCTCGCGGACGCTGACTTCACCGCGTTTGGATATTATCGGCGGTGTAACCCGCTTCACCGACACATATTTCACCATTGGCCGCGGCACCGGAACAACGGCCTCTCCGCAACAGCCCAGCCTGTATATCTCTAATAACGCTCACGTTGAAATGCATAGCTTTGTGATGGGGTACTCAAACGGGCAGCCTGGCTTTTGCAGCGAGCCCTACTTAAATGTGGATAACGCCAGCTTGGTTGTTCTGGGTGATTGTTATCTGAGTGAAAATGAAAACCTGTTGACTAGAGTGGCTGTGACCAACAATGGACTTTTCCAGTGCGACTCAACCTCAACCGAGAGAGGCATGTCCATTTCGCAGAGCTCCGGGGCATCAACCCATGTGAACTTTGGCGGCAACAGTACTGGCAGAACCTATCAGCTGGGCATAAGACAGGGAGGCAATCTCAACGTCACGCAGGGCAGCGTGTTTGAACTTGATGCAACACCGCTTAATGTGGCTAATATCAATAATAAGGGCACAGCACGCTTTAATGACGGCACCCTGAAACAGCGCACCAGTAGACTTGCCTCCGACTGGATGGTTGGCCTGACCGATCTTCGGGTTGGCGCGGGCAATATGACGATTGATGTTGAGAGCCACGCCTGGCTCGACCCAATTTTAAAAGAGGATCCAGCCAGTGTGGGCGGAAAGATCATCAAAACAGGGGCTGGCACATTGGTGATGCGCCCGACTGCTTTGGAGCTGCAGGTTAACAGCGGCCGCGTTTCGCTGGCAACCGAATCTCCCAACTTACCCGCTAATATGAATGGCACAATCTCGGTTGCCTCAGGCGGGGCCCTTGAACTCGCTGCCGCCGGGGGTGCGGCGGCCATGGAGCTTGCTCTGAATGCTACGACGTTGACGCTCTCACCGCATAGTCTGGCCTCCAACCCTGACCTCTGGGCATTTAACGGGCGCGCCATACGCCGGGCTGACGGAGTTCTTCAAATGACCCCGGAGAGCGGAAAAACCGGCACTTACAACAACTTGAGAGGCAGCGCTTTTATGTTGCGCAAGCAGGCTGTGAGCGGCCCGTGGAGCGCCACTTTTTCCTACTTGTGCTGGTCATTAGACACCAACCCAGCCGATGGCGCCGCATTTATACTGCACAATGACCCGCGTGAATTGACCGCGCTTGGCGATTCAGGATCAAGGCTGGGATATGGCACTGTGACTACCAGTACGGCCGAGAAGATTATTAACTCCGTCGCCGTTGGCATTGACTCATACGGCCACAGGTTGCGGTTTGGTGAACAGGGCGACTTTGTGGATGACCGCGCTTTACCCGCGTCAATGCCCAAGATCGCATCAATGCCGGTAAAGACAAAGTTTACGGTCAGCTATGATGGAGCCGGCACCTTGACTGTGCTGATGGAGCGCCCAGGGTTTCCTGCGTATAACTACTCACGAACAGTGGACATTGCAGCAAAGGTGGGTGGCCCTGAGGCCTACTTCGGTTTCTCTGGCAGCACTGGTGGTCGTTATGGACAGCACTGTTTTACAGATGTTGTTTTTGAGAACGGGAGTACAACGCCGAGCTACTGCCGCTATGGCGGAGGTGTTGCACTGGGCACCGGCGCAACACTGGCAGCTAGAGTTGCCCCCTCGCTGCAGCAACAGGGCTTTGTGCTGGGTAAACTGAGCTATGCCGATCAAGCGGTGATTGATGTTGCCTCGGAAATTGCTG
The DNA here is from genome assembly GCA_028686345.1 of Kiritimatiellia bacterium. Taxonomy (GTDB): domain Bacteria; phylum Verrucomicrobiota; class Kiritimatiellia; order RFP12; family UBA1067; genus M55B167. The sequence continues at coordinate 20,424 of JAQUCE010000050.1, forward strand.
ACAGTGCTCCACCGCCCGCCACATTTGCTGATCAGGGTATGTGGAAGTTGAATGGTAAGTCGCGCTGGAAAGATGATGGCACTCTGGCGGTCTCATCCAATGCCGTGAACAGCTCAGGTTGGGTTTATACAACCAACAGCTATCCAGTAACCGGTTCATGGAACGCCAGCTTTGGTTTTGACCTAGGACTCAAGAGCGGCACCCCCGCTGATTTTATCGGCTTTGTAATCCAGAATGACTCGCCCAGCAACAGCTCCACAGGGCCCAATCCTGGACTGGCCATTCTGTGGCGCTATTATGACCAAGGTGTTACCACTACAGCTTTGCAGATGTATACCAATGGTGTCCTTGTGGTGGCATCGACTGACATTGCCCCGGTTAGCCTTCGTACTGGCGGCCATGCCGAGATGCTGGTCAACTATAATGCCCTAAACAGAGCACTGACAGTCATAACCACCCAGGCGGCTGGTGCATCGACAAACGTATTTACTGATGTGGATCTGCTCTCTGCTATTCGGTCAACGACCGCCTATATAGGCTTCAAAGCCTATGTGGGTGGGCTGTTTGCGGAAAACATTGTCAGCAATTTTTCCTTTGTCCATGATGACCTGCCTTCAAGCAACTACGGCTATCTGGCATTTGATGAGCTGGTCGGCAGCGGCACACTCATTAAACGCGGCAGCGCGGCAATGGGGCTGATGGGCGATGCGGGGCGGTCAACTGCTGATCTGGCCCTGCAATTGGAGGAAGGCGGCCTGGTGCTGCGCAAAACAGCCTCGGAACCGATTGCAACCACCGGCAGCCGCAGCGAATGGGTCTTCACCCCTGAGGGTAAATGGGGTCCGGACAACACACTGCAGTTCTGCACCACAGCGATTAACTCCAGGGGAACCGCCACCTCATCACGCCGGGTGCGGGTGAAAGAGCCCTGGACAATTTCTTATAGTTTTCTCTTTGGAGCAAAGAGCAATACCCCTGCTGATGCCTACTCTCTGTTCTTCCATAACGACCCCCGCGGGCCCGGTGTGGTTGGCGGGCAGACCGGAGGCGCGGGTTACAGCGGTATTACAAAGAGCATCGGTCTGCGTTGGTACTTCTATCCCTATAATGATACACCACTGGAAGACTCAACCTCAATCGGCCGCAACGGTGTTTGGAATGAAAATAGTCTTTTAAGTCATGTGCCGATCTCGCTGGTAACCGGTGTAACGGACTTCGAGGTTTCATATGACCCTGTGGCGGCAACTTTAACCTCCATCATGACGCAGGGTGCCACTGTCATCACCAATCGTTTCAATGGCGTCAATATCCCGGCTGATGTGGGCGGCGACTATGCTTATGTTGGTTTCGGCGGCGGTTGCGGTGGTTCCTATGGCGAAATGCGGGTGCGCGACTTCAAAATGGTGTACGCTCAGGAGCCTGCCGATGGACTGGCAGAGCAGGCCTACCTTGCCAATCTTGTTCTGCCGGACAACTCTGAAAACACGGTTTCACTTGATACTCCGCTCTCAGAGAGCACCTTTATTATTACAGCAGCGCAGGTGGGAGATGGTGCCACGCTTTCGGTTGCACCCGCGTCAGCACAGAACGGCATACTTGCTGTCGAGAACGCGACACTTGTTGGCAGCGCGACATTTGATGTGCTCCCAGGCTCTGCCCTGGCGATCTCAAATGTGCTCTCAGGCGTTAGTATAACAAAGAGGGGCGGCGGAACTCTATACCTGCCAGGGAGTGCGGCGACATACAGCGGTGATACAGTTCTTGAGGGAGGCACGCTTTCGTTGCCAGCTGCGAATCTGCCTGTAACCACCGACCTTTACGTCAACGGGATGGCCAACCTGGGCTTAATGTTCACAGGTAAACAGCACATCCACTCTCTGTTTGTGAATGGCGCGGCCATGCCTGGAGGGCTATACACCGCTGCCAACACAACCTGGATTACAGGCGCAGGATCGCTGGTTGTGACCTATCCGCCCAGCGGAGTTCTGATTATTGTCAGGTAAGCAAGAGCAAAACTAAACAGGATGGAGCACGAGCGTGATGCTGCGCGATCCAAAAACTTTGTCGCAAACTTTGTCGAAGCTGTAGGGCGGCTGGCCGTGACCGCGCCGGCAAAGCGAAAGTGGAGCGCAATGCAAGCCGCAAGCGGCCAGGGATGCGCCAGCCGAGCGATTGTCAAGCCGAAGCTGTAGGGCGCGGGCCGTGACCGCGCCGGCAAAGCGAAAGTGGAGCGCAATGCAAGCCGCAAGCTGCCAGGGACGCGCCAGCCGAGCGATTATCAGGTCGAAGCTGTAGGGCGGCTGGCCGTGACCGCGCCGGCAAAGCGAAAGTCTTATGCTTCGCGAACCGAAACGCTTGACAACTGGCCACAAAAGCACCACCCCGCGGTCACGGCCCGCGGCTACAGTGCTGCGCAAGTGCAAGAGACGCGCCAGCCGAGTGATTTGCAAGCCGCAAGCGGCCAGGGACGCGCCAGCCGAGCGATTATCAGGTCGAAGCTGTAGGGCGGCTGGCCGTGACCGCGCCGGCAAAGCGAAAGTGGAGCGCAATGCAAGCCGCAAGCTGTCAGGAATGCGCCAGCCGGGCGATTGTCAGGCCGAAGCTGTAGGGCGGCTGGCCGTGACCGCGCCGGCGTGCGAAAGTATAGCGCAATGCAAGCCGCAAGCTGCAAGGAGCGCGACAACCGAGCGATTAGCAGGTCGAAGCTGTAGGGCGCGGGCCGTGACCGCGCCGGCGAAGCGAAAGTGGAGTGCAACGCCAGCCGCAAGCTGCAAGGAGCGCGACAACCGAGCGATTAGCAGGTCGAAGCTGTAGGGCGGCTGGCCGTGACCGCGCCGGCGAAGCGAAAGTGGAGTGCAACGCGAGCCGTCAGCTGTCAGGCGGTTGACCACCAACGCGCCCCCGCGGTCACGGCCCGCGGCTACAGTGCTACGCGATGTGCAAGAGACGCACCAGCCGAGTGATTTGCAAGCCGCAAGCGGCCAGGGATGCGCCAGCCGGGCGATTGTCAAGCCGAAGCTGTAGGGCGCGGGCCGTGAACGCGCCGGCAAAGCGACAGGGGAACGCAATGCAAGCCGTCAGCTGTCCGGCGGTTGACCATCAACGCGCCCCCGCGGTCACGGCCCGCGGCTACAGTGCTGCGCAATCTGAAAGTCACGCGCCAGCCAAGTGATTATCAGAGCGACATCGGTTGACGATGGCGCAGCCGAGCTCCGGTAGCTCCGGTTTCAAACTGGACATGTCCGATTGGAAATCGGAGCTACATTGCTCCCGCACAAAAGGCTCCATCTCTTTAACTCGCGCACTTTAACACTCCGCGCCCTGCGCGGAGCTGAGAGCTTGGTTATGAAATAATAACTCTTTCTAACACGCAGCGCGTTACCTTAAAATAAACAGCGTGCCGCCCTGGTAGATGATTTTAACAGTGCCGTCTGGGTAATATTTCACCACCCAGAGGTTATCGTTATTGTCAATGCTAACAGCGGTGAATGGCTGTGTCAATGTACCGCTGCAGGTTGCAATGGTGTATTGCTTGCCGGTGTCGAGCTGGCCAGGGTTGGCAACCGTCAACGTGCCAGCTGAGAGGTCAAGATTGCCTGTCACTGCCAGCAGATCGCTGCTGCCGTTCGCGGCAACATCAATCAGCAGATCACCGCTCAATGTCAGCGAAGCTCCGACAGCGAGGGTTCCGACAACACCCACACCGCCTGGGGCCAGGGAGGTCGTGACTGCCAGCGTTCCGTTGCTGACCGTTCCGGAGCCAATCAGTGTACCCAGGCTCTGGGCTGTTTCACAGAGATCAAGTGCCGTACCCGGCGCCATCTCAACGGTCGTACTGGCATCAATAACATTGACGCTAGCACTGGCGGTTGTTGTGAAGAGCGTTCCATCACCAGGATCGATCATGCGCTGGTAGTTTCCGGGCACCTCTTGGTTGCGGCCTTGGAAGTCAACCCCAAAGCCGATCTGGCGGTTGGTCTTAAACCAGCCAGAATTAGAATCCTCCGGAGGACCGCCGCCGCCGCCGCCCTGACCAAAGCGCGCCTCAAAGGCGTGCGGGCCTGGTGTCAGTGTATAATTGGCCTTGGATGGCACATCCCATACGGTATTCCTGAGAACCTGAACACCGTCAATCTTCAACAGGACGTTGTCATCAAAGTTTTCCGCAAAGGTCCAGGTGACATTGACCGCCGCGTGATTCCATACATATCCGCTGTAGACAAACGTGGTGTCATAAGGTTCACCGAACACGACATTCGCCTGAGTCGTGCTGAGTTCAAGCCCGCTCCCTGGATTGGGCTCGGCTTCATTGAATGCCCCGGCAAGCGTGCCAGCGTACAGCCCAGGCTGCGTGCCAACCAGCTTGACTGAACCGCCACTGATCACAAACGGGTCAGCTGTTTCAAGGTTTGCCGCCAGAGTCATAGCACCCTCTCCGCTTTTGGTCAGAGAGTCGCAAACCAGGTTGCCTCCCAATATCGTGCCGCTGCTGACCGTAATCACGCTGTTTGTGATCGTGAAACCGCTCAGATTATAGGTGCCGCCATCAACGCGGACAGCATTGCCGGCCGGCAGGGCGTTGGCAAAGCCGAGCTGGAGCACACCGTTGCTGATAACAGTCACACCCGTATAGGTGTTGGTTGCGTTCAGAGCAAGGCTGCCGCTGCCGATCTTGGTCAGGCCGCCGCTGAGATTGGCGCCCAGCGTGAGCGCGACGGTTGCCGGCGTGGTTGCGCCGCCGCCAGAGAGCGCGACTGTCGGGGCCGTCGTGTAACCGTAGCCAGGCGATGTGATGGTGACACTGGTTAGAGTGCCGCTGGCATAGTTAATGTTCGCTACCGCAGTTGCGCCGTAGCCGTTGCCGCCTGTGATCCTGACCATGGGCGGGCCAATGTAACCGGCTCCGGGCGTTAGCACATTGATAGAGGCCACACCGCTGGCGGTTGGCGCCAGCAAGGGGAGCGGCATGGTACACGCATAGCTCTGCGAATCGATCACTGCGCCGCCGGCAAAGATATTGACTGCGTTCGGCGCGTTTTTTCCGGCATCAATTACAGCTCCCCCATTGCGTTCCTGGTAGGTGCCGCCATTGAAGTTGACGTAGGCTTGGGAGCCTGTGCGGTCGCCATTGCGGTAGATGCGGTTGGCGGAAACCACGCCGCCATTGAGGTTTAAGACAGCGAACATGTTGGTGCGGTTGGCCAGCAGAATATCAGATGTGATGGTAGCTTCGCCGCCCTCAATCGTGTACTCCGCGAATCCGCCTGTGGTACTGTTATCTGAGTCGTCACCGATCTCCAAAACAGCCGGTGTAGTGAACACTCCGCCGCGCTGGTGATACACGCCGGTGCCGCCGCGGGAGATGCCGAAATTGCCGCCGAACTGATTGCTTTGTTCAAATGTTCCGCCGTTCTGCCGCAAGATGCCGATACTCGACGCGTCGCGTCCCAGTTGCGAATAACCGCGCTGCTTGTAATAGCCTTGATTCAGCTCGTAGTATCCATAGCCCGTCATCCCGATGCGTCCGTCATTGCCGGCACCGCCGAGATTGTCAACAATCCCGCCGCTCTGATAAACCGCGCCCGCGCCGGTGCTGCCGTTGCCGACCATCAGCTTATTGGTGACCGCAGCGTTGTCTTTGATCACCAGCACCCCTTTACCGTTAAGTCCGACGTAGATCTGCTGTTTGCTTAGATTCGGGTTCTCAATTGAGGTTAAGGTTGAGTTTCCACTCAGCGTTAACGTGGCCGAGTTCCCGCTGTCCACGCCAAGGTAGCTGTTACAGTTGGTAACATAGTTTTCGATGTTATGCATGACCAGGCTGCCACCGTAAATATTGATGGCGGCCATCAGCGACTGCCCCTCCGGGATGGTCAGTGTGCCGCCGCCCAGTTTGGAGATACCCATGGGAACCGGGAAATTGTACGGATAAGCGAGGCTGTTGCCAGCAGTGTCAAACCCCAGGTGCGCATCAGCACCAGTGAAGGTCGCGTTGTCTTGCAGCTGCTTGATCTGCGCGTTGCTCCAGCCATTAACCCCGTCGCCTGTCTTGACAGCCAGTGTATTGTAGTTGCCGCGGTTGACTGTCACCTTGCCGCTGTCGTATCCCGGCAGTGTGCCAGTGTGTTCAGCGTAGAGCATGCCTTGATTAACTGTGGTTGTGCCGGTGTAGGTGTTGTTGGTGTTGCGCAGGTAGACGGCTGCATCACCGGTTTTATAGATTGAGCCGTTGCCGGAGATGGGGCCGCTGATCGTGTGGCTGGTTGAGCCTCCGCCCTGCAGGGTTGCGGTGCCGTCCACGGTAACTGGACCAGACCAGATGTTCCAGTTCAAGTCATTGCCAGAGCTGCTGTTGACCTTCGCGCCATCCTGCAGTGCCAGACTCCATTTAACTGGATTGCGACTTTGGTACCAGTCGAAGGTAGTGCCGCTCTGGATTGTCATGGTGTTGCTTGCACTGCCTTTGAAGTCGGTCCAGATCTCCGGCCTAAAGCCACCTTCCTGGACATTGATGTTGCCGGCACCCGGCTCGACCTGGGTGTTGACCAGCACAAATAAATCGGTGCCGATTTTGGTGATGTCAAAGCCATTCATATACAGGTTGGCAGTCAAGCCGTTGCCATCGCGCATATCCCAGCGGATATTCGAGCTAAAGGTTGTGTTGCCGGCAAGAGTCATTTTACGGATGGCGTTGTACTGCTGTCCACCGACGTTGTTCACAATGGCACCCTTGCCCTCGACCCCAGTGCCACTGACAATGATCATCTCTCCATCAAGGGTGAAGTTGTTATCGGCAATCGTTCCGCCAACCTCCAAGGTGGCGCCAGGCTGAATGGTGGTGCCGCCGGACGCGGAACCGAACGCCCTGTTGTTCTGAGCGTAAACCACCCCCTCGCTGATCACAGTTTCTCCATCATAGGTGTTAGCGCCGCTGAGAGTCAGGGTTCCTGTGCCTGCTTTGGTGATTGCGCCTGCGCCGCTGATCATACCGCGGAGCTCCTGGTTAGCGGCACCGTCAATGATCAGAGTTCCCTGGTTAATTTGGGTGGGGCCGGTGTAGGTGTTGGCACCGGTTAACCGCACCGTGCCTGCGCCCTTGAGGTTCACAGCCGAGGCCGAGGTGTTGTCCTTGACAGCGGCGTTGAGTTTGAGCTCCGAAGTGGAGTAGTTTTCCAGCAGAACTATGCCGCCAACGCTCTGAGCCATGACACTGCCGTCGCCCTCGTTTTCGCCGATGGTCAGCGCGGCGCGACCCGCGTTGATCTTGAGCGTGGAGATCTGCAGGGTTTTGCCGGTGCTGTTGTCAACTGTCTCAACCACAGCGGCGGTGTTTGTATCCTGCACCAATGCAAAGGTCTTATTGGTGAAGCTGCCGGCCAGGGTGATAGGGCCGCTGGTGCCGGCGCTGTTGATGATGACCTGCGCTGTTGCATTGTCAGGGATCACCGAACCTGGGCCGCGCGCCGCGATACCGATAGGCGATGTGGTTGCAGCATGCACACCCAGAGCGTCGCTATAGGCGGCATAGGCAGTGCCGCCATTGACCGTTGCCCAGGCGCCGATCAATCCCTCCGGCTGCCCGGTGATGATGATTTTGTTTTGACCGCTGCCGTCACCCAGGCCAGGGCCACTGAAATCAACGGTGCCGTTGACGGACTTGAGCGTGGCAATGGTGAGAGTGGAGCTCTGGCCAGCGCCAGCCTGGCTGCAGCTGATCACAGAGGCACCGGATACCAAAGTGACTGTGCCGATAGCTTCGCTGTAACTGGTGGCAAGATCGCTGTCGTGGGCAAAATCCAGCTTGCCGCCCGAGAGCGCGATTGGGGCTGCATTGCTCAGACGGTCGGCATTGGCAGCGCCGACAGCGTTCCGGAGCCGCAGTGTAGCGTCCGCGGTAATTGCAATGGCTGAGGAGCTCTTGATGGCACCGTTGGCACCACTCACAACCAGAGTTCCCGCATTAATTGCTGTTGCCCCGCTGTAGGTGTTAGCAGCTGAGAGTGTCCATGTGCCGCTACCTTTTTTGGTGATGGCGAGGGTGCCCGCGTCGTTGCGCAACAGGCCGCTGAATTCACCGGTGCCCGCGCTGGAGCCCTGCAGGGTCAGGGTTCTGGTGCCAGTGGTAACGATAATCGGAGATGTGAAGTTCAAATTGCCGCTTCCCGCCATCTCAATGATCCCGTTGTTGCGCATCTGGATATCGCGGTCTGTTGTGTTGCCGACTCCTGTAAAGAGCAGGCGGGCGCCATCCGCTTCACAAAACACAAAGCCCGTGCCCATGCCCAGGTTGCCCGAGACCCCTTTGTTGTTGATGTTGGTGCAACTGATGGTGCCCGGCACGTTCATGACCACCAAACCTTTGAAATCATTGTTGCCAAGCAGCGCGATGGTGCCGCGGTAGGTGCCGTGCCAGAACTCAAAGCCAGCGTTTCCAACGCCGCCGACCGGGGCGTTGATGGTGAGCGTTTTACCTGTTGCAGCGCCGTTGTCTCCGTAGTTCTCGCCCTCGGCTGTATCAAACGTGAGCTTTCCGGGGCCATTGACGGTGCAGTCCTCAGCTGCGGTCAGGTTGGGGCCTCCGCCGTTGCTGAGGGTTGTGTTGCCTGCTGCGATGTTGATCACACTGCCCGCGCCGTTGACCTGAAGCTGACGCATGGTGTTGTTGCCTGACAGCGTGAGCGTGGCTGTGTTGTTCAAGTTGACAAACAGGGAGCTGCCTGCCGGGGTTAGGTTGCCGGTGATCGCGATGTCGCCGCTACCGTCGAGGTTCAAGGTTTTGGTGCCGCCAGTGGTACCAGTCACAGCATTAACTGTCAGCTTCCTGCCTGGCTTGTCATTGCGCAGCAGGTAGCTGGCATTTGCCGCACCAGCCCCCAGCTTTATGGTCGCCCCGATGGCCTGATCATTGGCTACGCTGCTGGTCAGCCTGATCTCGCCGGAGTCCTCGATCACCAGAGTCTCAACGCCGCTGCCAAGGGTATAGGGTGCCGCCGCGGCATCAAAGATGATGTTGCGGATGCTTGCCAGTCCTGCCAGGGAGAGCGTTGTCGCGCCCGTGGGGTTGCTGAATGTGGCTGTTTCGCCCGCAGCCGCGCCTGCATATGGCGCGGCGCTCCAGTTGGCGGAGTTGACCCACACGTTGTTTGCGGTTCCATTCCATGTGCCGCTTGCGGCGGCGGCCGTGTTCACCCCGCAGAGTATGGCGTAAACAACGGTTAATAATGCTTTTAACAGAGATGACATTTTTTTCATAACGACCTCATTAATTTTGTGGACACTTCACTCAACAGCAATATCTTATCTTTGATAATTTATTGCATTCGCATTAATTTAATTGAACTAATACAAGTAGAATAAAATTTTTGTGCGTTATTGTCAACGAGAAACATGAAAAATTGCATTTTTTATTAAATCGCACTTGAGATATATACTAAGAATAATTCAGCTGCGCCGAATTATATGATTCCGCCCCGCGCAAGAGCAATAGCGAGGGCTGATTTATGAATCGCCCGATTCGGAAAAGTTGCGGGGGAAGAGGGTGATAACGCATCCTGATTTCCAATCGGAGATGTTTGGTTGGAAACCGGAGCTACTGTAGCTCGGCTAAGCCTCCGGCCGACAATGATGTGCGACGATGTTGACCGACGATCGGGATCATGCGGAGGCTCGTCAATCAGCATCGTCTGCCAGCATCCTAAACCAACCTCCGACCTCTGAACTCCTGTCGTGAACACGCGCCATGTCGGCGCTATATCCGTCTGGGGGTGCTGATGCCCAGCAGGTTCAACCCAACGCCCAGTGCCTGCGCCACCATGGCGCACAGTTTTATCCGGCTGTCGCGCACCGCATCCTCAGCTTTAAGCACCGGAGAGCTCTGATAGAAACTGCTGTAGAGCTGCGCCAAGGTAAAGAGGTAATCAGCCAGCACATTCGGCTTGTAGGACTCAGCGGCCCGCAACACGCTCTGCGGGAACTGCAGCAATTTCAAGACCAGCTCGCGTTCAACCCCTGTGTGCAACAGCAAGGTGTGTGAAAGCGGGTCTTGCTGCGAAACACTCTCAGCATATTTATCCAGCAGAGTGCAGACGCGCGCATACGCATATTGCAGATAGGGTCCTGAGTTGCCTTCAAGCGCCAGCGCCCTCTCCCAGGTGAAGGTGATCAAGGTCTGCGGATCATGGCTCAGGTCAGCGTATTTGATGGCACTGATACCGATCTGGGCTGCCAGGCTCCTCTGCAGCTCCTCCGGAATATCGCGCCCCGAACCTTTAATAATCTCGAGCGCCCGTTGCTCGGCCTCATCCAGCAACACCTCAAGCTTGATCACATTGCCTTCGCGGGTGGAGAAAGTGCCCTCCGGCAGACGCATCAGTCCGAACCAGACGTGCTCCAGAGTGGTGTCACACCCCAGTTTCCGGCAAACCGTGAAAAACTGCTTGAAGTGCAGTTGCTGGCGCTCATCAGTCACATAGACAATCTTCTCTGGGTTAAACTCCTTGATCCGGCTGCGCACCGTGGCAATGTCTGTTGTGGTATAGTTAAACCCGCCATCACTCTTGCGCACAAGGCAAACCGGCAACCCCTCGGCCTCCAGTTTAACGACCAGCGCGCCCTCGCTCTCCTCTGCCAGATCCTTTTCCACTAACAGCGCAACGGTCTCCGCCAGAGAATCATGGTAGTAGCTTTCGCCGCGGTAGAGGTCAAAGCTGACATCCAGCCGCTTATAGATACGGTCAAATTCATCCAGACTGATCGCAATAAACCGCTCCCAGATCGCGCGGTTTTCCGAATCCCCCTGCTGCAGTTTGACCAGCTCCGCCCGGCAGCCCTCCAGCCAGCCCTCTTCATCCCTGGTTTTATTGTAGCTGGCCACATAGGCGCGTTCCAGCAGATCGACCGTCAAATTCTCGCGCTCCTCCTCTGTCAGGCAGCTGCGGTAGCCTTGGATCAGGATACCGAACTGAGTTCCCCAGTCGCCCAGATGGTTGTCCGCAATCACCTGATACCCCAGCGCACGGTGGATACGGTCAATGGCCGCGCCGATAATAGTGGAGCGGATATGACCGATGTGCATGGGCTTGGCCACATTCGGACTGGAGTAGTCGATAATAACAGTGCGGCCCTGGCCGATATTCGGAATCCCGAAATTCTCCGTGCAAGCCAGCGCCTCCACCTGCGCGGCCAGCCACGCGGGATTAACGGTCAGGTTGATAAAGCCCGGGCCTGCAACCTCCACCTTGGTCAGCATCTCCGGGAGCGGCAGCGCCGCAACAGCGGCCTCAGCAATCGCGCGCGGGGCCATGCGCAAATTGCGGGCAGCCTGCATGGCATCATTGCACTGGAAATCGCCGAACTGTTTGTCAGTCGCGGGCTGCACCCGCAGCCAGCTCCAGTCATGGTCACCCCCAAACGCTGTTTCGAAGGCCAGTTTAATCCACTCAGCCAGTTGAGTCTCACATTTATTGATCATAATTCTCTCGCTTTTTCTAGAAACTTAAATACAGCGATTAAGAATACCACAACCCTGCTGGTTCTACCTTAAAAAGTTTGCGGTTGCAGTTCATTATCAACAAATCTATACTATGAGTTTGACGCGAAATGTAGAGCAAGCTGCCAGCTGCAAGCTGGGTTACAGGCAAAGCCTGCGTTGATGGCGCGTACGGTCCATTAATAATGAGAGGTTCTTATGCTGGAAATGGTTCAAGGTGTTCATCCGGTTTTATTGGCGTTATTCGCAACCCTATTTACCTGGGCTTTAACTGCCGCAGGCGCGGCCATGATATTTCTGCCCATTCCTTTAAGCCGTAAAGCTCTGGACGGAATGCTGGGATTTGCCGCTGGTGTGATGATGGCCGCCAGCTACTGGTCGCTGCTGGCTCCGGCAATTGAGATGACCGTAAATTCCGGCTCAACCCTGCCTTCGTGGTTACCGGCGGCCGCTGGTTTTTTGACTGGCGCGGTGTTTCTGCGTGTTGTTGATAAGTTCCTGCCGCACCTGCACCCCCGCCTGCAGACAACAGAGGGCGTTAAGACGAACTGGCAGCGCAGCATTCTGTTGGTGCTGGCAATCACCCTGCACAACATTCCCGAGGGACTGGCAGTCGGCGTGGCATTTGGCGCGGTGGCCAGCGGCCTGCCCGAGGCCAGTCTCGGCGGAGCCATTGCCCTGGCGCTCGGTATTGGCATTCAGAATTTCCCGGAGGGCACCGCGGTTTCCTTGCCGCTCTACCGCGAGGGTCTTAGTAAGCGCAGGAGCTTCATGTACGGCCAGCTCTCAGGGGTGGTTGAACCCATTGCCGGTGTTCTGGGCGCCCTGGCAGTTGTTGTGTTTCAACCGATTCTGCCCTTTGCCCTGGCTTTTGCCGCCGGCGCGATGATCTTTGTGGTTGTGGAAGAGCTGATCCCCGAGTCGCAGGCAGGCGGCAACACCGATTTTGCGACCATGGGCGCGATTGCCGGCTTTACGGTCATGATGATCCTGGATGTCGCGCTGGGTTGATCCCGCCTTCCAGACTTTAGTTGCTAAGAATAATTCGGCTACGCCGAATTATATGATTCCGCCCTGCGGAATAGCTATGTAGAAGTTTAGGTTTTAGGCTGCAGGAGTTTAGGGTTCCTAATCTCAATTTTAATCATAATCCTAAACCAGCGGAGCCGGAACCAAACTGAGCCTATGTGATATGCGAAATTATTTCTCTCTCATTGAACAATTGTGTGATATGCCCCGCTGGTTTAGTCAACAACGCTATGCGTTGCATAGAAAAGATGGAAGTTCTTTCTTTCGCAAACATGATAGGATTTAAGAAAAGAGGTACTAATCAAACAGCGTTGTTCAGGAAACCTCTTAGGGACAGGCACTAAAAAAACCCATGTGTTTTGCATGTTTTTCCTTAGAATTGCCCGGTTTTCAACATCACCAGGGTGCACCCCTCGACAACACCAATGCCGCTCTCCGCTAATTTTTTTTGCAGCGCGGGGTTTTCGGTTCCCGGGTTGAAAATCACGCGACCGGGCTTTAGCCGCAGCAGCGCGTCCGCGATGGCCTCTGAATGTCGCGGTGCCAGATAGAGGGTCACAGTATCCACCTCTCCCTCAACCTCGCCGAGGGTGGCCGCCACCGGGAGATCCTCAATCACACTCCGGGCAGGGTTGACTGGCACAACCTTATGACCGTACTGCACCAGCAGGCGCACGGCCTGATTGGAGTACCGTTCTCGTTTGGGGCTGGCCCCGAGAACAATCACACGCTCTCTCTCGGACATTACAGATGACTCCTTTTGATTTAGTTTTCAGATTATCGTTGCAACTTGCACTCTGCACTCTGCACTCTGAATTTAACCCTTGACCAACATCTTACACATCTTTGTTGCGTAAGTCAAGGGCTGAGTGGAGGTTTTTTCTTAATATTCGCAAAGGGTTTTGCCGGTTCCAGTCGCATGCCAGCCAGGTAACACGCAAGCTGAAGCTTTGTCGCGAGCTTTGCCGTTAACTTTGTCGGAGTGAACTGAACGCGCTGCGCTTTTTTAAGGTTCAAAAATCTTAGTGCTTTCTGAGAGTGCGTTAACCCGGATTTTTCAGTTATTGAGATCGCATTGCAAACAGCAATTCGCTAAACTAAAACCATCTCTAACCTAGAAAGGATTAACTCAATGCACACATTTAATGCTTCAAGAAGCCGCTCACTCGCATTCACCGCACTCATCGCAGCTGGAATGCTGTTCAATCTTTCGGCTGTCGCCGAGCCGGCCCCGCATCCGGAGACCACAGAGTGGAAAAATCTGATTGCAGCGGATCTTTCCAATGTTGAGATGCCTGAAGGCAGCTGGGAGATGAAAGAGGGTGTGCTGGTGGCAAAAACACACGACACAATCTGGAGCAAAGAGTCGTATGCCAACTTCATCCTGGACCTGGAGTTTAAAGTGGCCAAAGAGTCAAACAGCGGCGTTTTTCTACGCTCAGGCAACACCAAAAATGTGCTGGCCGCGCTGGAAGTGCAGGTGCATGAAGATGAGGATGGCGCGCTTTACGGCATGGTCGGCGCGATCTACAACGCGCAGCCGCCAGCCAAAAAGATGCAGAACCCGGTCGGCGAATGGAACCGTTTTACGATCACCTGTAACAACAGTAAAGCCTCACTGATCTTCAACGGCGAAAAGGTCTGGGACATTGATCTGGACAACTGGAACGAAGCGCGTCAGAATCCTGACGGCACCAAGAACAAGTTCGGGACAGCGCTGAAGGATTTCTCCCGCAACGGCCCGATCGGTTTCCAGGGGTTGCACGGTAAAGCTCAAGCCCCGGTCTGGTATCGCAACATCAAAATCAAAGAGCTCTAAAGCAGCTAGTCGCCGCAACCAAATGAGGCTATTCAATATGCGAAGGCTATGCGTACTCATTGACAAGTTGATGGTTAAGAGCCCGCTGCTTTAGCAACAAACGCTGCGCGTTTGGAGAAGCAAGGCGTACGCTTCAGGCTCCGCATAGCTACGCCCGGACAACTCGAGCTTCGCTTTTCCGCCGTGAAAGGGAAGCGTGAACAACAAACAGCTGCCCCGTAAGGTTTGTTGTCCACCGCATAGCGGAGGACATACTTACGTTGCAATAAAGTAAATCCGCCGTTATACGGTGGATTATTAAACCGATTTGCAGATGAGTTTCTGATGGAGATGGCTATCTGAACTTCTTGCTTTTTACAACAGTAGCTGAGAGAATAGGCACTTACTACGGGAATTTTCTATTATGTCCGCCACCTTTCTTAAGATACTGGTCAGCGCGCTTTTTCTTCTGTACTTGAGCGTTAAGTGCTATAAGCCCATGGTTGAGTTGATGCGCGAGCTCTGGCTGCAATTTAGAAGGCTGACAATAGTAACGCAGATCTCGGTCCTCTGTGTTCTATCTCTGTTCACAAATTATGGCGGGGCAAAGTTTCCGCGTACACCACAGCAAGAATCGGTTCCCGCCCAATTGCGGTCGGGCGGCCTTGTCGCAACCTCCAGCGACGGCGCTGCGCTGAATCTTCCAGGAGCGGCTCAGGCGGAAACCGGTTTTTTGTCGAGCAATCAACTTGTTTCCGGCTATGCGGCTGTCTCTTATCGCCAGATCCCATCAGGATGGACAAGCAATACAAACGGGCTGACTCTGGCTGAATGTGATCGTTGGTCAAAGATGGGAGTTGCGGAGGATACGTGGTGGCTTCCATTCCCAGCGGGCGCGGCACTCTCTATCGGAACAAATTTAATCACCGAGGGCGTTCATATCGGCAGCACAGGGCTGATTGGCTTTTCTCTCCCCAAAAGCTCGCCAGTTGCGCGGGCTCTCCCGCTGGAGGGTGCCGCCAGCGACCAATCGTTCCTCGCAGTGCTGCAGGGGCCGTCAGGTCTGATCCCTCCCGCTGGTAGGGTGACAGCCGCTTTCTCCCCCTCCAATTCGCTGCTTGTAAGTTGGCACAACCTCCAGCTTGGACGCGAAACAAATGCCAACTCATTGGCCACTGCGCAGGCTGAAATCATGGAGTCAGGTGATATCTTCTGCCGCTACTCCCTGCCGACAAATAATTTCGCCCTGACCAACTACGTGGTCGGCATTCAGAATCAAACCGGTGGATCGAGTTATAGCTTCGCACCTACAAATACGATCTTCGCGAACTCAGAACTTTTATTTAAAAATTTCGGCTACCTCGACCCCGCAATTTCAGATCACGATGGTGACGGCCTCTCAAGTGCACTTGAAGTGCTGGTATATAACACCAACCCGCATATGGTTGATACCGACCTCGATGGTCTCAGCGACGCAGATGAGATACGCCTGGGCACAGATCCGAACAACCGGGACACGGATGGCGACGGAATTCCCGATGGTTCGGATCCATTTCCGCTTACCTACTCCAAGCTCGATCTTGATCGCGATGGCCTTGATGACGTATGGGAGATCTATTGGTTCGGCTCAACCAATGTCACTGACAGCGGCGCCAACGACTCGAACGGCAACGGGCGTTCTGATCTCGCGGATCTGCTCGCTGGCAACAACGCGGCTTTCGCCGCTTATGCTGTTACCACCACCCACGGCGCGAATTTATTCTCCTGCACCGCGCTGCCGGGTGCCACGAACT
>JAQUCE010000152.1 GCA_028686345.1 Kiritimatiellia bacterium
TCCGCCGGGCTATCTCTTTCTCTACACCTATTGGATGGAGATGCGTCAGGATCCGGATGGCAACTACTGGGGTAATATGCTGGGTCCGGATGAAAAGGAGCGTTATATCCCAAAACGCGGCGAGTGGATCTGTCTGGAGCATATGATCAAAGCCAACAACCCGGGCGAGGCTAACGGCGAGCTGGCCGCATGGATTGATGGACAACTATATATACACTACAAGGGCATTCGCTGGCGCTCATCGTCGGAGCTGAAGATCAAACGATTCGACATCGGAGTTTACATCCATGCGGCGGTGCGGGATAACACGGTCTGGTACGACGATGTGGCCCTCTCGACCGGCTACATTGGGCCGAAGGAGAGGTTTTAGCCCTCTCACAAAAAGTTTGTGATTAAGAGCCCGCTGCTACAGTAACAAACGCCCCGCGTTTATTGAAGATGCAGCAGCAGGATGCGGCGGACCTCTTCAATGGTCAGGGGGTTGCCCTGGCAGCTATGCGGACTGCGCACCACAAACTCAGATTCAACCCCTTCGATATGTGCGCTTGAATACTCGACCACGCCATCGTTGCCGGCTGGCGGCACAGCGTCCCCCTTGACAGAGATGATCGAGTGCGCTTTGATGGGCGGTGTCACAGGGATCTCCGCCAGCGCCAGCATGGCAGGGTTGTTGGGCGCCATTGTATCAATACTTGTGGAGGCGAGTTTAACGCCAGGGCTAAGCTTAGGCGTAAGGGTCAACAGCTCAGCTGTGATTGTTGCGGCCTGCTGCGGCAAGGTTATAAAATACTGTGCCAATCTCCTGGCAAAACTTCCTGCCAGGTAGCTGCCGCGGTGGGGCGTGGAGATGAAGATCACCCGCTTCACCTCAGGCAGCGGCTCAAATATCGCAAGCTTACGTACAAGTTTCTCCTCTTCAGGGGGGAGCTCTAGTTGGGCCAGTGTCTTGCCGGTGGCTGCAACAAGCAGCGTCTCGCCTGTGTGTGTGGCGGTGAGTTTGGTCAGCAGACCGCCCTGGCTGTGGCCAATGACAACCATCTGTTGCAGCATTGGATCTTTGCCCTCAGGGTCCAGCTGCTTGGACATATCTTCGATGGATTGCCGCAGGTCAACCGCTGACTGAACAACAGGCTTTGCACTGTCGTAAAGATAAAACCAGAATTGACAATTCTGGCGCAGGAGCGGGTCGGCCATCAGCGTGTTCCACATCTCGGCCCACCATACCGGACTGCTCATGGTTCCGTGGACGAAAAGTACGGGAGTTTTACCGGCTTGATAGGGCTGCGTCGGATAAATTCCAGATTTAAACGGTGCTTGGCCAAAGCGGAACAACAGCTTCTCAAGCTGTCAGTAGATGGGGTTGCTGAGAGCGTAAGCAATATGCGTGGTCAGGTCGGCTTCAAGGGGGATCTTGCGTCCAGCGACTTCGATATGATCGCGCATAAAGGATGAATAGATCTCGACCTGTCCCCGAAGTCCACCCTCTGTCATGTCCTGCAAGTCTCCCTCCAGCCGGATAAAAACCGTTGCAGCCGAACCTTCGGGGATGAACTCTGTATTCGATCTCTTATCGCCCACAATCACTATGGGTGCGCCCAGGCCCGCATTACGGTTGCGCACGGAAAGGCCGTGAATCCGGAGGCGGTCGGCCGACACATATGTCTCATCCTCTTGCAGTTTAAGCTGCTGCTCAAAGTCCGAAGCGCCACCCTGCCGAATCACCAGGTGTCCAACAGGCAGCTGCCAGTCGTGCTCGCCAGTGCGGCCTCGACCCTCGTGGCGGGCCAGGATATAGCTCAGACTGCGGTTGTAGAGATCGCAAGCCAGACGGAACCGCCGGTCAAAGGCATCCGGCGGCGCCTGCTCGCCAGGAGCGAGCAGGTAGAGGTAGGCGTAGGCAGCAGACGCGGCAAAAAAATTCTCCGATTCCAATGTCCTGTCCCTCTCCTTCACTCTATACCCCTCTTTGCCCATCAGAAAAGAGAGCTCTGCCAGTGCAAAGAGCGTATCGCGGCGATCATCATTGATGGCCAGCTGATGGAGCTCTTTCAACGCTGTGTTACGCGACCTGCCTTTGAAATGATCCAGGTTGTAACGGTGCAGCACAGCGGTACTGTAACTGCTGAGTGTGTCGGAGCTCAATGCGCTTTGATCAATCTGTTCGTAGGCATAATCGCGTCCCAGGGATGCCACCCCAATCGGAGTGGTACAGCCACCTGCCATGATCAGCAATAGAGCCAACACGCAGGCCGACAAAGCTTGTGTGAAACGATTCATATTAATCTCCTTGTGCATGGTTCTACACTTTATTCACTTCAGTATAGATGAAGTTTCACCACAAGCTTCCAGCTTGAATGAAGTACCACAAGCTTCCAGCTTGAATGCAAATGTTTTCTGCAAGCAAGATGCTTGCACTGCTCCATCTTCGGTTGACGATGGCGGCGACGAGGCTGGTGGACGATTCTCTCAATCGTAATCCGCTATCGTCGCACATCATCGTCCACCGATTTTCCTTTATTGCGCTCCGTAATGTTTTGACCGCTCCCTGGCAGCCAATCCATGCCAGGCATGCCTTCGCGAATCTTGGCTGAAAAGTCCGCTGCCTGGCCGGCTGCCTGCGCACGGCTGTTGACCAGACTGCGCCTCTTCAGCTCATCGAAAGGAAGCGAGCGGTCGAGCACCCCTGTGGTGTAGGCATGATTGGGCGCATACCCGTTGAGAATCACGGACCAGTGCAGATCAGCTCTGCCTTTTGCTGCATGCTTCTTCATGATACGAAAGGCGCTGGTCATGCAGTTATCTGTCATGGCATTGTACCACTCCGCCCGCTCATGCAGTTGGTTCATGCGGAGCAAGTACTCCCGAAGCGCGTCACGAATATGGTCGAGAGAAACGACCTGTAGGCGATAGAGGTACACACTCTCGCCCTTCCTGAAGTTGGTTCGCAGCCGCACCACATCCCGTTCGTCTGAGGCAATGTAGATCAACTCATACTGACGGAAGAAGCCCTTGAGTGCGGAGTAGGTCTCGCCAACCTCCTTGCGGGTCTCAATCGAGACGCAGAGATAGTCGCCGCCCTCAAACCCGAAGCTCAGCATTGTGTGCGCGATATCCTTCGGACCCCAGTCGGTAAACAGAATATCGGCGCTTTTCAACTGGGAAACATCATAACTGCGCGTCTCATAATGTACCGTGAAATTGGTCTCGTTAACATAACTGCAATTCCGCACATTATACAGAGTCACTTTGTCTCCGTCAATTTCGGCGTACGGCACCATTGTCACGTCAGGCTGCCAGGCGCGACTATTGGACGGACGCATGAGGTGGAAGCATGCCAGCGGAATAATGAATAGCCCGATAAACGCGCACAGTGCGCGGCGAATTGGCAGCAGCAGTATTGCCATGTTTGCCAGAGCGTAAAACACACCCAGCGGTCGGCCAATCCACCCCGGCCAACTGCTGAAAAAGAAGACCAGCACACCCCACACAGCAAAGGGTGCCAGCATCAGGAACAGAGACAGCCTTTCAAGTGCCCGCAGCCAAAGCGGGCGCTTCGTTGGACCGGTGCCTGAGAGCTGAATTCCGTATGTATGTTTAAAACTCATATTGCAGTCGCCCCTCCAATGTCCGCAAATCTCCATTGTTCTCACCATGATCCACGCGGCCCAGAGTATAGTCAACCATGACCCTCAATCTGGAGGTCAGATAGCCATTGACTCCAATGGTGCCGAGTTGCATCTCACCGCCCGCCACATCCTTGCTGTTCAGATCCAAGTGGGAGAGCCGGGCAACCAGCTCCCATGCGCCGAAGGTTCGCTCCCTTAGTGAAAACTTGCGACGGGGAATCACGCGGCCAAAGGTGCCGGAGTAGCGGTTGTAGGGACGGCTCTCCCCGGTCAACAGCCAACTTCCCGCAACATAGAAGCCATGGAAAAGAGGATTAGCATCATCCTCTTCATGGACCGATGCCTGCAGAAACTCTGAGTGCAGTGAGAGCGGACCCCTCTCTGCCGCAAACTCGAGACCTAAGAAAGCTGCCTCCCGGGCATCGAGACGTCCAGTGTCGAGCAGGCGTGGCGCAAAGTAGTTCTCAGGCCGTGAGCGATACTGGACGGATCCCTCAGTCGCATACATGTACTGGGCGCTGCCTCCAAAATGGATCAGCACTGTCTGATCACCGTCAATGTCGTAGACTGGGAGCCATGTCAGACGACCAATGGCGCGCGTAAGACTTCTCGAACCCTCGGAGACATCGTTCTGCCCTCCGTCGCCGAACCATCCCAAGGCCCAGCTCATATCCTTGTCTGCCGCGTTGCCCGAGGCTTGGATGCCGAACATGATGCCCGGACCAAAAGCTTCAACCGGAGCGGCCCGCTCCAGGAAGAGCGTGTCGCCGGAGCCTGTGTATCCCTCCATCGTCATCGGTGCCTTAAAGAAGCCAAACTTCACTCTCTGCAGATACGGGATAGTTGCCAAAGAGAGATAGGTCTCCCGAACATAGAAATCATTGTTGGCCATCTCAATCTCAACCTTGTAAAACACGGGCACCCTCAGGAAGAAGTTGCCCGTGGTATATAGCCGCGCACGACGAAGCCCTGCATCGTCCGGTATCTCTTGCAAGCCCGAACCGGTTTTATGACGTGCCGCGTCCAAATGCAGTTTTAAACCCACCTTTCCGTGATAAGGCTCGATCTCCGCCTCAGGATGGAGCGCCGTCAAACGGCTCACCCGCTGTCCGCTGCCTAACTTGTACTCCAATCCATTGCCCCACTTCAAACCCCAGATCAGATTGCTGCTGGCCGGGCTTGCCGGTTCCGGCGTTTCATCGACCGCATTCGTTGCAACCGATACGGCGGCGATATCCTGCCCCTCTCCCGCTGGAGTGGCAGGAGCCTCTGCGCAAGCGCGTTCCTGTGCCAGGCAGCCAATGAACACGGCCATCCCGACAAAGCAATGGAAGGAGCATTTCATCAAAACATCTTATTTAGCAACTGCCTGAGTGCGCTCCTCGCGCAGCCTAACCTGCAGACGCTCGGCCCAGTAGTCAAAGGCATCGTGGGCTGTGTGCCACTTATCAAACTTGTCGAACTTGCCTGTGATCTTTCTTCCAACACGCTCATCAACTGCAGCCAACAGTCGCGCATTACTGATCGAATCCAAGGCTTCACACTCAACGCGCGCCGAACCCACCGACATGTGGGAACCAGTGGCAATCCGCTTGACCTCGCTGAGCGCCAGTGAATACGGTATCACGGTCGAGATGGTATCCAGTATAACCCTGGAGCCCTTGGCCTCGGTGATGGCCACCCGCAACCGCATGACGCCCGGCCCAGGCTGATTCACGATCGCGTAGTCAGCTTTCAGGTGTTCCCGTAACGTGCTGTCCAGATAATTAAGCAGGCTCTGCAGATCCTCCTTTTTAAGTTTAGCCAGTGCGCTGCCTTTTGTAACGTAAACCTTCACAGGCTCCAGCATGATCTTATTATACGCCTTGAAGTTCGCCTGAGGGTTAACGTAAACCAGCAGCGCCCTGTCATCCTGCCCAGGCTTCAACTGGGAGTAATTTTGCAGGAAGCCGGATTTTTTCGTGCTGCGTGCCTGATACGTTGATGAACATCCGCTCAACAGAGCCGCAGTCATCGCGCCGAACACAATCGCTGATGTTTTGAATTGAGTACATACTTTCATTTGATGCTTTCCTTTCATTTCAGTCTCTTTACCATTCTTGGCCCAGCAAAAATCTCTGGATCGTCTGACTATTATTCAGCACCGACTGCGAATCGTCATCAGTCAGCCCGCGGCTTTTGCACAATTATATTATAAAAGCGCACTGATCAGCGATGCAACCAAATTCGCCCAGCAATTCTAATTATGGCCGAAGACACGCTAAAGCGTGAACTACATACCCAGGAAACCGTATGTAGTTCACGCTTTAGCGTGTTGCCTGAGCAGAGGCGCGGCCATAATTAGAATTGCTGGATTCGCCAGTTTTTGCCGTTTTCACCGTTACGCTTTATGTGTTTTATGTGTTGTTTTTTTATGAAGAATCAGTTTAACTAGCTTTAATCAAATTCAAGCAGGAGTTTGTCATGAAATCTTTGGGCTGGCTGTTTTGTTACTCCCTTGTGTTTGGCTATGCGAATGGGGTTACAGTAAACGAATCCACGCTGCCGGATTCCGGTTTTGCTGATCTTGAAACAAGCAGGCATATCAAGATCGTGCCGCTTGATCTGACTAGAGCAGCCGGGAGCAGTGCTGGACCATCACCAATCTCAATCAGGATGTGATCAGCTTCACGCTGCAAGATGCCGCTGATAACACTCTGCGCAGCGTCTTCTACAGCTATGCAACGGATGGCACGGGCGCGAAGACCTGGATTCAGAGCGATAACCTCACCGGGGCGCTCACATCTAAAAAAGAGCACAACTTTGATGAGGAGCATCTAATCAAAGACAGCTCAGGGAAAACACTGACCGGCACAAAACTCATCTGCGCTACTGTTGGCAGCGGCACAGCGGCGGTCGAACGCGTTGTTCAACGCTTTCAATACGATGGATATTTCACTGGCTGGCATAGAGCCGACTATGCTTACTGGACGGATAATCTCAATCAGCGGGTTAACGGAAAATTAAAACTGCGAAAAGAACCGGGTGGCAACTGGATCTATCAGACCTGGGACGCGACTGGGCGCAACGAATTGCAGGCGACAGCTCTTGATGGTTCATCCGCGCCGGATGAGCTGTGGGGGGCAGAAGAGCTTCAGTTTTCGCCATCCGGCAGCTGCACCGCCTGGGAGTACGCTCTCAATGCAAGCGAGCTGACAATCACCAGCTACAGCGGCACAACCACAGCACCCATGGGCCTGCTGGATCGCACAGTCCGCGACCACCAGTGATTTTATGGGGCGGGTTGTGGCCAGTTCAAGAACGGGAGTGGGCGGAGCAATGCTCACAACCTCCAACATATATAATAATCCTGGGCAAATTATCCAGACCATCAACCACGACGGAGCGTCAACGGTTTTTGATTACAATGAACTTGGGGAAAGAACTGCGACAATTAGTGTCGCAGCTGGCCAAACGCGTGACTTTAATCCGCAGGGTTTCACGCTGGAAGACGTTATTGCGCGAGATAAATATGTAATAAGTTTAACCACGGAAAGCACTGAAAGCACGGAAGGAGAGTGGTGGAGATGCGCGACCTCAATATTCGACAAGCCCGGCGAGAACGCACTGACAACATCAGTCCACAGAACGCAACTCACAGGCTTGACGCTCCAGAATAACAGCTGCTCTATATTAATTGATGCCGATACAACCACCGGCAGCATCCGCACCATGGATTATAACGATGATACTCCAAGCGTTACAAACTATTACAACCTAAACCAGCGGAGCCGGAACCAAACTGAGCCTATGTGATATGCGAAATTATTTCTCTCTCATTGAACAATTGTGTGATATGCCCCGCTGGTTTAGTCAACAACGCTATGCGTTGCATAGAAAAGATGGAAGTTCTTTCTTTCGCAAACATGATAGGATTTAAGAAAAGAGGTACTAAAAAACAACCTAGCGTACCCTCTGTGCCCCTCAGTGTCTCAGTGGCAAAAAATTGGTTGCGACTATGCTGCGCTAGGCCCTATGTGGTTTCATCGTTCAACTATTCCAATGATAGCATCGGTCAACGGAGCAGCCGCACCGACTATTGTAACGGCTCGACTGTGATCAATAATTTTGCTTATAATGAGCGCAAAGAGTTAACCACCGCCGTAATGAGCTCAGATGAATACAGCCACGCGTATGATGATATAGGCAATCGCCGAACATCATCAGTGAACGCTGTCAGCAGCACCTATACGGCGAATCAGCTCAATCAATACACTGCAATTACCGGTGGCATATCCATCACCCCAACTCACGACTTTGACGGGAATCTGACTTGGGACGGACGTTGGCATCATATCTGGAATGGTGAAAATCGGCCTATCAAGTCAGTGCCAGGAATCGTTACCAACGGTACGTGTATGTTTGAGTACCGATATAACCACAAGAATCTTCGGGTTGAGAAAGTCAAAAAACAACTTTTTGACAGAGATCCCGGATATCCTATGACACCGGGAACCAACCCCGGCACTTGGAACCCCATCGAAGCCCGCAAATATGTTTGGGACGGCTTTAATATCACCGCTGAGATAATCATTAACCACGAAACACCAGCAACTAACATCTCCTATTATAGATGGGGCTTGGATTTATCCGGCACACTTCAAGGTGCTGTCGGTGTCGGTGGTTTATTGTGTGACACAAAAGTTTAAAATTTCGAAACCAACATATATTTCGCGGTTGGAGATGCTAATGGCAATGTGACGGAATACATTGATATCACCGGTTCAACCGCTACTCACGGCGAACATAACGCTTTCGGTGAAACAAAATTCAGCGGTTCGATGAAAGATCAGTTTACACATTGGTTCAGTACCAAACCGTTTGATAACGAGACAGGTTTTGTTGTATACCAACGGCGTTATTATGATCCTATACTTTGCAGGTGGCTGTCCAGAGACCCGATTGAGGAAGGGCGCGGCATAAATATTTATGGGTTTACAGGAAATTGGTCGGGTGAACCAGAAAAGAGCGGGGGAGCAGCTGGAGAAGCCAGTGCTGAGTGAACGACGAATGAGCGCAAGTTCACACAAGTTGCTTGCACTACTTTGCTTTACTCGCGCAGCACCGCAGAGGCGCAGAGAAGGAGCCGCTTTGATTCTTAATCTGAAAAGTTTTATTGCTGCTCTCATCTTGTAGCATTTGTTCACCTCGCACCTACTCTGTTGAGATGCCGAATTTAAGAAGCATCCGGGGCAGTACATCATCAAGATTCATGATGTCCGGATGACCTTGAAAATCATTGCTGTCCACCGCATAGCGGAGGACATACTTATATTGCAAATAAAGTAAATCCGCCGTTGCTGCGCGCCATGCGGTGGATGATTGCGAAGCATATCCGCCGCTATGCGGTGGATGGCCGCGAAGCACAGTATATCCGCCGCTATGCGGTGGATGGCC
>JAQUCE010000153.1 GCA_028686345.1 Kiritimatiellia bacterium
GCACCCTTATCACAACCTCTGAAAGAATGCTGGATAAATGTGTCTTTGCCTCATATACGCTCTGTACTCTTTTCATAATGCTACAATACAATATTCTGGCCTGACTAGTCAAGCCAGAACATTCTTTTGAGAACATCCACTGATTCGTCCACAAAATCATAAACAACAACTTTTCTTTTACCTGCTGCAAGACGATGTAGCCGTCCTGCATAAAAAAAGTTAAGCTTTTCCTGTTCCTGACTAGCTTTCGTAACCGGGGCATTTTGGAAAAAGCAAGGAGACAATTACGACACAGGATTAACTTTATGAGACTCCTTCGCCTCGACAGTTGCAGTTCGTGCTTCCTTCAAGCCTTTCAAATGCGCACGCAAACTGCTTGCATCTGTCTCCAACTCGATCAATCTTTTTCCTATCTGGTTAATCTCAAGATGCCTGGAATCAATCACCATAACATACCCATTTTCAAATTACCAAGATCATAAGGAATTACTCTGCTTTTATTTCACCTCAAGCTTCCAGCTTGAATGAAAATATTTTCTGCAAGCAAGATGCTTGCACTACTTCATTATCGCTTGCCTTTCAAAATCCGTTAAATACTAAAATAAGGTCGCTTCAGCCGTTTCAGCCTGACCTCGTTTCAACCCTATGCGCTTTCTGACTATTAACCAGGCGATCAAGCATACCCCCTGGTGTCACATATGGAACCCACTGCTGATCAGAAACATCCAGAACAAAACGATTTCTCTCCTCTGAAGCAGCAAGGTTCCCAGCGCTATTCGTCATTTCCATAATCATCTCATAATAATTGCGATGCCAGATTTTGCTAGAAAAAGGCGGCCATTCACCCGCCTTTACCTTCTTAATAAACTCATGCACCACCCTCAATTTAAATCGCCATAATCATGCCCTTTAAGGCGGATAGATCTCCTATGATGAATCTCCGGATTATATTGGTCTCTTTGCATGCTTCACTCCCTTAAGAACCTCAGCCCTTTACTTTAAATGAGCGCCTTTATCCAGCGACTCATTATCCCGCGGATCAATACTAACCCAACTTTACCTATTCGGACATAAAACCATGATTTACCTTAACTCGACTTCACCTATTCGGACACATGTTTTACAAGTTATTACAACACTTTAACCGGCTTTCATGTAAGGCACTCGAATTTACGTTTCACCACAACCCGTTTTCAGACAGAGAGTTGCGTCGAAAAAACGCTTGCTAGTTATGGGGGAAAGCACTTAAGGTGTTGCAATAGCTATTGAATATCGCGGAAACGACGTTAGAACTATCGCAGGAAAATAGTTAGAAAGGGAAGATAATAGATGTTTTTATATCAGTTGGGTTTAACGGAAAAAATGGCATTTGTTCAGTTAGCCAAAATGATGGTTACTGTAGATGATGGTAAAATTGACGATCGTGAATGTAATCTGATTAATGTTATGGCGAATGAAATGCAGGTATCTGTTGATAGCATACTAAGCATTGAGTTTAATTTGGAGCAATTGGCGGGTCAATTCAAATCCGAACCATCAAAGCGCATATGTTTAATGGAGCTGCTGTCATTGGCTCTGGTGAATAGTGAGTTTCATGAGAAGCAAAAGTTGTTGCTAGATGGCTTAACAAATATTTTTGGCATCAGTACTAGGGAGCTAGCAAATATTGATACATGGGTTCGTGAAATAATGGAATGTACGAATCGCGGGTTGGCATTAATCAATGGTATTGGGGGTGCATAAATGCTTCCTTTATTAGGTTGGGGCTTAGCTGTAATGGTATTCACTGCTATTGCCCGTGCTATCGCGGATGAACCAACGTCTTGTGCGGACTCGGATGATTCAGATTATACGTATGATGAGGCGGAAAAAGAAAAGATTGAGATCGAAAATGCGGCTTGGAGGCAATTTCAGAAGTTGACCAAGAATTTTGATCGTATATTAAAAAATGAGGCAACTGAGCAAGGGCTAGGTAAAGTCGTCCTTTCAGGTTTAGCAAGAGTACGCGGGGGGCAGCATTTTGATTTTTCATCGCACTTTCTTTCAGAGCAAACTGAAGTGCAACTGCAGTTTACTCCATATGATTACGATAAAAACGAAGGGGCTAAACAGCTTGCAAGGGAAGAACTGATTAAGCAAATCGATTCGTTACTAAATGAGCAAGTCGGTTCAGTGCTTTGGGATTCTGATGCATTGATAGAGGCGAGGGAGTTGTCTCCTAAAACAAGAAAAGCATTAGAACTAGTTTGCTCAGTTGACGACATTCAAGAACTCGAGGAATTTATGCGCGAGGCCTCTGAACTGCGCCCTCGTCTAGCGGCGGCTGGCGTATTGAAGGCAGGTAAAAGCACTTTGATGAATTGCCTAACTGGTGATTTTGATAACCAGCGGTTTAAAACTGGTGTTGTCCGCGAGACAGTTAAAGAGCAGGTATATGAAGAAGATGGATATTTGTTTGTGGATACCCCCGGAATTGATGCCAACGAAAAGGACACAAAGGTTGCCGAGGAGGCACTGCGAGTTGCGGATGTGATTTTGTTTGTGCATAATATAAATGGTGGAGGTCTGGATAAACCGGAGCGACTGTTTCTGGAAACAATTCGTAAGAATTGGAGCAACTCCTCTGATTTCATCGATAAAAGCGTGATTGTTCTAACTCACTTGGATAAAAAAGAGGATGACAGAGAGATGGTTGAAGCCGATGTGTGCCAGCAAATTGAGGATATTTTCAATGTATGCCCCTCAATTGTGTCGGTGTCATCTTCTCGTTATTTGAAGGGAAAGCGAGAAGAAAAACAATTGCTTTTGGAAACAAGCAATTACTCCGAATTGCACAGGGTGATTGGTGAACGTGCATCCTCTGCTGGACATAAGAAAAAAGAACGGTATCAGGGCAAGATAGAGGAAAAAGCCTTGCATTTAAAGAACGTGCTAATTGATGCCCGAAGGAGTCAAGTGAAGGAAACAGAGCAAGAGGAAAGGGATCACAAAAAAGCTGTGCAAGCTTTTGAAAAAAAAATTGAGGGTGCTAATAAAAATATTAAAACTGGCTACAAGGTTTATTTGCAAAAAATCGGAAAAGACTTGGAATTATCATGAACGCATTGGATTGTTTTTATAAAAAGGTTGCGGAACTGCATGGACAGGTGGCAACTAGCGACAAAGAGGTTGAACGAATTATAGCTCTTTTTGAATCTGAGATGGATAATTTGTGTAAGAGTTTTTCTTTAGCTGAAAAAAAGCTCCAAAAAAATTGTGGCAGCATCGCAGCTGTAAAATTCATGGGAGCACTCTCTAAACGTATTGCTGTTTCACTTGATATGTGGAAGAATAAACAGAAAGAGAGCGTAGATAGCCAGCGACTTCGAAGTGTTGCCGATGACTCCTTACTGATCATTGTTTATGGAAAAGTAAAGGCTGGGAAAAGTACTTTAGGAAACTATATCGCCAACAGTGCCCCAAAGAAGAGTACTCCTCATTTTTTTACCTTTGACCATGGAGGCAGTGAAGTAAGTACACCAAAGCTTGCAGAGTTCTCTGGTGATTCTTTTGAGACAAAAACCACCGAATGTACATCTACAATCCAAGGTTTCAAAATTCAAGGAATGACCTGGATTGACACTCCCGGACTTGCTTCAATGACTGGAGCCAACGGCGCATTGGCCAGAAAATATATTGAGGCAGCAGATCTGATTATCTATCCGATGAGTTCGGACAGTCCCGGACGGCATACTGACACGGATGAGCTTCGTGAATTAGCAAAGGCTGGCGAACATTTTTGTGTGGTGATCACGAAATCTGATTTTACCGACGAGGATGAGCTGGATGGAAAGTTAGTTCGAACCTTACGCAATAAAACAAAAGAGGATCGCTTAAAACAAGAGGAGTGGGTTCAAACCGAAATTCTGAAGAAACTTAAAAAGGTGTCTATTGATCATAACACACAAGCTGAGGAATATTTATGCGGCAAGATTTTGAGTATATCTATTATGACAGCCCGTGAGTATCCTGAGGATTCGGAGCAATGGATTAACAGCAATATACCCGCGCTCTATACGATGTTCAACGATGTATTGAATAAAGATGCTGTTCGGCTTCGTGGTCAAAAAGCACTTTTCAAAGTTTCTTCTTTCCTACGGGAATGTATTCTGAATCAGAAGAACCCAGATAGTCTTGTAAGCCATTTCGCTGAATTACAAGGAGAGTTAAATGACTTGAAAGCCAAGGCAGCGGAGCTGACTGGTCAATGTAACACATTAGCATCTGCATGCATGAACGATGTCAATCTCGAGGTTCAAAAAATTGTCCTGAGTGCTAAAAAAAATGGTTGGGCTGGAAAAAAAATAGGCGAAGAAATACTAGAAGTTGTACGCAAAAAAGTCATAGCTGAGGCCGAGCCTGCGGCTCGGAAAATCCTTGACAACTTTGCTGAAAAACTAGAAGCGGAGTTCCCAGTGCCGGAACTCAACCCAACTAAATTGGATATCAAAGACAAGATAAAAACAATCACAGTTTCAAATGAACGCGTTGCTAAGGCAGGAGGAGCAGGAGCTGGAGCTATTGTTGGCGGAGCTCTCGGTTTATTCATACCAGTGCCTGGCCTTGGCCCCATGCTTGGCTCCATACTTGGATCATTTGTTGGCGGCTATGCGGGGAGAAAGATCGGAGATGGTTTTTCATCTTCAACAGAGAAGAGAGTGACAGTAGGCGATAATTCTCAGGATGTCGAAGATCAGGCATTGCAGTTTGCCGAAAGAGCTGTGAATGTAACAATGGAGGCCGTACTTAATGGCTTTAATACAAAGGTCGTTCATCCAGTGGCGCAAGAAGTCACAGCCATGTCGAAGAATATGAATAAAACGATAAAAATCATGAATAAGGAGTTGCAAAGATGAGAGATTTTGTCAGGGAGATCAGTGATGTTTTGAAAAGCTGGAAAAAATATGCACATACGCGGCTAGCCGATGAAACAATAGATAAAGTAATGATGCACGTTGAGGAGCGATTGAAAAACTTGAACCCGGTTTTATCGCTCTACGGTGCATATAATGCAGGCAAATCAACGCTTTTGAATGCCTTGCTTGGCGCGGAGGTTGCGACCACTGGTGATTCACCAGAAACCTTTAAGATTGATGAGTACAATTGGGGAGGGTGGACCATCTACGATACCCCCGGCGTTGATGCCCCCATTGAGCATGAGGAGTTAACTGAGGATCATTTGCGAAAGAGTGAGTGCATTCTTTTTGTATTAAGCACTGATGGCGATCTAGAGGTTCGCGCGATTTATGAGCGCCTGGCAAAGCTTGCTCAGCGGGGAAAACCAGTGCTTTTGGTATTGAATGATAAGAATGGCCTGTTACGGGACAATGATGCCGACCGTTTATCAGAGGTTTATGAGCGAATCGACATCCATTTGGATGAAATCTGGAAAGAGCAATCCCTTGGAGAAATAAAAAAACCTGAAAGATCAATTGTTAATGCTCAAAGTGCCTTGAAGGCGCGTTTGAGTGCGGCAGCTGGGATTCCGAAAACTATTCTTTTAGAAAAAAGTTATCTTCCTGCATTGGAACAAAGGCTGGAGTCTTTTTTGCGTTGTCGTGGACAAAGTGATGTGATTAATGGCTTAGTCGATTATCTCAGGAAGCCGTTTGACGATTTGACTGACATTGTCGTTAAAGAACTCGATAATCCTGCGATGCAAGAAATTGCAAAAGCCAGGAACAAACTAGACTTCGAGCAGCGCAAACTGCTTTTTGAAGTTGAAAAGCGTACTAAAAATTGTTTGTCCGAATTGGCCGTTAATCTGTCGTCTTATGATGATGAAGACGGGAATGCAATCAACGGACGTTTGCAAAAAGGTCTCAATGAGTTATGCATGACGTTGGACGACATCCTTAGCGAAAGTTTGGTTAATGTGTCCGCTGAGTTTCAAACTGGCTACATTGGGAGTATGATAGAGCTATCGAACATTGATGTTACAGTAAACATAGATCGGGAAGAATCGGCGTTCGATGACATATTATCTGCTGTTAATAAGAATACAAAAGGCATGCCACGCGATCAAATGAAGGAGACCTTCAAGAAATTCTTAACTCAGAAATTTGTGACCGGGAGCGCAGAAGCTGGCACTGAACTAATGAAGGGCGGTGCAAGAAAAAGTGTGGAGCAGGTTGCGAAGAGCGGAGTAAAGAATACGACCAAAAATATGGGAAAAGCAGCGGGTAAAAATATTGGGAAAAATTTTATTAAGATATCAGGCAAGACTATTGGTGTTTGCGTGGATTTCGCCTTTGCTGTCTATGACATTACAATGGCATTAAGGGTTCAAAAGCAATATGAACGCCAAATGATTGCTAAAGCTCAGGCTGTGGAGAATATGGTAAGCCGCTTGCGGTCAGATGTTCACTCTGAAATAATGCGTCAGATGTCAAAAAGTGTTCAAGACTACTTTTCTGTGCTTTTACACGAACTGGATAAAGCAGAGAATAATTTAGAGTTGGCCCACTCTGATTCGCTTGCAATTCTGGACAATCTACGCAATATGTATGATCAGCTAGCGCAATTGAAGGCTGTTTAATTTGCAATTAAAATTGTTATTTGCAAAAAGTTGTCTATCGGGCCTTATTGCGGCTTGTTTCGCAACAATCCACCGCATAGCGGCGGATATACTGTGTTGCTTTCAGTATGTCCGCCGCTATGCGGTGGACGGGAATTATAGTCGCAGCCGACCTCCGCGCGCGGCGCGCGACTTGCAGGTTTCATGAAAGTTGAAATGTGCAGGGCTGGCGTAACTTGTCCGGCGTAGTTCCGCCATGCCACGACGTAGCCAAGCTTGCGGGCGAAGACGGGTTGCTGGACGACTTGTCGGGGCATAGCTTTTACGAAGACTGAAGACGGATGGGCCAAACAAAGATAATGAAACCCCATGGCGCGCCTTTGACGAACAATCGCTCGGCATCCGCTAATTGCTTTATCCTCCTTCGCCAAGGCTACGGCGGACATGCTGGAAGCAACTCTACACCCCAGGACGCGCCTTGTATGAGCCTGTTGAAAAATGCCGCTCGCAGGTGTTTAGGTGACGATTCCCAGCGGCGGTGTGCGCTCCCAAACTCCACGGGTGAAGTCAGGCACATCAACCGATTGGCTACGCTTTGCCACCGACGCTTCGCTCAAAGGTCCGATCGCACTCCATGCAGCCGCATCGTATACGCTCTGGTCCAGCGGCTCGCCATTGAGAAGGCAATAGATCACGCGCCAGTTCATGATAAAGTCCATACCGCCATGGCCGCCGACGCGGGCCGCTTCCGCCCCCATACGTTTCCAGAGCGGATGGTCGTATGCCTCAAACCAAGGAGCCATATTCTGATCCCAGCTGTGGTAATCAGTCTTGGCTTTGTCGCCCATGGCCTTCTGGATCGCAGCCGGCAGCTCCTCCTTCTTATAGTCCAGCGCAATACGATTGGGGAAACCCGCGAACGTGCCGCGTGTACCCTGGATCAGATTGTGACGTGAGTATGGACGGGGCGAGGTCTCGTCCCATTGCACCATAATCGAACGCCCTTTGATGGTCTTGATAATGGTGGTGTTGATGTCGCCGCAATTCCACTGCTTGATCTGGTTCCATTTATGATCTGCAGGGAAATGTTTTTTGGCATGTAACGGACGACCCAGGGCAGGTGAAGAGATTGAGCTGAGGTAGTCGAAACGGTCGCCCTGATTAATGCCCATGTACTGCGCCACCGGGCCGAGTCCGTGGGTTGGATAGAGGTTGCCGTTACGACGCGCATACTCCAGCGTGCGCCATGAGCCGGTACCATGTTCCACGGCGTTCATCTGGCCCCGGAGTTCATGGATGTAGGCTGCCTCACCATGTAGCAGCTCACCGAAGAGCCCCTGCCGCACCATGTTCAGCACCATCAGCTCTTCGCGTCCGTAGTTGACGTTCTCCAGCATCATGCAGTGACGCTGTGTCTTTTCAGCTGTATCGACCAATGCCCAGCACTCCTCCATTGTGACCGCTGCCGGAACCTCGATAAAAGCGTGTTTACCCGCCTTCATCGCATCCAGTGCCATCGGAGCGTGGAGCTCCCATGGTGTCGCAATATAGACAATGTCCACATCGTCGCGCTCCAGCATCTTTTTATAAGCCTCCGGCCCGTCGCCGAACGCAGCTGGCTTTGGACGACCCGCATCCACAACACGCTTGACAGCACCATTAAGTCTTCCTTGATGGGTGTCGCAAACCGCTGTTACCTCCGCCCCTTCGATTTTAAGCATGTCGCCCAGATGACCGCCCCCGCGACCGAACCCGATAACTGCGACACGCACCCGATCCATCTTAGGGGTCTTCAACCCCATAACGGTGCTGCCCGCAGCCGCAGCCTGGGCGTGCGCCGCCATTGGCGACATGGCCACCGCCGCGCCATATCCGGCCAGTGTTGAAAGTTTCAGAAAGTCCCGACGTGATGCTTGATATGACATTTTTTCCTCCATTGATACGTTAATTAAATTGCCATCAATTGAAAAACCCCAGAAAGATGACTGAGAAGCTACTTGCTTACGTTGCTCCAATTTGCAAGCAGGATGCTCGCACTACTCCAATTCTGCAAGCAGGATGCTCGCACTACTCCAATTCTGCAAGCAGGATGCTCGCACTACTCCAATTCTGCAAGCAGGATGCTTGCACTACTCCAATTTCTTCTCCACTGGCTCCGGCGCGGGTGTTGCCACCTGCGTTTCGGGCGCTGGTTGCTCCGCTTTTTCCACTGGCTCCGGCGTGGGCGTTTCCACCTGCGCTTCGGACACTGGTTGCTCCGCGGCTGGCTCCGGCGCGGGTGTTTTCACCTGCGTTTCGGGCGCTGGTTGCTCCGCTTGCTCCACGGCTGGCTCCGGCGCGGGTGTTTTCACCTGCGCTTCGGGCGCTGGTTGCTCCGCTTCTGGCTCCG
Source organism: Kiritimatiellia bacterium (assembly GCA_028686345.1). Lineage (GTDB taxonomy): Bacteria > Verrucomicrobiota > Kiritimatiellia > RFP12 > UBA1067 > M55B167. The sequence goes on from JAQUCE010000153.1 coordinate 8,946, forward strand.
GCGCGGGCGTTTCCACCTGCGTCTCGGGCGCTGGTTGCTCCGCTTGCTCCTCGGCTGGCTC
>JAQUCE010000051.1 GCA_028686345.1 Kiritimatiellia bacterium
CTGCTCCAAAACGGGTTATTGAGAAGTATATCCGCCGCTATGCGGTGGATGATTGAGAAGTATATCCGCCGCTATGCGGTGGATGATTGAGAAGTATATCCGCCGCTATGCGGTGGATGATTGAGAAACAAGCCGCAATAAGGCCCGGTAGACAACTTTTTGCAAAGAGCAATTAATTGTTTTTTCTAGTCGCCTAAGCGACTAGCTCCGCGCAGGGCGCGGAGTTTGGAGTTTAGATTTCAGAGGTCGGTTTACGATGGCGGCGACGATGATGGTGGACGAGCCCCCGCATATTCCCAATCGTCCGCCAGCATCGTCGCACAGCATCGTCAACCATGCCGCTCAACGAGCGGCACATGTCGCTCACAGAGCGACTACTACACACGCGCTGCACTGCGGAGAGCAAAAGTTATGGTTCGGTGTAGTAGCCGCTCTACGAGCGGCACTTTGCTCCAGGCTCGTGAAAGGCGCGCCCCGGGGTGTAGGGTTGCTTCTCAGAAGCAATTATCGGACACCGGGCGATTGTTCGCCAAAGGCGCATCATGGGTTTTCATGATTATTGTGAACGATCATTTTAATCATGTACTCCTGTCAAAAAAATGTGTCGCAAACATGATAGCCCCTGACCCCTGACCCCTGACTCCTGACCCCTGAATTTTAAATAATTGCAAAACCGCACAATAAAGCTTCCCACACACCGTTTACACATATGTTTGCAACTGCAGACAAATTCACAACAACCATAATAAGGATTAACACAATGAACTTCAAACACACACCCCTGTTATTCGCCCTCGTCGCGCTGGCGAGCGTTACCTTGGCCCAGGAAAAAAAAGAGTTTCCCGCCAGAGAACGTAAAGCGCCTCCCAACCGGGAAGAGATGCGCGAAAGAATGATGCTGCGGCGTTTCGACAAAGACGGCGACGGCAAACTCAACGAAGAGGAAAAGGCGGCCATGGAGAATGAGAAGAAAGAGCTCATGGCAAAATTCGATAAAGATGGCGACGGCGTACTCAATGCCGAGGAGCGCAAAGCCATGATGGAAGAGCGCCGCAAAGCCATGGGCGACCGCGAAGGCGAAGATAAACGCGAAGGCGCTGGAATGCGCGAGGGTGCGGCGGGTCAGGGCTTACGTCAACGCCCGGAGTTTGCTCCCGAAGCACGCGAAAAAATGTTAAAGAAATTCGATAAAGACGGCGACGGCAAACTCAGCGATGAAGAGCGCAAAGCCATGATGGACGAGCGCAAAGCCATGATGGAAAAATTTGATGCCGATGGCGATGGCAAGCTCAATGAAGAGGAGCGCGCCAAGCTGATGGAACACCTCAAAACACTGAACGCCGAATAAAGTTATCGCAAAGGTTCTTCTCTGAGGTTGCAGCCCTTGGCTGCAACCTCTTTGAAGCAAGAGTCACACGCTGTTTGCAATCACCCAGCAAGCCAACCCACAACTAACAGCCCACCGCTTGCAACTACCCGGCAACAGGTTGAATTAGCAAACATACTTCCCATCATTCCCATCACTCCCATCACTCCCATCCCCATCCCCATCCCTGCTCACCCGCCTGAGGCAACACTCTCCCGCACCCCCGCGCCATCCTTGATCCTGATCAAGATTTTACTGAGCTGCGCCACCCTCTCCGGATGATTTGCCGCCACATCATGCTGCTCACCAATATCATTACCAAGATTGTAGAGCTTGAACTTCAGGGCGCCTTTTTCCTCGCCCGCCTTTTGGCGCACACTCTCCATCACCAGCTTCCAATCGCCATGCCGCAACGCGTATCCAACGGCCTCTTCAACCATATAGGGGTTGCCTTTAGGATCCTCTCCCAGTAAAGCCTTGAGCGAGTTCTGGCTGTCCGGGGCGGCCCCCTCAGGGAGCTTGACACCAAGCAAATCCGCGAATGTGAGCATAAAATCAGTGTGGGTGATCAGTGCCGCGCTCTTCCCCGGCTTTATTTTAGCGGGCCAACTCACGATAAAGGGCACGCGGGTGCCGCCTTCGTAGATCTGATACTTACCACCCCGATACGGGCCGGAGGCATCATGACCACGGTCAACCTCTCTGGTTGAGGTGGGCACAGTGGTTCCATCGTCATACCCGTCATCATAAACCGGACCGTTGTCACTGGTGAAGATGACCATCGTGTTATCCGCAATACCGCGCTTCTCCAACATCTCCATGATGGCGCCTGTGCTCCAGTCAAGCTCGACCATTGCATCGCCACGGTAGCCAAGCTGGCTTTTGCCCTTAAACCGCGGATGCGGTGTACGCGGCACGTGAATGCACTGCGAGCAAAAAAAGAGAAAGAAGGGCTGATCTTTGTTAGCTTGCAGGTGTTGGTCGATAAATTTTTCGCTCCGCTTGACAAACTCATCTGACATGGTTTCATCATTCCAGAGTGCCGCTTTTCCGCCATACATCGTACCAATCCGCCCAATGCCGTTGATCACGCTGTCATTATGCCCATGTGTGCTCTTGTAATAGGTCATGGCCTCCGGGTTTTTCTTGCCATCAGGATACTCCGTGCTGCGCGGATCATCTTTTTGGCCAATCGAAATCGGATCATTCGGGTCAAGGTTCACCACTCGGTGGTTTTCCAGATAAACACAGGGCACGCGGTCATTGGTGCTGGGCAGCAGAAAGCTGTAGTCAAAACCGATCTCCAGCGGTCCGGGCTTCACCTCACCGTTCCAATTGGTCGGCACCCCCTTGGCGCCCAACCCGAGATGCCACTTGCCAATCACCGCGGTTTTATAGCCGGCCGCCTTGAAAACCTTCGGCAATGTGTAATCCTCAGCCAGAATCGGCAGCGGCGCATTGGGCGGCAGGACGCGGATCCCGCGCCTGTGTGCCAGGTGACCGGTCAACATCGCAAACCGCGAGGCAGAACAGGTTGAAGCTGGCGAATGCCCGTCCGTGAAAACAAGCCCCCCTGCGGCCAGCTTATCCAAGTGAGGGGTGGGAATCATCTTCGCTCCATAAACGCCCAGATCTCCGTAGCCAACATCATCGCTGTAAATAAGAATCACATTGGGCTTTTGAGCTGTCACACCGAAAACATTGGCTGCCGCCAACACTGTTAACAAGCCCGTTATTTTTTTCCAGCGCTTCACCAAATTCAGTTTCATCCTTTTCTCCTTTACATTCCCATGGTTTTTAAGTGCTATTCTCTCAAATCCTGTTGCTAAAAACAAGCAGTTCAGAGAGCCATCTTCATAAGTTGTAGAATGAAAATGTTTTCTGCAAGCAAGATGCTTGCACTGCTCCATTATCACTTTTACAGTAACGTCTCAATAATCCGCTTTGGAGCAGCCTAAAGGCTGGACAACAAACCTGACGCAGCCGTTTGTAGTTCACGCTTCAGCGTGCTCTTTGCTTTCTGGCCGGCTGTTGAGCAGTTATCTTTGTTAAGAGATGGAGCCGTTAGTGCAGGCGCAACGCAGCTCCGGTTTCCAACCGGACATCTCCGGTTTGAAACCAAGGCGCGAAGCAAGAAAGTCGTCCGCTATGCGGGCGATTGCGGGCGGCGCGCGAATGATCGGGCTGCGTACTCTGCTCAGCCGCGCCTGCGGCTTAAGATCGCGGCGACCATGCTGGCGGACGAGCCCCAGCATGATCTCAATTGTCCACCAACATCGTTGGGCAGCATCGTCGGCCGAAGCTCGGTTAGTACCTCTTTTCTTAAATCCTATCATGTTTGCGAAAGATTTTGCGACTTTTGCGTTTTTTTGCGGCTAAACATAGCGAAGCAAAGGAAAAAAGGAATAGCCGCAAAAAGGCGCAAAAGAAAGAACTTCCATCTTTTCTATGCAACGCATAGCGTTGTTGACTAAACCAGCGGGGCATATCACACAATTGTTCAATGAGAGAGAAATAATTTCGCATATCACATAGGCTCAGTTTGGTTCCGGCTCCGCTGGTTTAGGCTTATGATTCAGCTCGTGAAAACCGCGGCAACGCTGTCGAGCAGCGAATAGACGGTCGGGACCACGACCATGGTGAGAAAGGTCCCGACAAGCAGTCCGCTGGCGGCCACAATGCCTAAGGGGCTCATGCGTTCCAGACCGACGGCTAATTCGAAGATGAGCGGAGTCAAGCCTATGATGGTGGAGACAGTGGTCATGAGGATAGGCCGCAACCGCAAGCGGACGGAGTGAATGATGGCCTCGTTTTTGGGCATGCCCTCCTTACGTGCGTTAATGATGAAATCGAGTAGCAGGATGCTATTGTTAACAATAGTGCCGCCAAGAAGGATAAAGCCCATCATGGCAGGCTTGCACATGGGCTTGTCAAAGACCAGCAAACCCCAGAAGCCGCCCGCAACGGCCAGTGGAATGGCGACCATGATGGTGAACGGGTGGAGGAAGGATTTGAACATGGCAACAAGCAGGATAAAGAGCAGGACAATGCCGATAGTCAGAGCGCGGCCCATCTCCTGCTGCCCAGTCGTCATATCAAGAGCACTGCCGGCGATCTGGATGTCATAGCCGTAGGGTATTTTCGCCTTGGCGAGCCGTTTTTTGACCATACCGGTAACCTGGCCAATGGTATAAACGCGATTGATGCCGGTGATGTCAAGGGTGGGCAGGAGTTTTTCACGGCTAATAAACGGCTGGCTGAGATGAGGCTGGATGGTTGCCATGGCGCGCAGCGGAACCTGGCCGACGCTGGTATTAATGTAAACATCATGCAGTTGCGAGGGGAACTGGATGTCTTTACCGGCGTATTGAACATGAATTGGGACATCGAGGTAACCTTTCAGGCGCATGGCAGAGGCCGAGGCTCCTTTAACAGCGATCTTTAGTTCGCGCGCAATATCGACTTGGGAGACGTGATAGAATGCCGCGAGATCAGGGTCGATATTGAGGCGGCAATCACGTTTGTCAATATGCCAACTCCGTCGAACATCAACCAACCCCGGTGTGCCGTCCAGTGCTAGAAGCGTATCTGCTGCCAGGCGGTCGAGCACTTGCGGGTCGGGACCGCTGATAATGATGTCGAGCGGGGCGCGGGTGGTTGATAGCGGCGTGGCCCCGTACTCAGCGATCTGCAGCGTGCGCAGGCCGGGCGTTTCCTTGAGGCGCTCGCGCCAGTCATCCTGAATCTGCCAGATATTCTGTTTACGATTGAGGCGGTCAACCAGCACGACCTCAATTTTCCCTGACTGCGTTGTTGCCCCGCCACCGCCGAAACTGATCTCGCCGGGCTCGGAACCAACGACTGAGGACATACTCACAACACCCGGGGTCTTGTACAGTTCAGTCTCAATTTGCGTCAGCACGCTCTCAACCTGTTGCGGTGTGAAATCGGATGGTGTCTCAAAGGTCACGTTGACAATGCCGGTGTCCATTGGCGGCATCAGCTCTCCTCCCAGCAGCGGCTTGACCTTCTTCATGGTGACACCCAGAAAGACAACCGCCAGAATCAACACCAGCCAACGCACGCGAAGGGCACCCCGGAGGATCAGAATATAAGCGCGCCCCAGATGTTCGACACCAATGTCGGTAACGGAAAAAATTCGTTCTATGAGGTTGCGCTTGTGCTCGCCGTGCGCCAGCAGCCGCGATGCCATCAACGGAACAACGGTAAGGGCCGTAATCAGGGATGCAATGAGCGTGGCGGAGATCATCATGTTCAAGGGGCGCATGGTTTGCTGGGTATAGCCGCCGGCAAACATGACAGGCACGAGGACGATCACGGTGGTGAGCATGCCGGCCGTGGTGGCCAGCGCCACTTCACGGGCACCCAGACTCGCGGCGCGGCGGGCATCCCTGGCATCATCATTCAGGTAATGGCGGAAAATGTTCTCCAACACCACGATTGAGGCATCAACCACCATGCCCACGGAAATTATAAGGCCCGAGAGTGTGACCATGTTTAACGTATATGGACTGAACCAGAGCGCCACAAGGCTGAAAAGGAAGGCCAGCGGAATGCTGACCGAAACGATCAGGGCAGTGCGGATATCCGCGAGGAAGAGAAAGATTACTGCAACAGTGAGAAAGATAGCCTGGATCAACGAGCTGCGCATACCGTTGACGTTCAGGTCGATGACCGGTTGTTGGTCGGCGGTGATGGCAAAAGCGATGTCGGGATACTCCTCCTGCAGCAGCACCAGGCGCTGCTTGACACTCTTGATCGCGGCAACGGTGTCGCCATGCTCCGCGCGCAGGACGTTGAGGGCAATTGCAGGTTTACCGTTGCCGTGATAGATACTGCGGATTTCGCTAACGCCGAGTTCAACGCGGGCAACATCGCGCAAACGGAGCAGCCCGGCTTCGCGGTAAACAATCGGCATCTCCCGGATTTCGTCCAGGTTCTTGAACTCTCCCGAGACCTTCACCAGATATTCACGGGCAGGCGAATAAACAGTCCCGACAGGCGAAGAGATGTTATTCCTGGCAAGCATGCCGAGCACAACACCCAGCTCAAGATTGTTGGCAGCCAGCTGGCCGCGATCAACAAACACCTTCACCTCTGGCTTATTGGCGCCAAAGACATGCACATCAGCAACACCGTCAACATTGAGCAGGGCATCCTCAATCGGGTTCTCAGCCAGCAACCGGATCTGAGCCAGGTCTTTGCCGCTGTCCGGCCTGGGTGTGAGCGCAATGGTCATGAGCGGCCGGGTCGCATCCGAGATCCGGTAAATGCGGGGTTCCATGATCCCGGCCGGTAATGCAGCCCGAATCCGGCTGACGGCATTCTGCACGTCAAGAACCGCTTCCCCCAGATCCTTTGAATATAAAAACTCGGCGTTGATGGAAGAGACCTCATCCCGGCTTGTACTGGTGATGCGCTTGAGGCCGCTCAGTGTGTTCAGCTCCTTTTCAACCACCTGCGTGATCTTATCGGCAATGTCATCTGAATCCGCCCCTGACCAGACTGTAACAACGACAACCTGCGGCGGCGTGGTGTCGGGAAAGAGATCCGTGGGGGTGCGGAAAAAGGCGAACATCCCCATGGATGTCACCAGCAGCGCGGCCGCAATCACGGCATAGGGGGATTTGATGGAGAAGTCAGTGAGGTTCATTACTTGGACTCCACTTTCATGCCGTCAGCCAGGCGCGCCCAACCGAGGAACGAACTTACCACAACCTCGTCGCCTGCCTCAACTCCTTCAACCGCAGCTGTCTCGCAGGCAGCCCCGAGGAGCTTGATTTCACAACCACGCAATATGCCGTCGGAGATTGTGTAAACCAGTCGCTGGCCCCGCACCTCGACAATGGCGCTAGTGGGAATAAGGACAGCATCCTTGTGCAGCGTGAACTGCACCGCCAGTGTCACATAGGCGCCAAGCGGCACAGCGGCGGCGGCATCTTTTGTGAGCAACGCCTCGGCCCGCAACATGCGCGCCCGGTTCAGCTTGGGGTAGATGCGGCTGATGGTTGTGCGGAAGCTCTTTCCGCCATACTCAAACACAGCTTCAACACCTGCCTTAACCACCGGCAGATCGCCCTGCGGCACATCAAAGGCAAGCTTCACCGTGCTTCGATCTTCCAGCATAAACAGTGGTTTTCCCGGTGCTGCCAGGTCGCCCTCGGCAACGAGCTTGGCGGAGACAATGCCGTCAAACGGGCTAAGCAGCGTGTAATAGGCCAGATTTGTCTTCAACTCATCGATCTTACGTTCGTACATCTGAATCTGTTGCTTGATAACCAGTGAGCGTTTATCAGCGTTGCGCTGTTTGCCCATAGCTTCGTTGTACTTTTCCGCACTGGCCTGCGCCTGAGCCCGAGTAATTGTCCCGCTGTCGGCAAGCTTATCGTCGCGCGTCTTTTCGTTCAGCCAATAAGCGCTGGTCTTACGCAGCGATTCCAGTGTTGCCGTATTGGCGGCATCCTCTGCCTGCGCCTGCGCAATCTGCGCCTCAACAACCGCAATGCCGTCGCGCACCAGGCGGTCATCAAGCAGTGCCAGATCTTCGCCTGCCTTCACAACGTCACCTTCCTGACGCAAGACTTTTACCACCGTGGCCATGACCCGGGCAGAGATATCCGCTGTCTGAAACGGTTCAATTTCGGCCAGGTATTCGTGTTCCTCTTCCAGACTTCCCTTTACAGCCAGTGCTGTTTCCACTGGCTTGGCGTTTAACTTGAACTCCGGCGCAGCTGCCAGAGCGGCGCGTTTGTTCATGACAAGTTTGCGTCCAACCACAATCAAGACGGCGACCGCCACCAAGGCGACGATGATCCTGATGACAACGTTTCGTTTAATCTTCTTCATGGAGATTCCTCTATTTCCTGACCAACAGCGAGCTTTAGCTCTGCCTTGGCCATCTGGTATTCAGCCAGGGCGGCATAGTCGTTGGTTTGGGCGGTGAGCAAGGCACTCTGGGCATCAAGCACATCGGTCAGGGTTGCCGCGCCAAGGCCCTGTGCTTTCTGCTGTGTTCGCAGCACTTCACGCGCCTGGTCCACGGCCTTGCGGGTTGATGTTAACCGCTCCCGCGCTGATTGGAGATTTAACACAGCCATGCGAATCTCCAGCACAACACCTTGCTGCAAGGCCGCGTACCTTTTCTGAAGGCTGGCAAGCTCCGCCTTCTCAACATCAATTTCCGCCCTTCGAAGATTGCCATCCCAGATGGGAAAGGTGATGAAAAGACCGACGCTGCCTCTGTCGTCTGCGCTGTCAGCGCCGGCAGGCTCGTCGTTAGGGTCAATGCCCCACCGCCCGCCATAAGCGGCAAACGCTGATACCTGCGGCATTGTCCCGCCTTTTGCCGCATCCACCCGCTTTGCCTGCGACTTCATCTGTTCGCCCATAGCGGCCAGATCACTCCTTGACTGGGCTGCGCGCCGGAGTAGTGCCGGTTCGTCAGGCAAGCCCTTGCTCTCGGCCAGAGTCAACAGTTCACCGCTAATCTCAAACTGCGCATGGTCAACTCCCATCAGGTTGGCCAGAATCTCCATGGTTATCTGCAAGTCGTTGTCTGCCCGCGCCTGATTTTGTTGTAAATCAGCAATACGCACCTCCACACGTAGACGGTCAACTGTTATGGCCTTCTCCGCCCTGATCAGGTCATTGATCAACGTCAGATGACTTGTCAAGGATTTGCAATTGAATTTTAACGATTCAATGTGTTCGCGTTGCGCCAAAATCTGTGCAAAAGCACAGGCAATTCGGTATTCCACCTCTTGCTGTGCGCGGAGGTATTGTAACTCGCTTGATTTTGCCGCAAAACGGGCGGCGTCTTGGTTGGCCTTTAGCGTCCCGCCTGTATAGAGCGGATAGCTCAAGACCAAATCCGAGCCCACTATGTTCTTTGAGAAAACGCCGGGTTCAGCATTTACCGATGCAGGAAACACGCGCTGACCATCAGAGTACCTGCCAGCTGACCCGACAACATCCAGTTTGGGAGTGCGAACAGCCTTCATCCGCGCTTCAACAGCCTTGGCTTTGACAATAGCCAGACGAATGGACTCCAGGGTAGGATTGTTTTTTCGGGCAAACAACAACGCTTGCTCAAAGTTAATCTTTTCCCCAACCATGGGGCACTCCGGTTTTACATCCGGTTTTACGATGGGAGCATAGTCGCTACCAACAACCGCAGCTTCAAACGGCCGGGTTGGTTGGCTGAGGCAGCCAATAAGCATTAGAGCCATAGCTGCCATGAGAGTTATTAACTTAATTATTATCACCCCTGAATTGTTTCATATTAACAGCTACTTTTGCAACCATATTTTCCTCAGCACAACAGATGCGCCCAGCAAAGACAATGAACCTGCTGTACATCGCCTGTAACTTCAACTGGTTCAGGGGTTTTACCAGTGGTTTTTCTCTTTGCCGTAAACTTTGTCGTAAACTTTGCCGTAAACTTTGTCGTAAGCTTTGTCATAAGCTTTGTCGTAAACTTTGTCGACCTTTTTCGGCAACTCCTCAATGTCTCGCTTTGGCGCAGCCTAAAGGCTGAACAACAAACCTTACGCAGCAGTTGTTTGTTATTCACGCTTCAGCGTGTTCTGTTCTCTAACCGGTTTTTGAAAAGTAACCGTTTTCGCGTCAGCGCGCCCCGCGGTCTTCACCAAGAGCGGGGCGGATTTTCGCATCTGCCGCCTGACTCCCCAACAATCCCCGGATTTAACGCTCGATCAACGCGCGCATCTCAGGAGTAATCTCAAGAATCTCAAAATCCTTGAACCACATTTTACCATCTGCGCCGCCGTGCAACTGCAAGGCGACCTTGCCGCTTTTTTCGCAGAGCGGGTCAATGATGTCAACCGTGCGCTGTCCATTCAGGATTGAAATGATACGATCGCCGTACGCCACTGTACAGGTTGTGTTCCAGCCCTCAGCATTACGTACCTTGGCAATAAACTCGTCATCCCGCGCCACCCATCCGCGCCCCTTGGTCTTATCCCCAGCCGTATGCCACAACGCTGAATCCTTGTTATTGCCGGCAATCTCGTTTTGGAATCCTTTCAGCAGCCACGGTGTGTCAACCTCCTCGGCCCGGAAATATAAGGCGCTGTTGCCCCCGAAGAGCTGATAGGTCACGCGGGCGATAAAATCGTGATACACCTTATCCGAAATCACAAGTCCGTCGCGTTTCTCACCAGCCTGATGCTGTCCCACAAGATACCCCTCGGCATCCTGAAATGACCAGTCGTCAGGCAGCACGAAACGCGCGCCTTTGAGCGCGTACTTGCCGTCAGCGCCCTTGATAAAGAAGGGTGACCACTGACTGGCACCCAGTTCCTTGATACGGATATTACGCCAGCGGGCGCAGGGTTTGCCGTTCGGCTCTTTGATCGCGTGAACCTGCAAGCCAATGAAACCGGAGAGGGTTGCATCGTCAAAGAAGTTGACGACCGGCACGTTGTTCAGCCATGTGCGGATCGAAGGCCCGACACACTGAATCTCCATGCTGTTCCACTCACCCTTTTTATAGGTTGCCGCAGATTTAGCGATCACCTCAGGCTCTGTGTTATCCAACCACGTCCGATCAAATTTAAAGCCGCGCCGCCCCTCGTCGTAGATACGAGCAGTGACCTTGGGATCACCTGCAATCTCGGACTGATACCCAAAAACACTCTCCGCCCCGCTGGCATCTTTACGCGCTGCTGAACGGAACTGTACACCCGAGTTGCCGTCCTCAAGCTTGAACTCGAGCCTCAGGATAAAATCACCATACACCTTCTTGGTGCACAAAAACGTGTTACGCCCGGCATCCCCGAAGCTTCCGACAATCGCGCCCTCCTCAACCTGATAGGTCGATTTACCGCCGCGCACCTCCCAGCCATCCAGGGTTTTGCCGTCAAACAGCGCGACAAACCCATCCTCCGCCACCTGGGCGCAAAGTTGCGACCCCGCGAGAATCCCGGCCATCATGATAGTACAACCAACCGCTCTCTTTTTCATTCAACCCCCTCTTGTTGTGTGCTCGAATTAAACTGTGACAAAAGCATAATAATAACATTTTCCAAATGCAAAGCCAGAACATTTTGGAAACATCATCGTCAACCAATGTCGCACGTAGAGCGACTGCTACACATGCGCTGCACTGCGATATGCAAGGGTTGTCGTTCGGTGTAGTAGCCGCTCTGCGAGCGGCATACTGTAACAGTCATGTGAAGGGCGCGCCATGGGGTGTAGTGTTGCTTCTATGAAGCAATTGCTGACATCGGGTGTTTGTTCGCCAAAGGCAAGTCAAGGGGTTTCATTATCTTTGTTTGGCTCATCCGTCGTCGTCCCGCAACCCGGCTTCGCCCGCAAGCGGGGCTACGCCGTGGCATTGCGGAACTATGCCGGACAAGGGCCGCCAACCCTACACATTTCCTCTTTTCATGAAGCTTGCATGTCGCACGGCTGATGCAAACGCGCTACGGTTTTTTTGAGGTGAAAAATCTTAGAGGTGAAAAATAGGCATCCACCGCATAGCGGCGGACATACTGAAAGCAGCACAGTATATCCGCCGCTATGCGGTGGATGATTGAAGGACAAGCCGCAACAAGGCCCGATAGACAACTTTTTGCAAAAGAACACTTAATTGCTTTTTTAGTCGCCTAAGGGCCTACCGCACCACCGCCGGCGGCGAAACCTCGCGCACCACTGCCCCAAGCTCATCACTCAACACCAGTACTGCCAGCATCTCAACACCCTCAATCTCATTGCCGTTCAGCGACACATAATCAAACCTCCCGCGCAGATCAGTATACCCATCCTTGAAAAAGATCACCTTGCCCGCACCTGTCCGGGCATAGACCTTCACATAAACCGCGGGCACCGGCAACCCGGCCCCGGCGTGACGTACAACCAGCTGGCCATAGCGTTCCACCAGCTGCACATCAAGGGTGCTGGCGTAATAGACCTGATGACGCCGCACACCAGCCGTCACAGCTTCGACCATCACATTCCTGGCGGCCAGGCTCTCCGGCACTCTCACCTCCACCGATTCCTTGGCACTCCGGATCTCAACCGGCACTGAGAGCAGTGGTCGAATATTGGCGAACTGTGACCCATCCGCCTTGACAAACGGCGAACGCGAGAAGAGCAACTCAATATCCATGGGGTAGAAGTTTAACACGCAGCTCTTGATGTTCGCCCCCTTGACCTGTACTACACCACCCTCGACCTTCATCTCCAGCGTGGGCTCCGTGGCGGCCAACGCTGCCTGCGCCTGGTCGCGGTCACGACGGTCAACAGCGGTCAGTCCTGCTTCGCCCTTGATCTCTTTGATCTGCGCTGCCACCAGCTCGAAGCGGTTGCGCCAGAGTTCCACCCCAATGTCCGCGTACCGCTCGGCCAGCGCCTGCGCTTGATTAAGGTCATTGCGGTAAAAGGCCAGCCAGGCATCCAGATAGTCATACTGAATTTGCTCGGCAATCCCCTTGCGCTCAACCCGACCAAACCATTGAAGAGCCTCGGCAATCCGATCCTGCAGTGTCATGGCCCAGGCCACAGCCAGTTTGTCGGCCTCGCTCAGCGCAGGCTGGCAGGCCAGCACCTGCATGTATCTCTCATAGTTGGCCCTGAACCGCTGATTCAAGATTTTGTGCTCCTGGCCGACCTTGTGCGCCCGGGGATTAACCAGCGGCGCATACTCCAGGTGCTGGTAAAAATTACGTTCCACTGGATCTATTTTCAGGAGTACCGAATCAATGCTCAGCCCGCACTGAGTCGCGAACGCGCCCCGCGCCAGATACTCGGCAATTCGCTCCGGCACATTGTGTTGCAGGCTGTACGACCACAGTGTCCCGTCATAAACCAGACGCTCGGAGAGCAGCGAAAGCACCTCCTGGAAGTACAGCTTATCTTTCATACGCCAGGCGATCTCCGCCAGATCAATCCGGTACAGATTGTGACGCTTGAGATACTCCGCCACCTCGGCGTTACTGCCGTTCTGAGAGATCCAGCCCCACGACTCCTTGTCAGCACTGCTCAAAAGATCGACTACATTGAAGGCCAAGGCCGCAGCCTCTCCAATCACCTGCTCATCGCTCGAGAGTGTCACTGGATAGTGCGGATACTTCCCGCTCTCAGGGAAGTAGAAGAAAAACTCCTGCATGTGGGTGGCATAAGGCTCAAGGGTCACATAGAATCCCTTGGTGTAAAACCCGCCCAGTACCGGCAGCGCGCCTTGCGGAATCTGCAGCAGCACCCGCAGCTTGAGGCGACCGCCCGTGGGGTTGGTCAGCACCACCTGCGCCCCGTAAACCACGCGCTTGAGGAATTCATCTGTGACTGTTTTATCAAAGCGCTCATTGCCCTCATAGCGATAGCGATCATCAGATCGGAAGAAACGCTGCGCCACCAGTGCCTGCCCCTCAACCGCACGTTCACTCTCCAGCACCTCGCGGTGATACACCACCAGCGCTGAGGCTGCCTGCAGCTTATAACTTCCGCCCTCACGGCTCTCAAGATGCGCCGCCGCCTCAAAGGGCAGATCCATCACCGCCAGCGCCAGCATCATCTCAGCCAAAGAGTTCGCGGCTTCAGCCGCCTGGCCGCTCACAAATCCGCGCTCGCCCCGGTGCGCGGCATACTCCTGCCAGAAAACATTAGCTGAAATCAACTCAGGGCCCTGGCTCTCAATCGGCAACTCATAGTAGTTGTTCTCAGCCCACTCTTTGGTGCTCTCCAATCTCTGGTAGAGCTGGCGCGCCGTGCCGCGCGTCTCAAGCCCGGCAGCAAAAGGATCGCCTGCCGACGTATCACGCTCACCAGCCTTTCTCTCACTCACTTCCTCTGCCAGCACAGCTCCGGAAGCAGCTGGTGCCGCCCTCTCTGCCTCGACGGTCACATTGCTCTGCCTCATGCGCCCTGCCAAACGCCTACCCGTAAACGCAGCTTCTTCTTGTTTGTCAGCTGTGGCAGCCATTGCCCGCACTCCGTCGGCCAGGGCGTTGATTTGTTCCTCGGCATAACCTTCCACGCCCTGCCCGGCATCCAACGCCCGCCCCTGCAACGCTGTGTCAAATAAACGGTTGATGCGCTCTTGATCAGCTGGCAGCAGTTCAACCTGCTCACGAATCTCACGGGCAATCGCAGCCTTGCGGCCTGCAACCCGCTGCGCGAGCAGTGCCCGCTCAGCAGCATTCAGCCGTGAGTACCCATACCCGCTCTGATATTGACCCAGATCCGCTCCAATCAGCCAGTGGTCAACAAAGCGCTTATCTTTTTTGGCTGCCACCAAGGGTTTGATCACGCTCTCGAAAAATGGCTGGTCTTTAAAGTAAAGAAAGAGATTCAGCTCATGGCAGGCGTACTTTGAATACAGCTCGCGCTTGAGCTTAGGCTCCAGCGCAGGCCAATTTGCCACAAAGTCGAATTTTTTGAGCTCCGGATCATTGCTGATCGCGTCAAAGAGGTTGTAGAGTTTACCAACTGTATCGTATATCTCAAAGCGCGCTGAGCCAAGATCTTTGATCTCCAGCCTCCCGCCCGCTGCCAGCACCGTGGCCCTCTGCTTCTCTGAGTAGCCGACACCAGCGGGCAAGCTCTCTGCCAGCCGCAGATCGCGGGTAGCAACCGCGCCCCCCGCCAGGGCAAACTCGCGCACTACCAGACTCTCGGGATCAACCGCGGCAATCCGCAGGTGTGGCTTGCCCTTCAGTGCCGCCAGCGGCACTGTGAGCACGCCCTCCGCATCGGGCTTGAGGTTATAGAGCGTGACCGCACTCTCTTTGAGAAAGTTGCATGCGCCAATCGCGTCCGCGGGCGCCGCCCCGCTGCGCTTGGCTCTTCCACCCAGAGCCCTGAGCATCGCCGGCGCACTTTTAGCGTCAGCAGCAGATCCAAAGGGCTCTCCCACGGCCAGCGACTCCTTGTCCGCCTCGCTCGTCTGCGTGGACCAAGGGGCGACCAGCAGCCCCGGACGCTGCAACATATTGCCGGGATATTTCCGCGCCTGCTGACGCTCCAGGATGTAGCGGTATTCATCGCCGATATCGCGTCCTGATTTATAGTGGCAACCGGGATATCGCCAACTCTGCGCCAGCAGCGCATGGCCCCCCGCCACACTCAGATGATCTGCCAGCGAAAACTCAGGTGTATAGCGGGCGGCAACCAGATGCACGCGCGCGTATTTCGACACATTGGCCAATTGCACCCGCAGCTCAGTTGCAGTGCTGCTGACTGCGGCGATGGTCAGCGGTTTGAGTTTCGTGCGCTCAAGAACGCGACGCTGTGAGATCAGATCTCTGCCGTCAGCTTTAGCCTCGGTCACACGCACCGGGATCTTGCGTCCCAAGCCAATCAGATTCAGCTCGTAATCGCCAGCTGGCAGCCCTTTGATCTTAACCATGCCATCTTCGCAGGTGAGCGCCGCACGCCACTCTTGCACATAAGCCCCGCCGCGGAGCTCTAGCAGCGCAAGATCCTCCGCCACATTCAGCGTCTGTGGAACTGCCAGCTCCAGGGTTTCATTGACTGCCCCGTGCAGCTCCTGCGGGTAGGCGCACCCGCTCTGCTCCAGATTCCATGTGCACTGCCGAGCGCCAACACCATCCCAGGTGCCGCGCAGCCGCTCAATCTCTTGCAGCTCACCCAATTGAATCAGGCCGGCTTTATCGCTCTTGAGCGAGGCATTGATCTCACGCGTGAACAGTCGGTGCTTGAAGGCGAGTTGCACGGGAACATCAGCCGCTGCCTCGCCGTTCTTGCCGCGCACCTCAAGCGTGTATCCCTTGCTATGACGTACAAGAAAGAGGTGGCGCACATCTGTGCCGCGCTCGCTGGCATTAAAATCAAAATTCGCGGATGCTGCCAGCTCCTGCTCTTTGTTGAGTGCCATGTTTTCAACCCTGCCATCCAGCGTGAAGCTGATACGCACACAGCGCGCGGGCACGCGGAACTGATGCACAAAATCAGCATCTTCGCTGAAGGCAGGTACCTGCACCACGGACTTTGATTCAACCCCGTCCAGATCAGAGGAGGTGAGCGTGAGCTTTGTTTTTTTCAGCAATGAGAGCGCAACACTCTGTCCGTTCAGCGCCAGTCGCGGGCGCACCACAACCTCGCACAGCTCACCGGCGATCAAGGCCTCGCGATCAACATAAAACCCGCCTTCAAGCGTGTAACTCTCACTGGAGTGGTTGAATCTAATCAGCGAGGAAAAATTGCCGGCGCTGACCACCAGATATTTCTCGCCGGGTCCAGAGGCAGTGGAGGAGGAAGCAGCGCGGGGCTCCAACGGCACAATCGGTTCGTCTTTTACGCTGGCAAACGGAATGTAGATACGTCCATCCTGCGCGGCTGCAAAAGGGGCGCCGTTAAACCAGCCTATACACTCCTTCACTGGTTGACCATCCTCATCGAAAACCGTGAAAGCATGACCCCCAGCGGTGATGGCAGGCACCACCTTGAGATGGCCCTTCTGCACCAAGGCGCGGCTGCTGCGCCCATTGCCGATCAGCTCGATAATATAAACACCGCGCCCCTGCAACTCGGGGAACTGGTACTCGCGCCGCACCCGGATGGCATCTGCTTCGCTGTACTGAAAAACCTTCTCGTGCGTGGGTGTCAGCCCATCCAGATCCATGGAGAGGTCAATCGGCACTCCGCTTTCACGAAAGCAGTTCTCGGTGTTGATCTCATAGACCTTGACGATCAGTGATTTCACATTTTTGACATAGGCGCTGAGAACCACTGGTGCATCGCGCCCGGCAACCACTGGATTCTCATCAGCAAACTCAATGTCCACGCGCCGTTTAATCGCATCATACTGCGAGCGGCTCAGCCAGGGAATCCATTGCTCTGGTGTTCCCGCGCCAGCAGTGATCTTGGCCTCAGCGAAGAGTGCCCGCAGATACTCCTCTTTGAAGTACGGGGCAAACTCTTTATAATCCGGTGCTTCAGCGAAAACTCGCAGCAGGCACCCCCGCACCAGCGGCTCTTCATTGCCAATCGGCGGCAGCCAGCGGGAGTTATACTGCTGATTAAAGTCCAGCGCATAAGCGCGTTGCGCCCCCTCCACCCGGGGTGCGTAGGGGGCGGCGCGTGGATATTTGACATACTCCAGCAAGCGCTCTTTGTTAAACTCGCCGCGCTTGAGATCGTTCCTGATCCAGTTGCAGAGCAGATTGGCTTTGCGTGAATTGAAATCCTGAATCAGATTTTGCAGCGCACCCCAGAGTCGAGCGTAATAGGCATCCCTCTGATCCAGCTCACGCTCCAGATCCACCTCGTCCGGCGGCAGTAACCGGGTAAGATAGGTTTCCACAAAACGCTCGCTGCGCCACAGCTCGCCGCGGATGTCGGCCAGCTCTTCCAGCTGCGCCAACGTCAGCTTGGAGTGAATCTCCAGTGCGCCGAACTGCGCACCGTCACGCCGCTGCAGGTCAGCGGCAATCAGGGCGACCAGCCCCTTGAAGTCCGGGCGGGTGAGACGCTTGAGCAGATCCAGCTGCTGCGCCTCCCCCAGCGGAGCATCTTGCAGCAGGTGGTGGCCAGCGGGCTCGAGTAAACTGAGATCAGCCGGACGCTCTTTCAGCGACCTGGCAAGCAGCCCTGCGCGCGCAACCAACTTGTTGTCAAACTCTGACGGCAGGTCAACAACACGTGAGGCATCCTTGCGCGAATGATCAAAGCGCAGCCCCAGCAACTCGGTGATATACTTGAGAGATTCCTGCGGCGCAGCTGGATAGCGCAGCAACGCCTCGCGGTTCAGCAGCTCTCGGGCACGCGCAGCAGGCCAGCCCTGGCTTTGACGCTCCCTCTTCCAGCCCTCCATTGTCGCTTTAAAGCCAACGAAATCGCCTTGGTTGAGTTCATGCAGCGCCTTATAGTAAAAAGCGTCATCGCTGCCAGGCAGCAGCTCCTGCAAAATAACGCCGCGATCCTCCGCCAGCGCGAACCGTTCAATAAAGCCGGTTGCCTGTGCAACGCCAGCTGTAAAAGCCGCGCAAATCGTCAATAACATCTTTTTCATAAAACATATCCCTTACCAGTTACCAGCCGTTATACGCCAGTTAGCAAGACTTTGTTACAATAAAATTCACGCAGTCCGCGGAAGCGCTGACTTTTAATCTACGGGTTGACCGTGACAGCCGCCATCAAATCTTCTCTGGCGCTGAACCGCGCAGCTATTCCAGTGTTATCTCTTTAACAATCAGCCAGGTATTTTGCTCGCCGGTGCAGCGCAGGCGAATGCTTTCTGTTCCGGCAGCAGCGGTGCCAGTAGCTTTGCCCTCTTTGAAGTCAACGAGAGTCTGCCACTCTTTGCCATCAGCCGAGATCTCGAGTACGCCGTTGACGAGGATGTCGCCGGCTTGTTTGCCTTCGCCGCCGGTTGTAACAGTTACTCGCTGGGCTGTCGGGAGCTGCGCATCAAAGCTGATTGTCAGGTGGTCGTCCGGGTTCGGGGCGCGGTTGGACCAGAAGAATGTGTTGCTCCTGCCATCAAAGGCGCAAACAGCAGGGTGGTCACCATAGGCCTCCATGGAGGTCGTC
Organism: Kiritimatiellia bacterium; assembly: GCA_028686345.1. Lineage (GTDB taxonomy): Bacteria > Verrucomicrobiota > Kiritimatiellia > RFP12 > UBA1067 > M55B167. The sequence goes on from JAQUCE010000051.1 coordinate 18,902, forward strand.
ACGCGGGAGCCTTTCTTGGCCTTGGGCGGCAAGGGCAGCTCGCCGTCATATGCGTTAACACCCATGATGGTGTAGGCCTTGCGGAGCGGGGCCAGGCGCTCGGCAAAGTCGGAGAAATCTTTCCGCTCCGGCTGAGTCCAAGCCACCTCGGCCAGTGCCGCACCGCGCGGGAAGGCCGCATATTCGGCTTTCGGCCATGTTTTTATATACTCAGTCCAGATCTGCGCTTGAACACCGAGTACATGTTTCTGCTCCTCCGGCGTGAGAGTCCCTGGCAGTACAGGGTCAAACTCGTAAACTTTGGTGATCGGCAGGTAGCCGCCAATGCACTCAAATTCAATACCTTTGGCAAGTTCATCTTTGCTGTTATTCTGATAGTAGTCCAAGTAGAGATAGGTGTTGGGTGCCATTACAACGTCGTGGCCCTCTTTGGCAGAGTCAATGCCGCCTCTGACACCGCGCCATGACATCACCGTGGCCTGCGGGGAGAGACCGCCTTCGCGGATCTCGTCCCAGCCGACTAACAATCGTCCCCGTTTGGTCAGCATTTTTTCAACCCGTTGGATAAAGTAACTTTGCAACTCGTGTTCATTTTGCAGGTTCTCACGCTGCATCACCTGCTGTGCGGCCTTTGATTTTTTCCACTGATCCTTTGGTGCTTCGTCACCGCCGATATGAATGTATTTGGAGGGAAACAGATCGCAGATCTCGCCCAGCACATCGTCCACAAACTGCAGTGTTTTCTCTGTGGGAGCCAGGATGTAGGGAAAAACTCCCCAGCGCGTCACAACTTCAGGGTTGTAGTTGGGAATATCAGAGTTGCCAAACTCGGGATAGGCTGCGATGGCTGCTGCCATGTGGCCGGGCATGTCGATTTCAGGGACAATGGTGATGTGACGCGCGGCGGCATAGCTCACAATCTCCCTGATCTGATCCTGGGTGTAGAAGCCGCCATATCTCTGTCCATCCGACCCGTTGCGGTTGCCGTAAGGCGGGGTGGAGGCGCGATAGCCGCCAATGGAGGTCAGCTTGGGATATTTTTTGATCTCAATGCGCCAGCCCTGGTCTTCGCTCAGATGCCAGTGGAAGGTGTTGAGCTTGTGCATGGCTAGCAGGTCGATGAACTTCTTAATATCCTTTGCCGCAAAGAAGTGGCGCCCCACATCCAGGTGCATACCGCGCCAAACGAACCGGGGCGAATCGTGGATTTCAAGGCAGGGTATGATCCACGGACCCGTGGTTTTCTTAGCTGAAAAAATCTCTATGGGCAGCAGTTGCCGCAGGCTTTGAACACCGTAAAACAGACCAGCGGAGCTCTGTGCGCTGATTTTAGCGGATTTTTGGTCAACTGTCAGTGTGTAGCCTTCAGCCCCCAGTGAGCTGACCTTAACTGTTTGCAGCACCACACTGCCTTGAGCGCCGGCTTTAACAGGCAGCTTAAAGCCGGTGGCCGGGCGCAAATACTCGGCCAGCACCTCTGCTGCCTGACGTGCGTCTGTGTCAGCAAACACGATGGTTGCATCTGGTTTAAGCTCCAACGAGCCGTCCATTTTTTTCATCTGGTTCGGCTGTGGGATGATGCCTGCCGCGCTTAATGCTGCTGTTGCCGCAAGTAATCCTGCTATTAATCGATTGCTCATTTCCGCTCCTTATGATTGCATGAAACACCGCTTTTGGCTATCGCCTTTGGTTTTTTTACAGTTGATAAGTGCTGATGGAGCATGTCGGTCGCTGCGCGGCTGACCACACTGCGTGCCCTGATCACTCGCATGCCACCCGCAGTCGCCCGCGGAGCGGAATCATAAAACTCAGCGCAACCGAATTATTATCAGTGCCTTAGCTTGCGCTTTTCAAGAACCTTCATGCAAACGTTGCGCAGCCTGCAAGTTACACTCTGCAACTTACAAGCTGCAAGCTGAATTAGCAAACATTCTTCCCGTCAATCCTGTACCTCTCATCTCCCATTCTTCCCATTCCACGCTTGAGCTTGTCGAAAGGGCTGCGCCAGGCTCCGCGCAGACGCAACGCTACCTCAGCTGCAGCAACGTGCCTCCCTGCGAGGTCATAATCAGCGTATCACCGCGGGCCTCCAGCTTGAATTTATCCGGGAAGCCCGACAAGGCAGGCTTGCCAGTGTAGGAGCCCGTTGCAATCACATAGGTGTGGAAGGGCGGGTTCTCCGAAGTTTCGTCAGCCGGCATCACCGTCAGCCCGGATATATCCACATCCGCTAAGTTGATGCAGGTGCTCTCTGTGCCCTCGATCTTGACGAGGTACACGCTGCCAGCGGCAAGCACGCCGTTGCTGACCGTGCCGGAGCCCGTCACGGAAGCAGGCTGAATTGAGCCGCCGCCCAGGTCCAGCGTGCCGCTCGCCCCGACGTTAACGGCGAGACTCGAGTAATCAAGAGCCAGGTCGGTTGTCAGGAGCGAACCATCGCCGGGATCCTGCAGCAGGATGTAATTCGCGGTGTCGGTTGAGTTGCGGCCCAGCGGATCGTAAGCAAGTCCGCCCGGCAGTCCTGCAGCCGAGGGGCCGACCTGGCCGCTGCCGTCACCGTAGCGGATCTCGATCGCATGCGCTCCGGGTGTGAGCGTAACGTTCGCGCGTACGCCGGCTGTGTTATTGTCATAAAGAATCTGCATGCCGTCGATCATCAGCTGAACATGGTCATCAAAGCTGCCCCAGAAGGTCCAGGTGACCGATGCCTCAGAGCGGTTCCAGAGATAGCCGGTGTAGACCCAGGTGTGGTTGTTGCCGGCCCAGGAGCCATCCGCGTAATCGGCATTGCTGGCCTTGACGCCGTTACCCGCCCGCGTTGTGAGCTGCACAGCGCTCTTGGGGTTGGGCGTGGTGGTGTTCCAGCTCGCCCGGATCATCCCTTCGTAGAGACCTGGCAGTGGGCCCAGCGCGAGCGTGCCCTCGTCAATCACGAGCGCGTCACCCGTGTCTGTGCCGGGCAGCGCGGGCCCGGTGGTGAGGAGCGGCAATCCGCTCTCCGGATTGGCCAGCAGGTCGTAATTGGCAATATTGTCGGAACTGCGCCCCTGGAAATCCACCAGGAAGCCGCCCTTGCCAGTCGGCATGGCAGGCCACCAGGACGGGCGTGTGGACGAGAGTCCAGCTGTGCCGCCGCGCTGGCCGAAGCGCGCTTCGAAAAGGTGCGCGCCGGGAGTGAGGGTGACGTTGGAGCGCGTGAGCGTACCCGAGCCAGCATCACAGAGCACCACGGAGCCGTCGATTTTGACAACCGCTGTGTCGTCGAAGTTCTCCATGAATGTCCACGTCACATCCTGCTCCTCGTGGTTCCAGAGGTAGCCGGAGTAGACCACCATGATGTCATTCGTCCAGGTGTAGCCGTGGATCGAGCCATTCTCGCCGCAGGTGCCGTTGGCGGCGCGGGTGGTCTGCTGGACAGCCTCCATCGGGTTGGGGTCAACCGTGTTGCGCGAGTTCGGCACGGTGCCCTCCCAGAGGCCTGGTTGCGAGGGGGTGGAGCGGAGCGTGCGCCAGAACGGGCCCCACGGCGTTTTGGAGGCGGTGAGGAAGGCTCCGGAGCCGGTGTCGCTCAAGGCGCGCCACCCTGTGCCGGTGTCGATTTCGAGGCCGCTCACGCCGGAGTGGTTGTTGCCGACCGAGCCGCTTCCGTCGCCGAAGTATACGCGGACCAGGTGCGGGCCCGGGGTGAGTGTGCGGGTCACAGACGCGCCGACAGCGGCGCCGGCGAGGCGGGAGAGCGCGGCGGTTGTCTCGTTGTCCAGCCAGAACGTGACGTTGTCGTCGAATGAGCCGCGCAGCTTCCATGTCACGTTGGTGGCCGCGCGATTCCAGATGTAGCCAGTGTAGATCCAGGTGTGGTTGTTGCCAGCCCAACGTCCGCCAGCGAAGGTATCGTTGGAGGCCTTGGTGCCGTTGCCGGCAACAGTGGTGAGTTGGAAGGTGTCACCAGGGTTGCAGGCATTGTCGACCCACGCGGTGCGGAGCATACCCTCCTGCAGACCGGGCAGCAGCGCGTCATCGGCGCGCGGCACGCTGACGGACAGGTCCACGGACGATGCCAGCGCGAGATTGGCGCGGCCTGGCCCGGTTTTACGGATGGCCGCCGCCGCGAGCGTTCCCCCTATGATAGTGCCGCCCTCCTTGAGAGTAACGTTGTTGTTGGTGAGCGTAAAACCTCCCAGGCTGAGCACGGCGGGCGCGCCCGCGCCGCCGACCTCGATGGGCGAGGCGAAGGGCAGCGCCGCGGCGTTGCCAACTACGAGGGTGCCTTCACGGACGCGCGTCGGGCCGGAGTAGGTGTTCTGGTCCGACGTGAGCGTGAGCTCACCGCCGCCGGTCTTGGTGACGCCGCCGGGGGTGGCGGGCGCGCTCTTGAGCGCCAGCGTGGCGTTGGCTTGGCCGCCGCCGGTCAGGGTGACGGTAACATCGTTGGCAGGATAGTCGTTGCCAGGCGAGATAACGCGGAAGCCTGTCACCGCGCCGCTGGCCCGGTCAAAGACCGTGTCCACGAAACCAGCATAGCCGCCATGACCGTTCAGGACGGGGAAGGGCGGCGCGTAGTAGCCGGTCAGTGGCGTGTCAAGGTCGAAACTCACGAGGCCGCTGCCTGTCGGCGCGGAGAGCGGGATATCGACTGTGCGGGCCAGCTTTGATGGCACGTCAAAGGTTGCGCCCTCGCCGTAGAGCGTGGTGCGCGTGGGCTGGTTGAGACCTGTGTAGTTAAACAGGAACGTAGCTCCGTCGCCCGGATTGACACGGAATGTACCGCCATTGAAATTGACGTATTTTTTGGAGGTGTAGGGGTGGGTGTAGATGCGGCGGGCATGCAGCACGCCGTTCCCCTCGAAGTTGATGAGAGAGGTGCTGAGGCTGTTTTGCAAACGACCGATGTCGAGAGAGCCGTTGTCCACTCTGACATAGGCATCTCCACCGATTGTAAGGACGGAGTAGGCAGGCGAGGGGTCATAGTTGCCGTCGCTGTTGACGCTCCACGTGCGGCCATACAGAAGCTCGCCGCCATAGAGCAGGATGGCGCCGTTGCCGCCACGGGAGGCTACGAAGTTGCCGCCGTAATAGTCACCAACCACGCCGGTGGCGGGTGTGCCTACGGATGGCATAACAAAGCGACCGCCCGTCTGACGGAAGATTCCATAAGAGTTATTCGCGTAGCCGACCTGGGTGTAGCCCTTGTTGGTGAAGGTGCCGGATTCGAGCCAGTAATGGCCGTAACCGCTGCCACCTATCCTGCCGTCGTTGGCCGCGCCGGCTGTGTTGACGACAACAGAGTCGCCGGATTGGTAGACTGCGCCGCCGGAGCCGGCGGTGCTGCCCACGTAGAGCGGTCCCGACATCCGGGCGTTCTCGGCGATGTCGAGCACAGCGTGACCGTTCTGGCCGACGATGAGCTTGCCGGAACTTTTATTGTAGCCGTTTTCAGGAACTGTGAATGAGGCGGTGCCGGCAATGCGGTTGGAGAGGGAGTACGCCCCTGCTTTGTCGCCAAAATAGAGGCTCTGGCCAGGTATGCCGACCGCAAACACGGCGTCGTTGGTGAGAACCAGAGAGCCGGTGTAGGTGCGCGTGTAGCCGACCGAGTGCGGGCCGGGTGACTGTATATCCGCAAGACCTTCATCCATGAGGAAGTTGAAGGTAGAGGTGATCGGCGCCTTGAAGGCCAGATTGCCAGGGCCGATCTTCTGCAGCCCTTTCGTCACGGCATCGGTGATGTCAATGTCCGGGCTGGAGAGCAGCGTGCTGTCGATCTTGAGTGTGGCTTTGTTGCCTGCGAACGAGCTGCCGGAGAATAATGCGCGCATTTGGGCAATGGTCCAGCCCTGGCCAGCGGTATCTGCCAGCGGGATGGAGAGATAAGCCTCGTTGGCGATCTTGACGCGCCCAGCATCCCAGCCGGGAAGCGAGCTTGGGTAGGCGGCGTGGAGCAAGGTATCTTTATTAGTGACCGTCGTGGCACCTGCATAGTCGTTGGCAAGGTTCAGCAGGCGGAAGATGCCGGAGGGCTGCACAATGCCGCCCGCACCGGAGATTTTGCCGTCAATGATTATCTGCGCGCCACCGACCTGCTGGTTGAAGATTGTATCGCCGGGGCCTGTCAGGTTGACGGGGCCTGCTAGACGGTTGTGAGTGTCACCGGCGAGGTTACCGGCCCGGAGGATCGCGCCCTCGGCGGCGTTAACGCTCCAGTTGATCGGGTTGGGCGTGAGCGAGTAGAGCATCAGTGTGGCACCTGAGGCAACATTGAGCGCGTTGTTCGCTGTGCCGCCGAAGTCGGTCGCAGCTTCGATGGAGAGTGTGCCGCCCTGCACGTTGATATTGCCGTGCTGACCAGGAGCAGCCGGGCTGTCAGGGGTGACAGGCAAGTTAACGAAAGCGAGGTAGTTGGTCGAGATCTTGGAGAACGTATGCCCAGCCAGGTCAAGCCAGACCAAATCCGTGCCGGAAGCACGGATGTCGATGCGCCTGCTGCCACCGACTGAGGCGTCGTCAGCGAGCGTCACCTTCTGCAGGGCGTAACCCTGATCGATCGTCTGCGACGAGTTGACAATTGCGCCGAGGCCGGTCGGGCCGTCACCGGCAACAACGATCTGCTGACGCAGGACAGTCGCATTGGCGGCCCTGCCGGGGCCGACATCAAGGGCACTGCCGGAGTTGATCGTGAGGGTACGGTCAGGCGAGGAGAGCCCGGCGGCATCCGATACCGCGACGCCCAGTGTGCCGCTTCGGAGCACCACGGGGCCGACGAAGCTGGGGCTGGCGTTGGTCAGGAGCAGGGTTCCCGTGCCGGCTTTGGCGAGGGTTCCCATACCAGTGAGCCGCAGGAGGCTGAACGAATCGTCAACCGACAGTGCCAGTGTGCCGCTATTAAGGGAGGCCTGACCGTTAAAGGCGGGTGCATGGAGGAGAGCCTCGCCAGCGCCGTCTTTGGCAATGCCGAGCGGCGCGCCTGGCGCAGCGTCGGCGGCAGAGGCATAGAGCGTCAGTGCGGCAGCGGGATTGCCGGCATCCAGCGCGAGGGTGCCGGAGGGCGAGGTGACAAAGCCTTCGCCGGGAACCGCGCCCAGGGTGAGGGCGGCGGCGGTCGACGCGATGGACAGCGTGTCAACCGCGAGCGTCTGGCCTGCATTGAACGAAACTGTTGCGGGACTCCCCCACTGTTGGCTGAGACTAAAGATGGTCGTGACAGTATCGGCGAGTGTGATGCCGCCTCCGGCGCCTTCGGAGTCGATGGTGTAGGCGGTGCCAGCGGCGGTGTTGATCACATACGGCCCCAGTGCGGGCAGTGAGGCGGAGGGGCCGTTGAACGGGATCACACCTGATATCACGTCATAAGAGGCCGGGGCGCCGTTGAGCAGGATACCGCTCAGCGGACCGGCAGCCGCACCGGAAATGTAAACAGGGACAGATGCAACGATATTCGCCTGCCCGCCCGGGGTAATGACAACAGGTGGCAGCGTGGCGGCCGTGGCGAGCGGTGTGAGATCGAGTGCGATGAAGCCTGCAATCGTCACGGGGCCTAGACCCGGAGCCGCGACGTTCAGCCGCAGCGTGCCAGCAGCGAGAACCAGCGGAGCAGTGACGGGCAGCGCGTTAACGTGCGAGATCTCGATGGTACCGCCGGCGAGGGCAGCGCTCGTGAACAGCGACGAACCGGCGAGTGTGAGCGTGCCGGCCTCGACTGCGAGCGCGCCGGTGGCGGTGTTTGCTCCGGAGAGCGTCCATGCCCCTGTGCCCCTCTTGGTAAGGGAAAGCGTACACGCACCGTTGGCAATGGTGCCCGCGTATGTCGCGAGCGCCGCGGTGTCGCCGGCCAGCACGAGCGTCTTGGCAGCACCGTTGGCGGAGGTGCCGCTGGCTGTGCCGGAGAGCGTGAGGGCGGCGGAACCGGCCTGCTCAATGGTTAGCGGCGTGTTGCCCAGCTCGATCGCGCGGTTTCCAGAGGCGGTTGCATCGCCTACAAAGCGGTAAACGCAGTTCGCCGTGGAGTGCGTGAGTTTGCTGCCTGCGCCAAGCGACGAGGCTGTGCCGGAGTTGGCGATGGAGCGGAACGCGATAATCCCGCCGGTGCCCGTTATTTTGACATCACCGGTGAAGGCGGAGGTGGGACTGGTCATCAAGAGAGTCCCCGCCGCGTTGTTTTCCAGCCCGGAATCACTGTTCACAACGATCGGCGCGTTGATCGTGAGGGTCTTACCGGACGCGGGCTTCCAGTCAGCATAGTTGCCACCTGTGCTGGTGGACAGTTTAAGGCTGCCGGGGCCGTTGATGGCAGCATCCTCATAGCCGTCGTAAATGAGTGAGCCCGAATTCGAGAGGGTCAATATCACGCTGGAGGCGATGTTGACCGAGACACCGGTGGCACCGGATGAGATCTGGAGCGTCAGGATCTGCGTGCTGGCAGTAACGTTGACAGCCACCCCGGGCGTGGCGATGATCGCCTTGTCGCCCGTGCCGGGAAGGCCGCCGCTCCAGTTCGCAGCATTGTTCCAGTTGTTGTCGCTTGCCGCGCCGGTCCAAGTTTTGTCCGCGGCGGAAACCGTGAAAGCCGTTAACAAGCAAGTTAAAAAACATACAGCCCGATACACAGAACGATTACTTTTCATGACAACACTCCTTTTTCTTCGGTTAAATACGCAAAAGACATATAACCATGCCTAAATTATGTATTGAGTATGCCATACGCAGTGAAGTCAGTCAATATCAAACCAGCTTTTTTGTCTTATTTTTTTTGCGCTGTATATTCTACGGGGTGAGGGGCTCAGCGCACCCCCAGCTGATTCCCGCTAATCTCCAATGGTTGTTTGTTTTGCCCTTTGGTAAGGGCCTCATGGTTGACCCTGACAGCCGGCATTTATCGTCGGCGCGATTTATGTTCGCAGTAAAAAGTAGCGTTGGCGCATTGCAAGCGAGCAGAAGAAGCACCAAGCCAGCTTATTGTAGCTGCAGTGTGGGCGCACCTTTCAGATACCCAAGCGAGGTCAGAAACTTGTCGGTCTCCAGCAAGGTTTCAGAGTATCTGGCTACATTAAAAAAGCCGTGCGGCTGGCCTTGATAGAGATGCAGTTCACTGCGCACGCCGGCTTTCTCCATCAGTGCTTTGTACCGCTGTGCGGTTGCCACTGGGATCAGCTTGTCTGTGTCGCCCAGAAAAACAATTGTCGGCGGGGTCTTGGCACTGATGTTGTGTAGAGGGGAAAATTCCTGCCAATACGCTTTGACGCTCGCATGGCCGAACCCGCCCGGCCCGTTGTCATAAACAGGATTAAAGAGCACCAATGCGTTAGGGCGGCTGCTGACACTGAGATCCTCGCCCGCCTCTTCAAAACCCTGCAAAGAACCAATCGCCGCAGCAATATGTCCGCCTGCTGACCCGCCACCTGCTGCCAGCATAGCCGGGTTAATGCCTAGTTCCTGAGCATGCGTGCGCATCCAGCGCACGGCAGACTTGCCATCTTTAACACACTCCGCCGGGGATGTCTTATGCCTGCCCTTCACCCGGTACTCGGCGCAGGCGGCTACCACACCTCTGGAAGCCAGATATGCGCTTTGTCTATAAAATTGGCTTGGCGTGCCGCTATTCCAGCCGCCGCCGAAGAAAAATACAATCGCGGCAGCCTTGTCTCCTGCTTGATGTCCCTGTGGATTAAAGAGGTGGAGTTTCAGGCTGATATCATCCACGGTTTTATAAACAACTGTCTGGTGCGGAACAGGTTCGATTGCGGCAGGATTTTTCTCCACAGCTAATCCCGATGCGGATAAAGTTAAAATCATAACCGCAGTAAACATTAATTCTCTCATGGTACTCTCCTTAAAATAGCGTTTCGAATTACGCCTGCATGAAAAACAAAGAGAACTACGATACGCTCGTCATCCTCAATACGGAAAACCTCATTTTCTGCTCCTGATCCCGTTCGTGATTTTCGTGGTAAAAAAAGAGGTACTGAAAGGGCACCTCAACCACGATTTTGAGGTGACTTTTCAGGCCACACATCTAACTTCTTACCTCCCTTCGCTTGCCCCGGGCTAAGGTGAATACACCCCTTCGGGGTTCTCCTGATTACTTGCACAACTATAGCAGTTAGCGAACACAGGTGTCGATTAGAAATCAGGAGACGTGGATCACCCTCTTCCCACACAACTTCCCCAAATCGGGCGATTCATAAACCAGCCATCACTATTGCTATTCCGCGGGGCGGAATCATATAATTCGGCGAGGCTGAATTGCGATTTTCGGCGGTCTTAAACTATAGGCCATCATTTAATGCCTGGCACTGATCGCAGATGCCAGCAGGCCAGGTAGAGGTTGAAGGTCGGCATGCTCCGTATGGCCAAGCAGGCAGACTTGTATCCAGTTGCGTTCGATCAGGTAACTGCTTTGATAGCTCAGGAGCCATCCTTTGTGTGCTAATGCTGACCCCAATGTGCGCGAACTCACGTTCTGAGGCAGAGGGATAGTGATGGCACCAGGGAAACGGGCGGCTGCCGCTGCGAGGGGAGTGAGCCCGGCCCTCTGCAATTCGTGACAGAGCCAGTCAGAACTCTCCCGAACTGCGGGGTATCGGGTATCAGGGTCCAATGTCTCCAGCGCGAGACTTAGCGCCGTCAAGAGTCCGGAGGGCATAGTGAAGGGGATACCGGGAGCCAAGTAGAGGCGCAAATCAATGTAACGAGGTAAGGTACGCGTTGGTGGTGGCAGCTCCATGTCATTAAAGACCAGGGCCAGCCCTGCCATGGATTGCAGGCCCTTCCCTGAGACACCTGACGCAAAGGCCACTCCGCGAAGATCGCACGGCACCACGCCCAGTGAACTGACGCAGTCGATGCACAGCGTAAGACCCCATTCGCGTGCCAATCGTTTGAGCATATCAAGGTCGTTCAGAACGCCAGTGGATGTCTCCGCATGCACAGCCCAAAGCCAGCTCTTCGCCGGGTTACGCGCAAGGGTCTGGCGGATGCTATCTTCAGCGAACGATGCCCCCCATGGGGTTTCCACAACCTCGAAATCGAGATTGAAGCGCGAGGCATGATCTACCAATCGTTGGCCGAACTCGCCATTGCAGAGGATCAGCCCGCGACCAGACAGCTGTGCCAACTGGCCCGCAACCATATCATTGGCCAGTGTGCCGGAGCCTGTTGCGATCACCACCGCGCGGGCACCGGTCAGCTCACAGAGCATATGCCGTGTCCGCTCAAGGATTTGCGTAAAGGCCTCAGCGCGGTGCGAAACGGGCTTGGCTCCAAGAGCCGCCCGCACCGCCGGTGCCAGGCAGACCGGCCCGGGCAACAGACTCACAGAAAGGCGTGTCTGAGTGCCCAAAGCTTTACTCCGCAACTCTTTAGCACGCGCACGAAAGTGATTAACGAACTGGTACATGGGCTGATATTGCGCATCCGGTGATCCTACGACGGGGCCGAAGGCCTGAAACCCCATGTGCGCATACAGCCTAGCCTGCCGCAGTGTCCCGGAGATCAATGCAAGGTCGTGACCCCGTATTTCAAAGAGGTCGAATACCATGCCAATCAATCCGGTGAGGATGCGACCTTTCCGATATTTCGACTCAATGGCCAACAGTCGGATCTCACACGCAGAGTTGTGGGGAGGCAGATATGCATCAAGACACGGCAGTTTTATGTCTAGCGAGAATGGGCGGTTACTGCGAATAGCGACCATGGCGATAACCTTGTCGCCGCACAGGCAGATACAAAAGATGCTCTCTTGCTCAAAGCGATCAACCAGCGAACGCCCCGGATTGGGGCTGTGTTGTGGAATCTCCTCAACGAAAGTGCGGTAATTCAATGCGCGGATCTGCCGAAGCTCGTCTGCTTCAGTTGCGATTTTAAACACCAAGCTGTTCATATTGTCAATCTCCGGGTCTTGCAGCCGATCTGTCGCCAGCTGCAGGTACAGGTCTCAGCCAGCCGCTGATATGAGAACGATGCGTGAAGAGCACGAGCAGGCTCAGGCCTACTACTCCGGCCAGTGCCTCACCCGGCAGCTCAAAAAACCATGCCGCGAATGGTATCGCTGCAAATCCTGCCACTCCGCTGAACTGAAAACAGCGGCTGACCACCCAGGCAAACAGCGTGATCCCGACCAGCATTCCAAGCAGTCGGGGATCAAACACAGCGAGACCACCCAGCCCGACCGCAACACCCCGCCCACCGCAAAACCGAAGTTGGATGGGCCACACATGCCCAACAGCCACGGCCACCAACGCCGTGGCTGATGCAAGCGGTGAAGCGCCAAACCAAATGGGTACAGCCACCGCTAGAGCCCCTTTTCCGGCATCTATGCACAGCGTGAAGAGAAAACCTTTTAGACCCAGTACACGACCCGCATTGCGAGCGCCGGTTGATCCGCTGCCAACCCGGCGCAGATCCTGGCCTGTCAAAGCCAGCACTAAATAGTACCCTGTTTGTACGCAGCCTACCACGTAGGCGATCACAACAACCCCCACATCACGTATCATGCCAACATCCATTCTTAACCACGTCAATCGGCTTGAGTTTCGTATACCGTTCTTTTGATGCCTCACTCATTGCACGCCTTTTAATGTGCTGGAATTATAACACACTCCGCAACGCGCACACAAGCCACCCGCCAAGCACGCCAGCAATTCTTATTTTGTTTTAAATATAGTAGCGATCACTACATCAAAGAAAACTCAAACGCTTACAGTATGCTGGAAAGATGAAATCGTTGACAAGGTTGAACTTCAGCGTAGCCTCCGCAGTAAATGGAGTGATTAATGAAGGCTGTATTTGACATCGCAGCGTCGGGGCGTTCTGGATGCAAACAAACGGAGTCTCCGCCAATTGGCTGGGGATGCTGCGGCTGACAGGGAATTTAATGAAGATTTCACGGACAAATTTCATCCGCCCAGACTATCGTCAAGAACGCCGGGACGCTTACGTTCCGTTACCGGGTTTCATCGGAAGAGGACTACGATTTTCTGAATGTCTATCTTGACGATGCGCTGATCATGCAGGATTCAGGCGGGCTGGCCGAGGTACGCGAGGTGCGCGAGGTGCGCGAGGTGCGCGAGGTGCGCATTGTTGTTACCGGGAAGGGCAAGCACAAGATTCGATGGGACTATCTGAAAGACGACAGCTACAGTGATGGCGATGGACATACCGCATGGGAAGAATATGCAGCAGGCACCGACCCGAGCGACGATGCGTCCGTATTGACGGCTTTAATTTCGGTGCAGCTAAGAAAAACCCGACTTTCTGTGGTAAGCGATTAAAAGCAATAGCTGGAGTGCTCTGGTTTTGCTTCACTTCACCCTCTCTTTGGGTTAATATCCAAATCATCGAAAAAGTGTTTGGAACAATGTGAACTTACGATTCAATTAATGATATAGATAAACAATAAAGGACGTGAAAGTATGTCAGATCTGCTCAAACAGATTGCTTTGGGAGAAGACTCTGTTCTTGAACTGAAAGCAGTGGATTTCAACGGTAATAAAGTTGTCGGGCCGCACAGGGATGGTATGGCGGATGAACTTGCTGCAATGGCAAATACCGTCTCGGGTACCATTGTGCTGGGGGTTGGGGACAAAACCAGGAAGATTAGTGGAATACCGTCAGAGAAGCTGGATGTAGTTGAAGGCTGGCTACGTTCAATCTGTAATGATTTGATTGACCCTCCTCTTGAGTGTGTTATCCGGAAGCTGATCGTGCCTGATTCAACTGGTGTTGAAAAAAACATTCTACGTATAGAATAGCTGTATGCTGTGCCTTTGCCATCGGCATAGAGTTTGTTAGTGACAGCTCCGGTGAACAGGTCATAATACCAGCGGGTCATATCGGAGTTGCCAGATTCGTTGCGCCATGTATGCAGCTCAGCCATGCGCCCCGCTGCGTCAAAAGCTGTCTCGGTCGGATAGGTCGCGCCTTCGCTGCGATAGATTTGCCCATTACCAGAATAATGGTTCAATGTTTGATTGCCCTTGGCATCGGTCACTGTGAGCTTATAAGCTCCCGGTTTTCCTGCCACAGCCTGCCGCACACTGTAACTGGTTGTGTTCGTACCGCTGTCTGTAACTTTGCCGACGGTCGCCATACTTCCGTCATCATGGTAGGCAACAACGCGCTTCAATTCGCGGCCATTCGCATAATTCGTAGTTTTCGTTCTCCTGGAAAAGCCATCGTAATAAAAAAACTTCATCTTTTTATGAAAATCCGCTGCACGGATTAACAAACCTCCTCTCTGCGCTCATTTTTTAAAAATCACTTTTGCAAAATCAGTCAGAGGCGAATTTTGGTGTGTTTTCAATTGTTTCACCTTAGTTTCACTCCCGTAAACATTGCCTCATTCGCCTTCTTCATTTGCGGATGACTTTTTTGGCCCTAAGCTGCATAACTCAATCACTCCTTCTCAAAATCAAACCACTTCTTTATTAAAACGCCATTCGTAAAACTGCCTAATAGCGCACCTTCACCTTTTTTCTTACTAATAATTCTTGTGCCTGAAATTGTGTATCCATTCGACTCAATACAATCCCCTATTTTTCTGCCACTTTTTGAAAAATATAAACAACGTCCGTTCTCTAGATTATTGGAAAATACAACAATTGCGGCGACGCTTCCGTTTTCATGCCAATTTGTCCACGATCCTTCTCTCGAATCATTAGCGTAATACTCAACTGACATAGGCACATTTTGCAACCACCAACTTGCTTGAACGCCATGTTTTTGACCTTTATTATAACTTTGTGAATAATTCAAAAAACCGTCTTTACCCCATGTCTTATGTGATTTATGATACTCGCCATTTTTAAGAAAATATTCACAAAAGACGGTCTTACTCTTATCGTAATATGTCATTTTTCCACTTGGTTTTGTTGCAATAAATGAATCGATATTTTCATGATTCAAATCATCACGTCCTTCTTCAATTTTTCCGTTTGAATGTGTAAAAACCCAAGTGTGTCGTGAGCTGAAAACCAAATACCTCCATAGCAAAAAATCAAAACTGAGTATTACGATAAGAAGTATAATGACTAAAACAAGCAAATATTTTTTCAAAGAGAACCTCCTATTTTTTGCTCTAATTTAAATTTCAAAGTCGTAAGAATTTGTTCATCTTTCCCAATATTCATAACATTATGTTTTATTATTTTACGATGAATGTATAAATCAAGCTTTTCAGTGTTTTCAAGCCAAATATACTGCTCAAAGGTTTTACGAGACCCAGTTGTTGCAAAAAAACCAGACCAATTTAACTCGCCAGGTTTACTCCAAGTTGGTTTCCATTTACCTTCCGTACTTTTCCCATCTAGAGTAAATGCTATAAAAGGTTCAAACCTTAGAGAATAACCTTCATTTTGTACAATCTTTGAAAAACCTCCTGCTGGCTCAGACCATACAACTAACTTACGCGATTTCCATAAACACCAGTCTTTATTTGAAGAATAAGCATTAAGCTTTCTTCGGTACGGTGCTTCTCCAGGAAGAGCTTGATTTGCTGACTTAAAATTCAACGAAAACAATGCACCCCATCTATATTCAACTTCATAACGCCACTTAATCATATTAGAAAAATCAATATTTTCATCATTAGACATCGCTCTCCCGAGGAAGTCCCACTTGTTTAAACTGTTATTATTGAGTATTCCATGAAGCTTCAGGCCTCCCTTTGTTCCAACAGTATCCCGCAGCAAAAAAACACCATGCAGAGGCAAATAAGGACGTAATTCATATTGTACTAACCCTGTTCTGGGATCAAACGGTTTGCTGCTGAACCAATGTGTAAACTGATCTTTCATTGACCCAGAGAGTTTTGTTTCACCAAAGGCATTGTGTTCGCCGTGTGCTACTGTTGCTCCGGTGTCATTCACATACTCGGTTATGTTGCCGTTCGCATCGCCAACAACGAAATACGTGTTGCTTCCTGAACTTGCAACTTTCGTGTCGCTTAGCAAACCACCGACACCGCCAGCACCCTGGAGTGTACCGCTGAGATCTAGACCCCAAGTGTAGTAACTGATGTTTGTTGCAGGAGTGACGTGATCAATGATTATTTCAGCCGCAATGTTCCAACCGTCCCAGATATAACGGCGGGTTTCGATGGGGTTCCATGTGCCGGGGTTGGTTCCCGGTGTCATTGGATATCCGGGGTCTCTGCCTGAAAGCTGTTTTTTGATTTTTTCAACACGTAGGTTTTGATGGTTATATCGGTATTCAAACATACACGCGCCGTTGGTGGTGCCCCAGTAGTCAGGGTCTGAAGAGATCAGGCGATTTTCGCCGTCCCATGAGTGATCCCATTTTTGTCCGTCCCAAGTTAAGTTTCCGTCAAGGTCATGTGTAATAGACCTTGCAAAGCCGCCAGAGTTCACAGATGTATATTGATTGAGTTGGTTTGCCGTGTAGGCACTGGGAACAGAATTGACAGTAGAGGTCTGTCGGTTTCCGATGTAATCATAGATAATACTATGTTCATCCGAGTTCATCACAGCGTTAGTCACCTCATCACGAATATTATAATCAAATGTATTGGTAACAGTCGATCCATTATAATAATCAATCCGGCCAGTTCGCTTACCTGTGCTGTCATTGTAATAGCTGAAAGATGAAACCACAGAGGGCACAAGGGCCACAAAGGAGTTCGTAACGGTTGAAATGAGGTCGCGGTTGGGTTCGTATGTACGTGTAACGATGAGATTTGTAGTGCCTGCTTCGGGGTTTGTAACTGTATAGCCGCTGATGATTTGTGTGCCTAAAAGGTAACTGTATGTGAATGTGTTGATCTCAGTCCCAACGATTGAGGTAATGGAGTTAAGACGGTTGAGAGTGTCATAACCGAATACAATTTTTTGGACAGGATAAACAGGATTGACGGGATTCAAAATGAATATAGCATAACGCCCGTATGTATCATAACTACGGGTGATGACTGCAAAGGTGTTGGTTTCAGCGATTAGCCGACCTCTCAAATCATAGCCGAAGGTGGTCGTTCCAGTGCCGTCCTCGACTTTCATTAGCTGTCCGATGAGGTTATAATAGTTTGTCACACTTGGCGTGGTATCGTTGTAATCCGTGGTGCGAATGCTGCCTGTGGCTGTATCGGCATATCCGTAGGTCGTGATGATATTGCGCGCCCATTTTCGGGTAGCGATTCTTCCATCACTAAGATACGTGTATGCCGTGCCT
>JAQUCE010000052.1 GCA_028686345.1 Kiritimatiellia bacterium
GTTTGATTTCTTATGAGGAACGATATTTAACTCCTTCTTTAGGCTGTTGGACAAGTCGGGATAGAATTGGCACCCGAGGCGGATTAAAAGAAAATGGTTTTATTCAAAATAATTGTATCAACGATGTTGATTTGCTTGGAAGGATGGCCAACAATATTAATAAATATTTTACTGGAGAAAAAAGCAAATACAACATTGCAAAAAGGATGGACGTAAAGGTATATTGCATGCCAAAAAGGACTTTTACAGGGGGGCGGCTAATTGATGCTACTAGCACGTCAGCAATTTGTGATGGAGGAACAATTAAAGTGATACTTATTCCTCGCATATCAGTGCCGCCTGAAATTCGCCCACCTTTGTCTAACCCAGGTAAAAAATTCTTTGGCGGAGCATATGGAGAAATAGATAATTTGTTTAATCCTGATTTTAACTGGGAAACTCCTAGTGATTTTTGGGGTAACCCTTCTACACCGAGCAATGAAACAAACGGTTGGGGTGTATATCCAATATACACATATCCCAATGCCAAGTTTGATGCTGGCATTTTTATTTCAAAATTGGCCGAGAAAGGATCGGGCTGGTCTCTAGAGGCATTTAATGACGATCTTTTCAAGGTTTGGTATAAATCATCAAACTCAGTTCCTGCATCTCAGCTAAATTATTCGATCGGTGTGTCTTGTAGAGACAAGGTTAGTATACAAGTCGGAGGGAACGGGTATTCAAACCCAATGAGTCGTAACCAGATTATTGAAATAAGGTAAAATATGAAACG
This sequence comes from Kiritimatiellia bacterium, assembly GCA_028686345.1. Taxonomy (GTDB): domain Bacteria; phylum Verrucomicrobiota; class Kiritimatiellia; order RFP12; family UBA1067; genus M55B167. The sequence goes on from JAQUCE010000052.1 coordinate 773, forward strand.
AAGTTTATTAGTAAGCATGGTGATATTAGCTTTAGTTTTTTCTCTCCTTGCTTTTAATGCTCATGTTAATCAAAAAAAAGTTCCTTGGCCTTGGAGGTTTGAGAAATATGTATATAGGTATCTCAGTGATATGGGTTTGAATGCAGGAAGTGTAACCATTGCCAATAGCGGAATGTTAGATATTACGTTGGCCAGGGCAAACATTAACAATTTATCAGTCTTAACAGGTTTGCCTTTAAAAAGCCTTGATCTAAATGAAACAGATATTGATAATATTGTGCCTTTACATGATTTCACAGGGCTAATCTGTCTCAATTTATCAAACACCAAAGTTAGTGACCTAAAACCTATTGCCCATATTCCTCTAAAAGAGTTACAAATAAACGGAACTTTGATAAAAGATTTGTCCTCAATAACAGGTATGCCGCTCAGATATTTATCAATAAGAGGTATCTCTGTTACCAACATTGGTGTGCTCAGCAAAATGCATATTCAGGACATAGAGTTTAGCCCTGAACTGTTATCCGAAGATCAACTAAATATATTAAGAAAAATAAAGTTTAACACAATAAATATGCAAGGAGATAGTGCTGGCTTTTGGAAAGATTGGAATAACAAGGAAGGACAATATTAAAAAAAGGAAATTTTGGCTGCTGAGTTTTGATATACGAAAAGGTGCCACAAACTGAATTGGCTGGAAGAAGAATGAAACGGGGGAAAAATCGCGCGGTAGCCGGTTGGTCGAACTCCGTGACGCCCCGGGTGAATAATGTCACCCACGAACCATCGGGATTTTCCGATACGCCGCCTATCAAAACCCGGCGGGTTTTAAGATGAATAAAGAACAAAACATAAAAGGTGAGCTATGGACGTTGTTAAAGATAACTGTTTATGTGATTTTGTGCGTTTTTTGTGGCTATCGCTAAATCGTCGCTGGTTTCACGATGGTAACTGTGTCAGTCAACATCTTCTTCCAATTCGTACAGTACGTACTTTAATGCCCAAATTTACCAAATCCGTGACACGGATTATTATAAAAAGATGAAGTCTTTTTATTGGGATTGTTGTCGCATTGAAAAAAGCGTAGCCCGCGACGGCACAGTCACTGCTTACAACGAATGGCCCGGATATCCCGCCGACTCCGAAGTGGTGTATCTATCGCAGGGTCAGCTCCCCGGTGCCGATGGAAACCACCCCGCCCACTATACCCGGACCGATGCCATTGGCCGTGAAATCGAAAGCACCAGCTACGTGGCCGATCCCCAGTTCGGCTATCATTTCGGTTATGCAGAGCAGGTCACCACTACCGCCTATCCCTTCGGCACAGATAACTTCAGTGTCGCAACCGATCCGCAGGGGATTTGCACAACCAACATCACAACCTGGAACAATGCTACTAACATAACCGTTACAAGCAGAGCAGGGATTACCACCACAGATATTGCCATAGCTGGCGGTGCAAAAATAACAACCACCGAATGGACAGATTCCGTTTCAGGCGAACAGTTGAAGAAAATGACGAAGACGGAATCTGATATCCAGCCGAACGACTGGAAGAAAACAACCTCCTATGTGAAATATGACGATGGCGAGTGGCTCACACAGTCGGAGACAACACATGATTTTCTGGGGAGGGTTATCGCAACAACCACGCCGCTCGGCACAACTACCAATTTTTATGATTTAGCTAGTGGTAGACTGATAAAAGGCAGTCGTACTGGATCAGCGGACACGCTTTATGAATACAACAGCCTCGGTGAACAGACTGTTACTTGTCAGGATGTTAATAAAAACGGAGCGGTGGACTACGCTGGTTTAGACAGGATTAACAAGATTGACAGGATTTACGAGCTACGCTCAAACGATTGGTGGCAGGTGACTTATAATGAAGTTTGGGTGGAGACCAATTCTGCTAATTGTATTACCAGCTCCGTTTCCAGAGTGCGCATGACTGGCCTTGGTGCTGACACCTACAATGGAGGAGTGCTCACCGCGCAGAGCGAGAGCGAGGACTGGCTCGGCAACATCACGCGTAGCTCCACTTATACCGATGCTGCCAATGCGACCACATGGCAGGTGACGGATACGCCGATCTCAACACAGAACGCTTTCCAGAAATCCATCGCCGGATATCCGGTTCAGACAATCAGCACAACAAGCGTCACCAACACCTTCACATACGACGGATTTGCACAGCAGGTTACAGCAACCGACGGTCGCACGAACACAACATTCACCGCCTATAACGATTTTGGGCAGGTGAGTTACACACAGAGTTTTACGAACAGAATGAGCTACTTTTATGACGATCTAGGAAGGCGAACTGCCGTTTCAAACGCCCTCGGTCAGGTCAGCCACACCGCCTATAATTCGCAGGGGCAAACCATCGCCACATGGGGCACGTCATATCCTGTGGCGTATGAATTCAATACGGCTGGCCGCATGATCGCTATGGCTACAACCCGCAGTAACGAATATGCAAACGTGAATCTCAACACCCTTGTGCCGACGGGCGAAACCCTTTCATCATTCAGCACTCAAAACTCAGCACTCGATGTAACACAATGGATTTACGATGAAACCACAGGCTTGTTGACCAACAAACTCTATACCGATGGAAACAGAACAACCTACACCTACACAGATGCGGGAAGACTCGCAACACGCACATGGGCTCGTGGCATCACAACAACATATATTTACGGTGATCTCGGCCAGCTCACTGACATTAACTATTCCGACTCAACACCAGATGTAACCTTCACCCATGACCGTTTAGACCGTATCATATCAGCATCAAGTTCAACCTCAGCCAGAACCTTTCATTATGATGGACTGACTCTCGACTACGAAACCCAGGACGGCGACATCATCGACCGCAAGCAGGACAGCTTCGGACGCACTATCGGGTACATCTTGACTGGAGGACCATTGTCTCCGATGACCTTGACCTATTCGTTTGATGAGTATGGCAGATTGTCTTCAGTTACTTCAATCATCGGCATAGAGACAAACACATTCGCATACACATATCTGCCTGGAACAGATCTTGTAAACGCCATGAGTTCGGATTCAGGCGTTCAATGGAGTCGCTATTATGAATCGGAACGAAATTTAATAATTGCCGTTTCAAACTCATGGAACGCCACCACGATCTCGGCGTTTGACTACATCAACGATCAGCTGGGCAGCCGAACTCACCGCGCCGATTATTTTAACGCATCGACAATCACCAACGATTTCATTTACAATATCCGCGGTGAAGTCAGAGGTGCAATCATGGGCAACGATAATCATAGTTATAGCAACGATCCAATTGGAAACCGAGAGTGGAATCAGCTCAACGGTTCCACCAACACCTATGTTGCAAACCAGCTCAACCAATATACCTCAATTACAGGTGGAATCTCGGCATCACCAACTCACGATGACGATGGTAACATGACCTTCAGCAGTTCATGGTTCTATACTTGGGACGGCGAAAACCGCCTTATCAGCGCATCCAATCTAACCAGCGGCGTTTTCTGCGAATATGCCTATGATTATCAATCAAGGCGCATCTCCAAGACAACCCTAACCCCCAACCCCTATAGCTCCCTGATCACTAAATACATCTGGGACGGCTGGAATGTCGCTGCCGAAATTATCGTTGATCAAACAACATTTACAACCAACATCAATTACTACACTTGGGGTTTGGATTTAAGCAGCACCCTTCAAGGAGCCGGTGGCGTCGGAGGGTTATTAAGTGACACAAAAATCGCAAGTTCTGAAACCAACACGTATTTCGCTGTTGGAGACGCGAATGGGAACATTACCGAGTATGTTGATGTCAGCGGCAATATCAAAGCTCATGGTGAGCACAATGCTTTTGGTGAAACGAAACTTTCCGGTTCAATGAAGGATGATTTCACCCACTGGTTCAGTACCAAGCCGTTTGATGCTGACACGGGATTGATTGTGTATCAACGGCGTTATTATGAGCCCATACTTTTCCGGTTCCTCTCCAGAGACCCGATTAAGGAACGGGGCGGGAATAATCTATATTTGCTTGGCAATAATGATGCGATCAACAAGTGGGATTATTTAGGGATGCAACGAGCACTATCGAATGCAACACTGAAACGATATGGGTTTATTATACCGTGGGACTTCGCGGAGGCAAATGTTTGACCTCTGCCGGGTTCAACCGCCGGATGCGGAAAACCGCATGTCCGGTGGTGTGGAAGGGACACGGGGCGAAATCCCCGTGTCCCCATCCGATCACTGAACGACCAGCGTCACACTCCAGACCACTGGACGTGGACGTGAAAAATTAGTGTTTTTGCCATTTTTTCTGAATAATCGTTTACTTTCTGTTTGCACCTTACGCGTGCGTGTTGCGTGGTGAGTGCCCACTATAAATGAAAGCTGTTCACGCTTTCCTGTCACGGCGTAAAAGCGACGCCGGAAGCGTGCTTCCGGTTCAGAAATGCAGGATCACTCACTACCGCAACGACTCGCGATCCTACTCGCTAAACGACATCTTGACCTTCTTGAATAACATAGTCTATCATTCGTTCTTCTCCGAAAGTTAGGTGTCAGGAATTTGTCTTGCCCTTTGGCAAGAGCTTAAGGAAGAGATTATGAGTTTACAGATTATAAATACACTTGGTTGCGGCGATCGTTTTGGCCATCAGGGCCAGGCGCAGCTGGCAGCCTATGTGGAGGCGGCCCGGCGCGGAATTGCCGTGAGCCCGGTTTGGAATAAATCGCATCGCGAGCACACAACCGTTCACACCGCGCCCGCCTCTGTGCGCGCCGAGGCTGATGCAGCTGTTCACGCGCTGGGATGGAAGCAACCCTATTTTGTGGATGCCGACCATATTTCGCTTGCGAATGTGGATGGCTTTATTGATTCGTCCGATTTCTTCACGCTGGATGTGGCCGACTTCATTGGTAAGCCCTCGCCAACAAAGGATGTCGATGAATTTACTTTGACCATGGGTGTGTTTGCCGGTGAGATTAATCTGCCCGGCATCCGCGAGCCCTTGTTTGTTTCAGGCAAAGAAATTCGCGCTATTGCTGAGAAATATCTCTGCGCCGTGCAGGAGGCCGGGCGGATTTATCGCCATATAGCAGGGCGGAAAAAGGGTGCTTTCAAGGTCGAGGTGTCGATGGACGAAACCGATGATCCGCAGACCCCGGTTGAAATGCTTTTCATTCTGGCTATGATTGCAGGCGAGTCGATTCCGATTGATACCATTGCCCCGAAATTCAGCGGGCGGTTTAATAAGGGGGTCAACTATGTGGGTGATGTCGGACAATTCGAGCGGGAGTTTGAGCTGGATGTCGCTGCGCTGCGTTTTGCCTCAGAACAATTTGGATTAAAAGGCTCCTTGCGCCTCAGCGTCCACTCCGGGAGTGATAAGTTCGCGATCTATCCGGTGATCAATCGCATCCTGAAAAAGTTCAAAACCGGAGTGCATCTGAAAACTGCCGGAACCACCTGGCTGGAAGAGGTGATTGGCTTAGCCGAAGCCGGAGGCGACGGACTCTCTGTTGCCAAAAAAATCTATGCCGGAGCCTTGAGCCGCTACGACGAGCTGGCCGCGCCTTATGCCACCGTAATTGATATTGATCCAGAGCAGCTTCCTCCTATTGACATAGTGAGTGATTGGAGCAGCGAAGAGTATGTAAAGGTGTTGCGTCATGACCTGGATTGCCCTGAATATAATCCGAGTTTTCGCCAGTTGATCCATGTGGCGTACAAAGTGGCCTTTGAACTGGGAGATAAATATATTCACGCACTGGAAAAGCATGCGGCTGTCGTGGGTAAAAATGTGACGCACAATCTGCTGGAGCGGCACATTCTGCCAATCTTTGGCTCTGCCAGCGACAATAATTAACGCAAGTTATATCTTTTAGGGTGCCCGAATTCCGGGAACAGGGGCAGTGTACAGGGTTGGTCTGGGTGAGATAAATATGATGTGTAGATTAATGCGCAGGAGTGCATTTTTTATGGTTTTTTGTCTGGCAGCATGGGGCAGTGGTGCGCAGTCAGCCAGTAATATGCTGGCGGAAACAGAGGGCACAACCAGCAACACGGTTGTCCTGGCGCGGGTGGTGGTAACAGCATCGCCCATTACGGATTTCGAGCGTGTAACTAAAGATGGTGCCAACAGCGTGGTCATCAGCCGCCAGCAGATTGAGCGCCTGAGTGCAACTGATCTGCCAACCGCCCTGAGACAGGTGCCCGGTGTCTCGATTTCGCGCTACAGCCCGGTCGGCGCCTATGGCGGCGGGCAGGGCGGTTCAGTTTATATCCGCGGAGCAGGCACTGCCCGGCCCGGGGGTGAGATCAAGATTTACACTGACGGTGTTCCGCGCGAATCCGGTGTCTGGTCACATCCGCTGATGGATATCGCGCCAATCGACTTTGCCGAGCGCATCACGGTTGCCAAAAACCCGCAGCCTCAGAACTATCCCGGGACCTTCGGGGCAATTAATATCGAGACCAAACGCCGCCATACACAGGGGCATGAGGGCGAGCTGGATCTGGCCTATGGCCGCTTTAACACGCTGATCAGCTCCGCCTCTGTGGGCGGCAAAGAGGATATCTTTGATTACTATGCTGGCGCGGCATATAAATACTCCGAAGGGGCGCGGAAACATGGCGAAGCTGAACTCAAGAGCGTGTTTGCACGCGCTGGCTGGGAGGTGACTCCAGAGGAGCACCTCGCCTATATCTTTCAACACACGGATAACTGGGTGCGCGACCCAGGGCCGAAAGGCACGCCCGCACCCCTGCGCGATCAGTTTGACACCAAGACCGGCACGCACATTATCCGGCTGGAGAGTGAGCGTGAGAGTCTCAAAGGCTACGCTCTCTTCTACTACGAGAATGGCGAGATCCGCTGGCACAAGGATCACCTGAATGACGATATCAAGAGCTCACCGCCTGGTTACTCGAACACTGACTGGGACAACTACGGTTTCCGCTCATCGTATGATCTGCTGATCGAGCGCTTGACCTTGACCGGATCGCTGGACAGCTGGTCTGAGGGCGGCCAAACAGGCAATATTCTCGAATCAACGAATCAACGCGTCTGGGGTTACAACGGGCGGTTTTTCACCACGGCACCCTATGCTGGTGTGCGCTATGATTTTGACCTTGGCCACGACTGGACACTCACGCCCTCTGTTGGCGCACGCCACTACTTTAGCTCAGAGTTTGATGACGAAACCGCGCCCTGTGCAGCACTGACCCTGGAGCGGGGGGGCTTGCAACTCTTTGTCTCTCATGCGCGGGGCGTGCACTACCCCGGCATCTATATGCGCGGAACCTCGCCCGCCACCTGGAAGTCGCTGGAGGCCGAGACGCTGGATACCACTGAAGCAGGGGCGCATCTTGAGGTGGGCGAGCTGGCGGTTGTGCATGCAACGGTTTTTCACACCGAGGTGGAGAACCGCATGGATCTCACCAGCGGGGGTTATCTCAATACCGGTAGTATGCGGGCCAACGGAGCGGAGCTGTCCCTGCATCTCTATCCGCATGAAGATTTGACGCTCTTTGCAGGTGGCACCTACACCCGCCCTGAAACTGAGCCGGTTTCACGTCTGCCTGATCTGACAACCACTGTGGGCACCTCCTATCAGCTGTCCCGCTATGTGCGCTGGGATCTGGATGCCGAGTATGTTGCCAGTCAGTATGCCCACAGTATGCGCAGCGCCAGCCCTGATCTGCACCGGCTGGAGAGCTATTTTGTTTTCAATACGCGTGTCGCGCTCGATTTGCAGGCCCTTTCACAGTTGAATGGCGAGTTGTATATCGCGGCGGAGAACTTCACTAACCGGCACTACGAGTACTTTCCAGGATACCCGATGCCGGGTGTTATGTGGTACACTGGCATGAAATTAAAATTTTAAGGGGAGTGTTATGAAACCACGCGATTTGGCGTATTGTGGGATTTTCGGCGCGGCAGCCTTGCTGTTGCCGGTGATCTTTCATGTGCTGCATCTGGGCCATGTTTTCATGCCCATGTATCTGCCCTTGGTGACACTGGCCTTTTTCGTGCGCCCCGGAGCTGCCGCGCTGACTGCGCTGGTGGTGCCGATCCTCTCCGGGGCTGCGACAGGGATGCCGCCTTTTATGCCGCCAATCGCCTTGACCATGGCCTTGGAGCTGGCGCTGATGGCGCTCTTGATTGGAGTGCTGCGAAGGGGTTTTCCAGTCTTGCCTGTCTGGTTGGTCCTCGCGTTTACGCTGGTGATAGGGCGCGCTGTCAGCGCGGGGCTGCTGTATGGAGTGGCGCACGTGATGGAGCTGCCAGCCGGGTTTGTGGCGGGCATCTCGCTGATCAGCGGCTGGCCAGGGCTGGCACTCATGCTGGCGGTGATCCCGCAGATTGTGCGGCTGGGAACAAATCAAAGTGAGGGCAGACAATGAGTGCTGAGCAACAGATTGATGGCAGGATTGCGTTTTTTGATTCAATTGCGGATGCGTGGGATGGCTGGCACGACCTGCCGCTGTTGGAGGCGAGGCTGCAAGCTGAGTTTGACGCGCTCGGCGTTCAGCGCGGTGAGTGCGTACTGGATATCGGGTGCGGTACAGGCAACCTCACCAAAGCTCTGCTGAGCCGACTGGATAGTGCGGGGCGCGTGTTTGCAGTTGACATCTCACCTGTGATGCTGGAGCGCGCTCAGAATAAAATCAATGATCCCCGTGTGTGCTGGCTACAGGGGGCGGCCCACCAACTTCCCCTTGCGGACGGCTCCTGCGACCGCATCATCTGTTTTTCCGCCTGGCCGCACTTTGAAGATCCGGAGGCAGTGCTGGCCGAGTTTGGCCGCGTGCTGCGAGCGGGCGGCCACGTTCAGATCCTGCACTACATCTCGCGCGAGGAGGTCAACCAGATCCATAGCGAAGCGCACCCCTCGGTGCAAGCCGATCTGCTGGCGCCTGCCAGCGAGGTGGCTGTTCTGTTTGAGCGCAACGGCTTTGAGGTTCTGAGTGTAGCTGATGATGCAAGCTGCTATGCGCTGAACGCCTGCAAGGGACGTTGTTTATGATCACGTTTACAGCGGCGTGGGGCAAGGGGGATGGTTGTGTGGGACGGCTGACGCCTGCCACACGTCTGATGTGCGGTGCGCTCGTGTTAGCAAGCTGCGCCGCCGCGTCACTGAAGAGTTCTTACGGGGTTGCCCTTTTAATATTGGTGCTGGCAAGCTGGTTGGCAGGGTGTGGTTTGCCGCTGCGCCGTCTGGGATATCTGCTTGGTTTCTCTGCCTGCCTCTTCCTGCCTTTGCTGCTGCTTGTGCCAGTGGCCCGCATGCGAGGCGATGCTGTTGCTGCCTCCGCGACGCTGCATGCCGCGCTGGGTGTCGGCGTACGCGGAACCCTCTGCCTGTTGGTCGGTGCGGCGACCTTTGCGGCGTTGCAGCCCGCTGAACTCAGGCAGGGGCTTGCCGACCTGCCGCTGCCGGGCGCAGTGGCGGTTTTGATATTGCAGATTGTTCATCAGAGCGCCCTGCTGGCAGAGGATTCAAGGTGTATGGTGTTGGCCTTGCGCGCGCGCGGGGTGACCTCAGCCTCGCTCATTGCCCGGCTTCGTTGTCTCTTTGCTCTGCCAGTGCTTTGGCTGCTGCACCTGGTGCTGCGGGCCGAGCGGGTCAGTGCCGCCATGGAGGTGCGCGGCTTTGATGGTGTGTTACGTGGGGAGTCTTTGACAGTTACGTCAGCTTGGGACAGATGCGCGGTGACCGCGGCACTGCTGGTGTTCGGGGTGACTCTTGCCTTGCGATTGGGGGTCGCATGAGTGACGCGTTGGTTTATTGTGATGTGTCGGTTTTTTATCGGGGCGGCAGCGTTGCGGCTCTGCGGGGGGTGTCGTTAAAGATCGCTCAAGGAGAGCGGGTGGCTTTGATGGGGCTCAACGGTTCGGGTAAGACCACCTTGCTCTCAGCTGCTGCCGGTCTACTGCGCTTTACCGGCAAGATTCAAGTTTGCGGCCTGGCGCTGTCGCGTGCGACAGAGCGTGCGGTGCGCGACAAACTCGGGTTTTTGTTTGGTGTGCCTGACCATCAGATCCTCTTTCCCAATGTGCTGGATGATGTGGCTTTCTCGTTAGAGCGTCGTGGAGTGCAGCGTGCATGTGCGCGGGAGAGGGCCGCGGTGATCCTAGCCACGCTGGGGATTGGGGCGCTGGCCCAGTGTTCGCCGCACCACCTTTCGCAGGGCCAGCGCCAGCGAGTCGCACTGGCGGGCGCACTGCTCTCTGAGCCGCCGCTGCTACTGCTGGATGAGCCATCGGCCTCACTGGATCCAGTTGGGAAAGAGGAGCTAGCCGCGCTGCTTGACCAGCAGGCAGCGTCAATGCTGATCGCAACTCACGACCTTGCCTTTGCTGTCCGCGTCTGCCATCGCTTTGTGATTCTCGACAGGGGGGCTGTGGTTGAAGACAGCTCTGATCCAACGGCAGTCGCGCGCTATGAGAGCGTAAAGATCGCGGCTGCCAAAAAGCATCAGGCAGATTTGGATTAGGCTAAGCTGCGCCGGTTGAATGAAGTACCTCAAGCTTCCAGCTTGAATAAAATGTTTTCTGCAATCAGGATGCTTGAACTACTTCATTATCACTTCTACAGCAACGTCTCAATAATCCGCCCTGGAGCAGCCAGCAGCCTAAAGGCTGAACAACAAACCTTACGTGGCAGCCGTTTGTTGTTCACGCTTCAGCGTGTTTTTTTAACAGGTGCGCGGCCATAATTAGAATTGCAACAGCCAATGTATTGCATCTTGATTTCTTACCGGACCACAACAATACGCAATATCATTTGTTCACTCCGTTAATTAAGGCAACAATACATAAGGCTTAAATTTAAGTCAACCGGAATACAAAAAATAGCTTTCGGCGCTGGACTTTGTCGAGGCAACAATATACACTGGTCAACATCGGGTTGTTTAGAGTCCGTGATACGTTGCTTATACAAGGAGGGTGTTATGAAGATGTTGAACTCTGGTTTGTTGCTGTGTTCTCTGATGATTTTATTACTGTTGATGAAGTCTCTTCCGGACGATACCTGACAATTGCAATTTGCGATGCAAATGACAATAAAGACGCAGATCACGGATATCTCGGCGACCCATTCCTGAATCTTATTCTCTATACGCCGCCGGAGCCACCTAAGGGTACGTTCATTTTAATTCAGTAGTTTCTAAGGCTACCTCATTTTGAGTCAGTAGCTTCTACCTAAATAGCAAGGAAGTTTATTATGTTTGTTGAAAAAGGATTGAGTTTGTTTGTCGCAGGGTTTTTGGCACTGAGCATTGGTGCGGCGGGTCTTGAAGATCTGAGCCAGGTCAAAGATTGGGAGAACCCAGCCCCGGGGGTCTGGAAGGCAACGCTCGGCAATATGAAGGGGGAGTTGCGCTACACTGATATCGCAGCTGAGAAGCCGCGCCTGGAGGCGCTCAAGGAGCTTGAGAGTGTGCCCTTTCCCTTTAAAGAGGGGAAGGTGGGAGTGCTGGTCAGCTCTGATAACAGGGTGATGATCAGGATTCCGGCCTCAGCGGATGAGCGACTCTTTGGCTTTGGTTTGCAGATGGATTCGATCAAGAAGTCGCGTCAGGTGCTGGAGCTGAATGTTGATCACTGGAGCAGGGGGGGCGGACGCACCCATGCGCCGGTGCCTTTCTACATCTCCAGCAAGGGCTACGGCGTGTTTTTTAACACCGCTCGTTTTTTAAAGGTCTATGTTCAAATCGGCAACCGCAAGGACTCTAAAAACAACCCGCCCTTTGTTGACCGCAATCCACCCCCGAATGAGCCGCAGCCTGGAGCGTGGCAGGCGGTTCCCTTTGCCGATGCAGTTGAGGCGCAGGTGCACGGCGGCGGCTTGGAGGTAGTGGTTTTCTCCGGTAAATCTCTGCTGGATGTTGTGTCGCGTTACAATCTCTACTGCGGGGGGGGCGCCTTGCCGCCGCTTTGGGGCATGGGTTTCTGGCACCGCGTTCCCGCTGCGTTCACGGCAGACCAAACCAGGGCAGAGGTCAAGGAGTTCGAAGAGCGCGATTTTCCGTTGGATGTGATCGGCCTTGAGCCGGGATGGCAGACAAAATCCTATCCCTGTACATTTGAGTGGCAGACAAAACGCTTTCCTGATCCTGAGGCTTTTACAAAAGAGTTGCTTGACAAAGGGGTTCATCTCAATCTTTGGGAAAATCCTTACATCTCACCCGCGTCGCGCATCTATCAAGCCATGTATCCGCTCTCAGCTTCGCATACGGTCTGGCTGGGGATTGTGCCGGATTACACAATCCCCAAGGCGCGTAAACTCCTAACTGATCAGCACTACGAAGATCACATCCGCATTGGTGTCAGCGGGTACAAGATTGATGAAGTGGACGGCTATGACCAGTGGCTTTGGCCGGATCATGCGACCTTCCCGTCGGGAACCTCCGCTGAGGCAATGCGCCAGTCCTACGGGCTGCTGCTTCAGAACATGCTCTACACAGATCTCTTCAAGCAGCGCAACGTGCGCACCTACGGGCTGGTGCGCGCGTCCAATGGCGCTGCATCCGGCTACCCCTTTGTGCTTTACAGCGACTCCTACAGCCACTCACAGTATATCACAGGTGTCTCAGCCGCAAGTCTGGGCGGCATCCTCTGGTGTCCGGAGGTGCGCTCAGCTGGTAGCGGGCGCGAGTGGCTCAATCGGACACAGACCGTCTGTTTCTCGCACATGGCAATGCTCAACGCATGGTCCTCTGGCAAGAAGCCCTGGTCATACAGTGATGTCACTGATAAGGTTCGCGATGTGATCAAGTTGCGGATGCAGCTGCTGCCATACATTTATACAGCTTTTGCCGAGTATAACCGCAAGGGAACGCCGCCGGTACGGGCTATGATTCTGGAGTCTGGCTTTAAACTGAACGAGAGGGTGATTGCCGGTCAGCTGGACAGTGAAAAAAATCCCTATGCTGAAGGCAAGGTGGTTGAAACCACAGATCAGTTTATGTTCGGCCCCTCAATTCTGGTGGCGCCCTTCTATGAAAAGCAGGGTGAACAGCGCACTGTGGAGCTGCCGGAGGGGGGCAACTGGTATGATTTTTACAGCGGTAAACTGGTTGGCAATGGGGGGAAAATTACGGTCACAGCTGAGGGGCTGCAGGAGCGCACACCGCTCTTTGTCAAAGAGGGGGCAGTTATCCCGATGCTGACCAAGGCGGTCAATACAACCAGGCAGGCCTATGCGCACCCGCTTGAGGTGCGTGTTTACGGCACAGTTGGCGGCAGCTTTGAGCTCTATGAGGATGACGGCCAAACCTTTGACTATCAGCAGGGCAAATACCGCATCCGGAAGCTGACAGCCGCCAATGGAAAGGTGGTGGAGGAGGTTGTGAAAGATGGCGCTCCAGCCATGTTCGGCCCGGTTGAGAGCGTGAAATTCATGACACAGTAAGCAATGCCACCGAGTTACCGAGTCACCGAGTTACCATGCCACCATGCCACCATGCCACCAGGTCACCAGGTCAAAAAACAGCTTGTCGCCTGGTGGGCTGCGGAGCAACTTGCAAGAGACGCGACGGAGATTCAAAATATGCTTTAGGGGTGAAAAAATGATATTATCAAAAAACTTTGTTGTTGCTTGTTCTGTTTTTTGTATGTTATTTATTGGGAATATTTTTTTGCCATTGCTTGATAGATATTTTGTGTATTAGTTGCTATTCTCTCAACTGCTGTCGCAAGAAACAAGAAGTTCAGATAGCCATGTCCGATTGGAAATCGGACCTACGCTACTCCCGCACAAAAGGCGCGCCCCTTTCACTTTATAAATTAATTAATCCCGGTATGATCGCTTTGCCTGCCGCAGGCATCCTCCTGCTGGCTAAAGAGAGTGGACTCTCCGGCAGCCGTCTCGGCTGTGAATTTCGCAACCAACACAGGCGGGACGCCTGTGCTACTTTGAAACACCGGCATCCCGCTACTTACATTGACTTCAATTACATTTAAATGCTGGTCCAGACATTGTTGTTCTTGGATGAATCAACCACTGCCTGGATGAACTTCATGCCGCGTACACCGGCTTCGATGCCCGGGAAATCCAGTTCGAGGGCAGTGGGTTTGCGCTTCTCTTTTTTAGCGCGAATGGTGTCGGCAAAGTTGCAGTAGTTGTTGGCAAAGGCTTCGAGAAACGCCTCAGGGTGGCCGCTGGGGATGCGCGTACAGCGTCCGGCAGCCGCGGATTTATCAGCCACATATTGGTTGCCGCGCTTCCAGATCTGCTCCGGCGCGTTCTGATCCAGCACATGCAGGTAGTTGGGATTCTCCTGGTGCCAGTGCAGCCCCTTCTCTTCGCCATAGATCCAGATGGCGAGGTTGTTCTCTTCGCCGACCGAGATTTGGCTGGCGTGCAGAACTCCCTTGGCACCCTTGTTAAAGCGCAGCAGCACACTGCCGTCGTCATCCAGCAGGCGGCCTTTGACAAAGGCGGTGAGATCCGCGAGAACGGTTGTGATTTTGAGGCCGGAGATGTACTCAGCCAGGTTGGCGGCGTGTGTTCCGATATCACCCATGCAGCCAGCAGCACCGGAGGTTTTGGGGTTGGTGCGCCAGGAGGCCTGCATCTGCCCGGTTTTTTCTAAATTCTGATAGAGCCAGCCCTGTGGATACTGAACCACGACCTTGCGGATCTTGCCGAGATCGCCCTGGGCCACCATGTCTTTGGCCAGCTTGACCATTGGATAAGCGGTGTAGTTGTGCATCAGGCCGAATACCTTTTTAGATGCTTTGGCCACCTGCTCCAGCTCCAAGGCCTCTTCCACGGTGAGGGTCATAGGCTTCTCGCACATGACATTGAAACCAGCCTCCAGGCAAGCTTTAGCGATGGGGAAGTGGGTGTGGTTGGGGGTGCAGACAGCCACAAAATCAATCCGCTCATCAGCAGGCAGGGCACTCTCTTTTTCAATCATTTCGGTATAGGATTGATACACACGGCTGCTGTCCAGCCCCAGAGTTTTACCTTGTTCAAGGCTCTTTTGCGGGTCAATATCAAAGGCGCCGGCTGTGAGTTGGATGCCGCCGTCCATACGGGCTGCTTTACGATGAACCTCGCCAATAAAAGCACCGATGCCACCGCCGACCTGTCCCATTTTCAGAATTTGCATAATCTTTTTCCTCTTTTCATTTATGTTAATCACCAAAAGATTCACGTATTAAACACGTATTTAGTATATTACAGGTTTACTGTTTTAAAGTGAAGGGAAAAAGTGCAAATAATTCAGTCGAAAAGGGGCAGGGGGAGGTGCGTCATTCGAAAGTGCGGGGCAAGCTCTGTTCTACGGTTCAAAATCTGTCATTGCGATTTCGCGCGATATGCGAAGGCAAAGTTGATGGGCTGCACTTCCAGGCAGTCCAGTTGCGCTTCCGGGTCATCATGAATCTGTCTGAGAGCATCCAGCACTTGAGTAGTTATGGAACGATGCACGACAAAAGTATAGCGTTCGCGGGCACCGCCTGTTGTTTTGTCGAAGGTCACGCGCTGCAAGTGGGAGTTCGTGGCAGCGGTGGCTCCAGCCTGCAAGGCGGCTTCAACATACTGTCCTGCCGCCTCCTCTCGACAGATGATCATGATTTCATCGTGTTGTGGCTGTAAGTGGAACTTGGTATCCGGGTCGAGTTCATGAAAACGGCGACGCCAGGCAGTGTTTTTTTCAAGTTCATCAATTGCCGCCACCACCTGTTCCATGGTTGCGGCGTGTTGCTGCGGCCCGACTAAAAGGGCGGTGTCTAAGAGTCCACAGAGCACAGGGCTACAGTAGATGAATCCCTTTCCCGGGCGGTTCAAATGACCTTTCGCGATCAGTGTCCGCATCAACCCTTCGGCATCAAGGGCTGGAACCAGCAGTCGTACCACCTCTTTTTCCGCGGGCACCGTGATACGCAAAAGCCCCAAACGCTCACGCAGACCAGCTCCCTGACCGAGGCTGACAATCGGGACACCGGTTCCAATCTCCAGCGCTAATTTAGCTAACTCTTCGGCACTGCCGTTCATAGACATGATGCAGGTAATCACGGAAAGATTCTGAAGCAATCCCGGCAGGCGCTGCCCTGTGTCGGCTGGATCGGTTACGTTCTCATCCGCGGTGTCGCGGAACGCTTTGCACTCTTGTAAATAGACTGTACCGCGACCGGGACGGTTCAGGTGCAAGGCATCAGCCAATCGCCGAATCACTGATTCGGAGACCGCAGGCGCAACGCTGAATTGATACAGATCAACCGGGCTGTTATCGAGCCGCTCCGTGTATCCCGGGAGGCCGAAAAGACGCGCATGGCGGCGGCGTCTGACAGTGCGTCCACTCTCTATTAACACCGATTTAATTCCCAGTTCCGGCAGCAGTTTAGTTATATTATGGTGCCTGTCACGTCTTATGGCGCAGGTAATGCGGTGGATAGGCGTACTGATGTCATACATTGTCATTTACTCCTTCGGCCGCACGAGCAACCTTGCGTTGATGAAGCCGAGCAACCAAACCAAACAGAAGAACGCTGATGATTGGGCAAACAGATGCCATGGCAAGAATCCCAAAGCCGTCAGAAATGTCAAGCTGTCCGCTCAACCCAAGACCCATCGCTAGAACCAGGGGCACGGTCACCAGACCGGTCACCACCCCGCCACTGTCCCAGGCAATTCCCGCGAAGTCCTCGTCATTAACCAGTGTTAAGGGGAAGAGCAGCAGGTAGGGCGGCAGGATCATCCATATCATCGGGATATCATAGAGGATGCGCGTAACTCCGGCAATTAGTCCGAATCCCACCCCGATCGAGACCGCCCGCACAATCGACGAACTCGTGATAGTCCCAACACTGAGATCCTCGACTGTTCTGGCTAAAGCACTGAGGGCGGGCTCCGCGACAGTGGAGCCGTAACCTACGCCAAACGCAAAAAGCAATATCAGAAGAACCCCCACGCGTGACAACTCAGGATGTGTTAGCGGAGATGTCTGAACGCGATGAGTGTAGATCTGTCGATCCGGGTCATGCCATTCAGGGTGGAATTTCACGACCTGAACAGATTCACCGTCAAGCAGGTGGAAAACATCGATTTTGCTCCCATCGCGATCAACGGCCGGAACCAAGACGGATGGGTCAAAGTGGCCGATGGCAATCTGCCCTTTCTCGACCTGTACATCACGGTATACCTGCGGTAAACGGCTCCCTACTTCGTTCCCGAGTTGACTCAATCCGATTCGATTCCCTGTCGTGAAAAGGCACATGCCGACCAGCACGAACACAACCCCCAAAAGCACCTCATCAATATAGCGCGGACGTTCACGAAGCAGTAACAGGAGAACGATTACAAGGAACGCGGTAAGCGGCAAAACAGCCTGTGCCGCGTAAGCCAACTCTGCGCGGAGTATGGCGTGGAAGGGCGTGGTGTTGTGGCTGCCGGCAGGTGCGTCCCCTAGCTCCAGTTGATCGCCATCTTCAGTTTTGATTGAAAAAAGTGCTCGAGTATCGTCACTGCCATGTTCGAAGGCATAGCGCTTGAGGGAGTCTTCGCTTCCGAACAGATATACGGCTTGTTCGCGGTTCTCGGGCGCAAAAAACTCGTGTTCTCCGCCCGGTGACGGAACGTACGGCAAGAGCATTGCGCCAAGCACGATAACGGCCAGAACGGGAAATGCCGAGGCCAATGCTACTGTGCCGAAACCGCTCACCGCCCCTTCCGCCTTGCCCGAGGATCGCGAAATACCGATACCTAACGCCAGCACCAACGGCACAGTCACTGCGCCGGTGGTCACAGCTCCGGCATCCCATGCCAAACCCAGAATGCTTGCAAGGTTTGGTAAACGGGAAGCCACGAAAGAGAGCGGCAGCAGTACCCCTGTAATCGTTAGAATCGAGGGTTTGATTGAAAATCCCAGATAGAAGCGCAGCAGGCCAATAGATACAGCCACACCGACACCAACGGCAATGGCGGCAATCAACCATTCGGGTTTCTGCTGCAGCAGCAAGAACAGCAGCGGTGCTTCCCATGCGATAACATCGCTGCCCACCACCCGCAAGGCCGCTACGGCAGGTTCCGCGAACGTTGCTCCTAAGCCAACAAGAAAACCGATCGGAAGTATTGTTTTCAGCCCGCCGCGTGCAGATAATTGAATTCCAACCCGCTGAGCCAGCGGCATAAGACCTAGGAGCAAACCCTCAAGGAACAGTGTCAGACCGAGCACAACCAGGCCAATCCCGCCCGCCATTCGCAAGGATTGTTCCGGCGCGCGTCCGAACACAAGCATTTGAAAGGCCACAAGATAGATGACAATAAAAGCCACTGCCTTTAATTGTTTGCGCAGCCGATCCCCTGCATAGTCGCCGATCATTCTCAGAATCACAGAAAACGGTATTTGAACTCTTGTTTTTGACATGGCTATCTGCTGCTCACTTGGTTACGAGAAAATGAATGTATGTGGCAGTAGTGTACGCAAGTGAGCGCGATATGGCAAGTATCTAAATCTCGAACAACAAACGGCTGCCATGCAAGGTTTGTTGTCCAGCCTTTCCGTGTCCGGCGTAGCTGCGAAGCGCGAAGACGGAAAGCTGCTCCAGGGCGGGTTATTGTGACCTTACCGTAAAAGTGATAATGGAGTAGTGCAAGCATCTTGCTTGCAGAAAATATTTTCATTCAACAATTTATGAAGATGGATATCTAAACTTCTTGTTTTTTGCAACAGGAGTTGAGAAAATAGTGCCTGTATCCGCGCACAGCGCGGAGTGGATAAGTGCGGGAGTGCGCGAGTGAAGAGGTCGCGCCTTTTGGGCGGAAACAACGTAGTTCCGATTTCCAATCGGACAGCTCCGGTTGGAAACCGGAGCTACTGAGGTCGGCTTCGCCTACGGTTGATGATAGCGGCGACGAGCCACCGAATGATCCCAATCGTCCGCCAACATCGTCGCGCAGCATCGTCGGCCGCAGCGGTAGGGCGGGGGCCGTGACCGCGCCCCACGAATGACAGTGCGGCGCAAACTTTGTCGTTAACTTTGTCGGAGTGGAATGAACGCGCTACGTTGGTTTGGAGGTGATAGATCTTAGAGGCGAAAAACTTCCGTCCACCGCATAGCGGCGGACATACTGAAAGCAACATAGTATATCCGCCGCTATGCGGTGGATGACTGCGAAGTATATCCGCCGCTATGCGGTGGATGATTGCGAAGTATATCCGCCGCTATGCGGTGGATGATTGTGAATCAAGCCGCAATAAGGCCCAATAGACAACTTTTTGCAAAGAACAATCAATTATTTTTTCAAGTCGCCTAAGCGACTAAAATTAAAAGAGCTGCAAGGACGGAAAAATGGTTTGCAAATACTTCAAAAAACGCCTTGCGCAATTCCCCGATCTCTGGTTATATAAGCATGGGTGGATATTTTTTTGTACTTCATCCAAGTCGGCTGAGATCATTAACAGGGGCTTTTGTTGCTGCCGCAAGGTATCAGAGCGGGAGCTTGAATTCTTGTTTTGCAACTCTTGTGCAAAGAGAGGGTATGGTATGGCGGAAAGTCTAAATACACAGACAACCAGGCGAATCTTTTTGGCGCAGGCCGGAGCGATCAGCTCAGCGCTGGCCGGGGCGGGCGTGCTGACAGCACAGGCGGACAATCAACCTAAAAAGGAGAAGAAGAGCATGGCGGATAACAAAAAAATCCTAGTGGCAGCTGACCCGTACGCGGTGTCGCTGAAGAACACAGTTGTGGCCCATCTAAAGGAAACAGGCTTTGAGGTCACAGATCTCAGCACCAGCAATGGCAGGGATTGTCCTTACTTTGATAGCGCGGTCGCAGTGGGCGAGGCCATTCAGTCTGGTCAAGCCCAGCGGGCGATTCTCTTCTGCGGCACGGGCATGGGCATGGCGATTGTCGCCAACCACTTCAAGGGCATCACAGCCGCGGTCGTGGAGTCGGTTTATGCTGCAAAGATGTGCCGGGCCATCAACAACGCCAACGTGCTCTGTCTCGGCCAAATGATTTGGGGGCCCGACATGGCGAAAACCGCTGTGGACGTGTTCCTGAACACCAAATTCACTGAAGGGCTTGAGGGCATCTCCGACTTCCTGCACGACGCATGCAAAAAGGTTGAGGCAATCCGACCCTAAGGAAATATTTTCTGAAGATTAATTGTAAAGTTGGGAGTAAAAATATGAATCAGATATCAAGGCGTTCGTTTATCAAGCAAAGTGCGGTTGCCACAGGCGGGGTGATTTCAGTTGCCGCAACCGCGCGTGCCCGGAGTTTGACATCAACCCAAAAGGGGGCCTCATTCAAAAAGCCGGGGGATAAGTTGCGGATGGCTTTTATCGGCTCCGGTGGCAGGGGGGATGCCAACCTCGGCGAGTTTTATGGTTTAGGCGAGGAGATCGTAGCGCTGTGCGATATTGATCAAGGCCGGTTGAACGGCTCCTACAACAAAGTCAAAGAGCGCTGCGGCGCAGCTAAAAAATACGTTGATTTTCGGGAGTTGCTGGCCACTGAAAAGGATCTGGATGCAGTGGTGATCTCCACTCCGGATCATATGCACGCCGCCGCCGCGATTGCGGCAATGAGAGGTGGCAGCCATGTGTATGTTGAGAAGCCGCTGGTCAGAACTGTGTGGGAGGCGCGTCAGTTTAAAAAGATCGCCGACGAGCTGGGTGTGATCTCGCAGATGGGCAACAACGGCAATGGCTCCCCTGTGCAGCGGCGGCGAATTGAGGTTCTTCAGTCAGGGATCTTGGGGCGGATTGATGAGGTGCATGTGACCAGCGATCGGCCGATCTGGCCGCAGGCAATCAACCGTCCTGCTGACAGTGATCCAGTTGGTGCGGCGATCAACTGGGATCTCTGGCTCGGTGTCGCCCGGGAGCGACCTTACAAAAAGGATGTCTATCACCCCTTCAAATGGCGGGGGTGGTTTGATTTCGGGACAGGTGCGATGGGGGATATCGCCTGCCATGCGATGAGCGATTTTTTCCGGGCCTTCAAGCTGGCGGAGGTGCTGACTGTGGAGTGTGTCAAGTCCACTCAGCGTTTCCCGGAAACCTATCCCCTGGCAACCACGGTGAAAACGGTTTACCGCAGCGACATGCAGGCTGAGCCAATCACGGTCTACTGGTATGATGGCAACTCGCTGCCGGAGCATGCGGTGTGTCCCAAAGCGGCGGCTATCTACGGTAACCTAGGCGGTCAGACCATTATCACCGAGCGGGCGATTGTCAGGGGCGACTCCATCTGCTGGAACAGCGAGGACAAGTTCAAAGGCTTTGCCAAAGACGAGCTTTGCTCAAAGGTGGCGGAGTCGATCCCTCGTGTGCAGGGTCATCACTGGGAGTTTGCCGAGGCGATCCGCGGCGGCAACAAGCCACTCTCGCATCACGATCACTCGGTTCCACTGACCGAAGGTGTGCTGCTGGGGTGTATCTCGCAACAGGTTCCTGGTGAACTGCAGTGGGATGCCAAAGCAATGCAGTTTAAAAACAGCTTTGAAGGTAATAAACTCATCCATCCCTTTGTTCGTGAAGGCTGGAAGATTATCTAGCAGACATAATTGATTCATAAGCCACGGCATTGAGGCTGTAAAGCTGCGGTCGGCACTGCGCAACAGGATCAGGTTCATCCAGGCGGTCGGCACCGCACCAGAAGACCGAGTTGTTAAAAGCACCCGGGGTCAGAAAGACTGGACTTTCGGCACAGTCGCGAAAATGTATGCTTTTAAACAATGTAGATAGTTTATCCACGTTAGTGGGTGTGTATAATACAAGGAGTTGAGCTATGACAAGGTTTATCAAGTGGTGTTTTTCAGCCTCGCGCGCACAGCGGCGCTCATTTTTCAGGGGAGCGGTGGTGGCCGTGGTGCTGCCAGGCGGCTTGTGCGCCGATACCTATACATGGGATGGCGGCAGTTTAATTGATGGCAATTGGAGTTCGGTGACCAACTGGAGTGGGGATCTGGTTGCGCCGGTGAGTGCCAGCAACACCACCGTAAAGTTAGATGGCATCCTGCGTGTGGCTCAGGCGCAGGATATCGCAGCTCCTTTTCTGCTGAATCGTCTGGAGATGCTGGACGGGCCTGTGGCTGGGGTGAAGCCGGGTTTCAACATCAGCGGCTCGCCGCTGCGGTTTGTTGCCGATGGCGCAATTCAACCCGTTTTTTATTTTACGCGCAACGGGACTGGTAGCATACATAACGATATTGAGATTGCTGCCGGCACCACCCTCAGTGTGCATTTCACCACCTATGGCGTTCATTTTCACGGCGTGATCTCAGGCGGGGGCGGCATTGATAAACTGGCTACTGACGGCGGAATCGATGGTCTGTATAATGGCAACAATAGCTTTGCAGGTGGTCTGACTGTTCGCGCAGCTGACAGTAATTGGAAAAAGGTTAACGTACATGCGAGCGGTGCTATGGGAACCGGTTCAGTCAACCTTTACGGGGGCACCATGAATCCAATATACCCCTCTCCTGGGGGGTTGGTCTTTTTCAATACCACCACTCACACCAATCAGTTTAAACTCTTCCAGAACTCGCCGATATTTGCCGGTGAACCGCTAAAAAGTGCCAACGTTACTCTCAACGGCGATGTGGATCTGAACACATCTGCAATCTGGTTGCGAGGTGGTGGCGTTGGTGTAATCAACGGAGTGATCTCAGAGGGCGGTGCTGATGCCATCCACAAGATTGATTCAGGTAAATGGACTCTCGCCGGGGCGAACTCCTTTACCGGGCATGTCACGATCAGTGGCGGAACGCTTGCGCTGGGTGCCGCCAACTCGCTCAGAGCTCAGGTTCCAGTAACAGTTTCAGATGGCATTTGGGATTTGGGCGGATTCAGCATAACCAACGGCGCTGTGGCTCTTGGTTCAGGGTCTATTGTGAACGGTGAGCTGGTTGGGGCATCCTATGCAGCAAGTGGATCGGGGTATGTCTCCGCAACTCTCGGCGGCGCGGGCGGCCTGGTTAAGAGTGGCCCGGGTAAGTTAACGCTGCAGGGGATACATACTTTTACTGGGCCGTTAGCAGTTGAGCAAGGGGCGGTGGAGATCATGGTAAGTCCGGCTCCAGGCAGCGCGCTGTGGTTGGATGCGGCAGACTTAAAATCAATGGCCAAGAACGGCGATGGCAGCGGCGGAGTGCCTGCACCGGGCAATACTGTCGGTTATTGGAAAAGCAAGAGCGGGAGTGGATGGGCTTCAAGTAGTCAGAAACCAGTTTACCAGACCAATGTGGTGCATGGCATGCCAGCTCTGCTCTTCAACAATGTCACTCTGAACCTCAATACAAATATGCCCGCTCAGGAATCAACGGCTTTTATTGTCTACCGCTACAATAATCCGAACGGGAACTGGAAAAACCCGCTTAACAGCAGCAAAACATTGGGGGACCATCTGCACATGATCAACAACAAGGATAACCGCTGCCTGACCCGCAGTGGCGGGGCTATAGCCATTGATTCGCCCTCCTCTGCCACCAGCTGGGCGGTTCAGACGGTGCAGATGCATGCAGGTGATTACCGGCTCTGGGTGAATGAGGATGAGTATGGACCAAACACATCGTCATTGAATTTTGCCCCGTTTACTGCAATCAGTGATGTAAACATTGTCGGCTATTACTGCGAAATTCTTGTTTATACGAACTCATTGACCGTAGCCGAGCGCGTTAATACCATACGCTATCTGCGCCGCAAGTGGCTGGGCGAGGGTGATCTTCCGGCGATAAATAATCAGCTGGCACCCGAGGTGGCTGCCGAGGTCAAAGCCGGTGCACTCCTAGATCTTGCCGGCGGCCTCCAGACATTCGCTTCGCTGAAGGGCAGCGGCACGCTGGCCAGCAGCACTGTGACGGTGACCGGGCTGCTCTCACCCGGTGACGCGGGTGCCGCTGCGGGCACTCTGTCCATCAACGGAAACCTGACGCTGGCAGTAGGCGCAACCAATGTTTTCAACTATGTGGCGGCCACCTCCGATGCCGTTGCTGTGAGCGGTGTCCTTGCAGTGCAAGGCGCAAACACAGTTGAGCTTTTGCTGAACGGCGAGACTCCTCCCGCGCAGATACCACTCTTTAGCTTCGGGTCAATCACAGGCGAGGAGTTCCTGAATACGTGGACAATCGTGGGGGATGGGCTCGCGCCTTATTCGGCTAAAATTAAGCGGGTTGAAAACAGCCTCGTGCTCACGCTCTATCCCAGCGGCACGCTCTTTATGCTGCGCTAGCAGCTCTCTCAGCTGTAATAACCGCTCTATGCGTGTTAGGAAGGAGATCATGGCCGGGAATTTCAATGATTGGAGTAGCAATATTGCTGCGTGCGTTTTGTGTGTTTTGTTTAGCCCGTATCTCTTGCTGGCAAGTGGTAGCAACGCGCAGAGCGCAGGGCAAAGTTGCGCCGCTTGGGATAAGGTGAAGCCATACTTTAACCCGCCGGCTGAGTTTGCCGGCAAATTCGGCAGTTATGCTTCGCCGCTGAAGTTTTATGATGGCAGGCAGGTTGAGAGCAGGGGTGAATGGGGCAAAAGACGCGGTGAAATTCTTGAGCGCTGGCATGCTCTGATGGGCGAGTGGCCCCCTTTGCTGGTTGATCAGAAATTAACGGTGCTTGAGAGCGAGCAACTTGAGAGTTATACCAGGCATAAGGTCGAGTTTAATTGGTTGCCGAATGAAAAAACCTACGGGTACCTGCTTGTGCCGGCGGGCGGCGGAGTAAGGCCGGCAGCGATCACTGTCTTTTATGACCCTGAAACCGCAGTGGGCCTTGAGGCCAAACACCCGCACCGGGATTATGCTTTGCAATTGGTGCAACGCGGTTTTGTGGCTCTCTCCCTGGGCACCCGTGATGCCACTGCGCGCAAGGAGTTCTCGCTGTATTATCCCACAATTGAGAACGCCACAGTGCAACCGCTTTCGATGCTGGCTTATGCTGCGGCCAATGCCTGGCATGTGCTGGCCAAGGTTGAAGGGGTTGATTCAAAGCGTATCGCGATTGCAGGACACTCTTTTGGCGGCAAATGGGCGATGTTCGCATCATGCCTGTTTGATAAATTCGCATGCGGGGTCTGGTCAGACCCCGGAATCGTGTTTAGCGAAGAGCGGCCTTCAATCAACTATTGGGAGCCGTGGTATCTGGGTTATCATCCCAAGCCTTGGCGCCAGCGCGGACTAATCACAGAATCCAATCCATCGCAGGGACTGTATATGCAGCTGCGGGAAAAAGGCCTTGATCTGACCGATCTGCACGCTCTGATGGCACCGCGCCCTTTTATGGTTTCAGGCGGCTCTGAAGATCCTCAGGAACGCTGGATCGCTTTGAATCACGCTGTCCGCGTCAATGATTTACTGGGATTTAAGCACAGGGTTGCAATGACAAATCGACCTTTGCATTCGCCGGACGCCGAGGCTATGCAGCAAGTGTGCGATTTTCTGGAGTACGCACTTATGCCTAGCCTTGCGGAGGAAGACAGATGACGGCAAGATGCGCGCATTACTTCAGCCGTTGCATGCGCTTGCCGATGGTCTCTTCATAGCCGCGCTCAACCGGACGGTAGTACTCTTTATTGATTGGCATATAATCCTGCTGCACCACAGTGTCCTTAAAATCATGCGGGTATTGATATTTGGCGTCAGTCAGATCCTTGCCCTCGGCCTTTACCTGCATATTTTTCAGGTGCTCGGGCACTGCCATCACGCGCCCGCTTTTCAGATCAGCGAGCGCTTCGTTGATTGCCAGATAGGAGGCGTTGCTTTTAGGGGCTGTGGCCAGATAGGTGGTCGCCTGCGCCAGTGTGATGCGCGCCTCCGGCATTCCGATCAACGCGACCGCCTGCATCGCTGAAACCGCGATGCTCAAGGCGCGCGGATCAGCGTTGCCGATATCCTCTGAAGCCAGGATGACCAGCCGTCGGGCGATAAAGCGCGGGTCTTCGCCAGCCTCGACCATTTTAGCCAGCCAGTAAATCGCGGCGTGCGGGTCTGAACCGCGCATTGATTTGATATAGGCTGAGATTGTGTCGTAATGTCCGTCCTCATGCTTATCATAGAGCACCATCTTGCGTTGCACGCAATCCTGCATGATCTCAGCGGTGATCCGGATGCTTTTGCTCTCCGGCTCAGGCGGGGTGGAGCGCACTGCCACCTCCAGCGCGGTCAGCGCGCGCCGCGCATCGCCTTCGCAGATGCGGGCTAAAAAAGCAGCCGCTTCCGGGGTGATCTGCGCGCCGGTTCTTCCCAGCCCGTTGGTGGTGTCGGAGAGCGCGCGGTGGATTAACTGGATGATGTCGTCTTCACTCAATGGGAGCAGCTCAAAAACCAGCGAACGAGAGGTGAGCGGTGAGTTGACAAAGACATTTGGGTTGTGAGTGGTTGCGCCGATTAAAATAACGGTGCCATCCTCCACATAGGGCAACAGGACATCCTGCTGCGCGGTGTTGAAGCGGTGGATCTCATCTATAAAGAGCACGGTGCTCTCACGCGCCTTGAAAAGTTTGGCCCCTTCACAGATCTTACGCAGAGTGGCAACATTTGAGAGCACACCGCTGGTCCGTTCAAAACGGCACTTTGTGACCCTGGCGATCACCTCGGCCAGGGTGGTTTTACCGCAGCCGGGCGGTCCGTAGAAGATGAGGTTGGTCAGCCGGTCAGCCTCGATCACCCGGCGCAGCAGCTTGCCTTTGCCGAGGATATGCTGCTGGCCAACCATCTCATCCAGCGTCCCTGGACGCATACAGGCCGCCAGGGGCGGCTGTGTTGCTTCGCCGTGGGTGTTTCTCTGAGCAAAGAGGTCGGTGTTGTGCATCTGTTTCACTCCAATATAAATGAAATTTCATCTGCAAGCTTCCAGCTTGAACGCAGTACCTTAGGCTTGCAGCTTGAGTTAAAATGTTTTCTGCAAGCAAGATGCTTGCACTACTTCATTATCACTTTTAGGGTAACGTTTCAATAACCCGCTTTAGAGCAGCCTTCCTCCTTCGCCAAGGCTACGGCGCGACAAGAAAGGCTGGACAACAAACCTTACGGGGCAGCCGTTTGTTATTCACGCTTCCCTGTCGCGGCGTAACAGCGAAGCTCGGGTTATCCGGGCATAGCTATTGCGAAGCCTGAAGCCGGAAGCGTGCTCTTTGTTCTCTGGCTGGTTATTGAGAGGTTATCTTTGTGGTAGTCGCGATGGGCGGCATGGGTTGACGATAGCGGATTGCGATTAAAAACTCAGCCCTTGAAAATCGTCAACCATCATCGTCGCCGCTATCGTAAATCAAAGGTGCGGCTGACCCCACCGCGTGCCTGATCATCCGCCTCCCGCCCGCGTCGCCCGCATAGCGAACGACCTCCTTGCTTCGCGCCTTGCCAAGGGGAATAAGCGCGGCAGGAAGTCAGTCGCTATGCGGCTGATTATTCTGGTGCCTGTTTGTTCGCGTGTCACCCGCGTCGCCCGCATAGCGAACGACCTCCTTGCGTGCGACTTGTGGAGCGGAGTAAGTTCGGGCCAAGAGTTCACCTTTCTCCACCGAATCGCCTAAAGCCTGTAAAACAAACTCCTCTAACTCTCTGTGGTTTCCGAAAACTTGTTGACACGCCATTTGCTGTAAAGATAAAAGCCCGCCGCGGCGATCATGGCTCCGCCCAGGTTGGCCAGGATATCGAAGATGTCAAATGATCGGTAGGTGGTGAATACTGCCTGGCACACCTCCATTAGAGCACCGTAAAGTCCAGCTGCTAAAACAACACCCAGCATAATCGCAGGCTGGGTGCGCCGCTTCATAGAGATGGGATAGAGCCAAAACGAGGTGAGAGCCGCATACATCAGCAGGTGAATCACTTTGTCCAGACCTTGGAAACGCAGGACAGGGACATCAGGTAAATTCCGAAAGCTCGCTAACGAGAGCAGGGGGATTGCAACCGACCAAAAAAACGCCGGCAAATATGGTAGCACGCGCTTCATCTTAGCGTTGTTCGGTTTGATACATTTTGATGCGGTTGTTCTCAAACTCAAACCGCATATACTCATAAGCTTCATAGTAGGTGTTGCCGCCCCAGATGTAGTCGGCGTGCCAGATCATCCGCCCGTTGGGTGACATAACCGGGTGGTAGATGGGCGGTCGCCGGTCAAACCGGTCAAAGTCATAACTGCAGTAGGACCACACTTCATTCGTGGTTGTTCCTGTGATCTTGGTGAATTTGCGATCAGGCGGGCCATAGACAATCCAGACCGCCTCAGGGGAGTCTGTTGTTGTCACTTTGCCTAGGCGCAGCCGCTCCTGGTTTTCAGGGGTGAGCGATTCGAAGAAACTCTGTTTCGCTTTGATGCGCTTTTCAATCAGCTGGCTCTGTGTCAGACAGCCTGCCAGCAGCAGGGCACACACCAGGGTTATGGAGGCTGTGAATTTCAAGTCTTTATCCTAATGCCAGCATCATTTCAATTGATTTACGAGCTTTGTCCGCAATCGCTGTGGGCACAGTGATTTTTGTCTCCATATCTGTTAGCGACCACAGGATCTTCTCGAGATCGATCTTTTTCATGTTGGGGCAGATTGCCCGTTCATTCAAAGGGATAAAGGTTTTTTGAGGGCTCTCCTGCTGCAGGCGGTGGAGGAGGCCGATCTCAGTGCCGATTATAAAGCACTCACAAGCACTCTCCAACGCATAGCGGCACATGCCGCCTGTTGACAGTACCTGATCAGCGGCATCACGCACTGGTTTGGGAGACTCAGGGTGCACCAGCACCTCGGCCTCAGGGTGGGCCTTGCGGGCTGCAAAAATCTGTTGTGCGGTCAGGTATTGATGGGTTGGGCAGAAGCCGGGCCAGAGGATAAATTCGCGATTCAGCTGCTCAGCGGTGTATGCGCCGAGGTGGCGATCAGGCACAAAGATGATCGGCTGATCTTTCGGGAATGAGCGGGCAATCTGGACGGCGGTGGAGGAGGTTACGCAGCAGTCACTCTCAGCCTTGACATCCGCCGTGCTATTCACATAACAGAGCACCTTGGCATCCGGATGTTTGGCTTTCAGCTCTCTGAGCTGGTCGCCGCTGATCATATCCGCCATTGGGCACCCGGCGTCTCTGTCAGGCAGCAAGACGGTTTTATTCGGGTTAAGGATCGCCGCGGTCTCCGCCATGAAGTGCACACCGCAAAAAACAATTACTTCCGCATCAATGTCAGTGGCTTTACGTGCCAGTTCCAATGAGTCGCCAGTGAAATCCGCAATATCCTGCACCTCGCCAATCTGATAGTTATGCGCGAGAATGGTCGCGTTGCGCTCTTTTTTCAGCCTGTAAATTTTGTCTATTAAGTTCATACGCGTTAATTATAGTGTTTTTAGCTCTCTGCGGCAAACGCTATTGTCGCATCACTCATCGTACACACTCCAGCGTGATTGCCAGTAGGCTTGATCAACAGCAAAGGGGTCGAAGTCATCCTTGGCCAGATCAAAGCTCTCCGGTAGCACTCCGTAGCGCTTCATCTCCCGGATATACTGCTTGTTGGGTTTCCACCCCGGCTCGCTCCAGGCCGCCCGGCCTGCAAATCTTTTTTTGCTCTCCTGGATTCCTTTGAGCAGTTTCTGGTAGTCTGGATCCTGTTTGTCTTTGAACACCGTTCCCTTGCACAATCCCAGTCCGCCGGACTCTTTGGCCAGCGGTGCCAGGAGCAGGCTGGAAAGCTCCGGGTTTTTGAAGTTGAACAGAATATCCCATGAGTAGAGCCGGGCAGGGTCGTTTGGAAATATCAGCCGCTCGTATTGCGCGGTTTTCAAACCGAGGTTCTTGGCCTCGACTTTGCGCCGCAACTCTGTGTCAAAGGGGATACGCATGGTGTTTTTCTCCTTCTCATTCTGATGGCAGCTGGCGCAACGCCGATGGTTGACATCACCGAACGGGTTGGTGGCGGGTGCGCGGCAGGAGTTGAAATAATGCTGCTCCTCAGAGTTACGCACACCAGCGTAGCTCCCGGCATAGGGGGCGGCGGTCTCAATCCATAAAAACACAGTACGCCACTCCTGCTCACTCACCTTGACCTTGTGGTGGGAGCCGCTGAGCTTGGACATCAGCGGGCTGGCGGAGGTGCCAATGCTGCGCGGTGGCTGGTTTCCCAGCCCGTTGCGCCCATCCGCCACCTGATTATTGGCAATTAGGGTCGCGTAGGCTGGCGACCAGTTGCTGGAAATCCGCCCCGACAGATCAACCCGGCCTTGGCGCTCTTGCGGATTGTGACAGCTGACGCAATGGCGGTCAAGGATGGGCTGGATATCGCGATTGAAGTCAAGCACATCAGGGAGCCCTTCGAACCTGGCAATGCTTGATGGCGTCCGTCTGGAGGCAACTGGAGGGGCGTTCACAGCGGACCTGTAGGGCGAGGTGCTCCGGGTTTCGTGGCAGCCAATGCAGGTGGTTGTTTCGCCGGGTGCCAGATCAGCGAAGCTCTGCATGCGTTTCACTGATAAATCGTTCTCATCCAAGGCCACAAAAAAGAGCGGACGATTGGCTGGCGCGGTGAAGTAGGCGCTGCCATCCTCCTCAACTGGCACAGTGCCGAGGGCCCGTTCCAGGCTGAATGTTCCCAGCCAGGAGGTGAGATCCATTCCGCCGCTGAAGTTGACCGGTTTAGGCAGCACCTCAAGGATCAGCAGTTTTTTTATATCGCCTCTTTTTACCCCTTCCATGTTACGCCCTTGGTAGACATCGATCAGGATAAATTCGCCGGTGTCTTTTGTCAGATCGCCCCGGGGGGGGATGATCGGCTCACGCGGCCGGGCGGTCAGTGCCCTTGGTTCATGCACACTCTCTGTTGGGTGGGTGAGGATGGTCTCCATTTCGCCCTTACGGTTCATCAGGATCACGCTTCGGTTGTGGGCCATCATGAAAATATCCCGGGTCAGCGCCTGCGGGTCGCGAAAATCCGCTTTGTTGTTCAGTTTTTTGGCTGCCGGCTCATGATCCGGGCCGTGCTGCACTGAGACGATTGTTGGAAAACCCGCGTGTTCATTACGTCCGTGCCCAGGCGAAAAGCTGGCAATCACCTCCCTGGTTCCGGGAATTGGCATGGCATCAATCATGACGGTCCAGGAGTGCATGTTTCCAAAGTAGACATTGACCCCCGTGCCATCGGGGTTCATGGTCCAGAGGTGATGATACTCTACCTGTGAGCGGTCAATATACTCCCAGCGTGTGTAGAGGATGCGGCCATCCGGCATGACCGCTGGCGTGTTGTCATGCTCAATGTTGCTGGAAACCGAGATAATACCGCTGCCATCCGGCTTGCAGCGGTACATGGTGGCCACCTGGGTGTACCAGCAGCCGACAAAACACCGGCAGCGGGTCGAGTTGAAGAGGATGTCGCCATCTGGCAGAAAGATCGCTTCAATATCATCCCATGGACCGTGGGTGACCTGCCTCAGTGCGCTGCCATCAGGTTTGATGGTGTAGAGGTTGTAGTAGTCGCTACCAGCGGGGCGGTAGGAGAAGAGGATTGTCTCTCCGTCGTAATTGACATGCGGGTCGCGAATACCTCCGCCTTTGGCATCCAGAATAACGCGTTGCGCTTTTGTCCGCAGGTTGTAGCCGTAAAGCATACTTTTGTCGGGCTGGCCATTGCCGGCATACGCCTTTTTGTTGCTGTCGTCGCTGTAATAGCCGATGTTTGCGTACCAGTGACTATCGTCATATTTTGAACGGGTGCAAAAGACAATCTCCTGGTGGTTGTTCTGTTTTGAGTTTAAAAGCTCCTCCAGCATCGTGGCGCCAGCTTGCAGCCCTGCCAGCAAAAAAACTGCAATCAGATGTCGAGTCCCCATAAATCCTCCTTTGATATCTGTTAAGCATATCATTTCCATGGTTTGCACTCAACCAGAAATTAACGTTGCAATCCAGCCCTAATAGATGGATAATAAATAAATATTTTAACAAGGAATTTTTTTATTAATCAATTAAGAGGGATTCACTATGGAAAAGTATCAGATCTCGCGTCGTGGTTTTATGGCAGGTGCCGGCGCTATCGCGGCTATGCCGACAATTCTGTCCTCAGGTTGTGTGGGAGCGAAAATTGCACGACGGCCCATGGCTTCAGAGCGGATCAACGTGGGGTTCATCGGCTATGGAACCATGGCGCATGATAACATTGGCAATTTTTTAAACCACGATAGTGTGCAGGTTGTGGCAGTGGCTGACCCCAATAAAGAGTCGGGGATGTACGGCTATAGCGCGGAGCGCCCCGGCGGGCGCGAGCCTTGTGTGCGTCGGGTGAATGAGTTTTATGCAGCCAAGCTGCAAAAACCGGACTACAAAGGGTGCGCCGCTTACAGTGATTACCGTGAGATGCTTCGCAAAGAGGATCTGGATGCGGTTGTCATCTCAACCCCCGACCACTGGCACGCAATTCAGACGGTCACTGCCGCTCGCCAAGGGCTGCACATCTACGGGCAGAAGCCGATGTCGCTGTGTATTGCCGAGGGCCAAGCCATGGTTAAAGAGGTTGCTCGCGCTGGCGTCACCTTCCAGGTCGGCTCCCAGCAGCGCTCGGATAACTACTTCCGCATGGCCTGCGAGTTTGTGCGCAACGGGCGGCTGGGCAAGATCGAGCGGATTGAGGTCGGCCTGCCGGGCGGTTACTCGGTTTTCGGTAAATCAGCGGCTGACTCATCTAAGGTGGCTCTGCCACAGCCCCCTGACTATATTGATTTTGATATGTGGCTGGGGCCTGCCATGGAGCGTCCGTTTGTGCCTGCCATCCACAATCCGCTCTCGTGGCGCAATAACCTGGATTACTCTGGCGGCATGATCACCGATTGGGGCGCGCATCACTTTGATATTGTGCAGTGGGCACTGGGCAAGGATGCCTCAGGCCCGGTCTTGGTGGAGAATCTCAAGAGTGATATGCCCGGCCGCGAGGAGATCTTTAACACAGCGGCCAGTTACTCCTTTGAATATGTCTATCCTGAAGGAACCCGCGTCTTTGTCTCCAATACCTTGCCCAATGGTGTGCGCTTTATCGGCGAGCAGGGCAAAGAGCTGTTTGTCACCCGCGGCAAGCTGGAGATGACACCCAAAGAGTTGATCCGCGAGAAGATCACCGATAGCGAGATAAAACTTTATGTCAGCGGCCAGCATGAACGCAACTTTATTGATTGCATTTATAGCGGGCAGCCCACAATCACCACCTGTGAGATTGGCCATCGCTCCATTACAATTGCGCATCTGGCTAATATTGCTCTGCGCCTAGGACGTGAAAAGGTCAGATGGGATCCAGCTAAAGAGGTGTTTGTCAACGATGCAGAGGCCAACCAGTTGAAGCGCGCGGTGATGCGCGCTCCATGGTCGCTGAATCCATCGCTCTGAATCCAAAGCAGCGGAGCTGCAAAAAAATTGATTAATTCATTAGCCGTCAGTTGCGATTGATGCGTGGGCGGCCGGCATTGAACAACAACTATATGCAAGAGGGATCATGAAGGGCAATGGGGAACTATGCGCTAAACTGGATGACATCCGGGGGTGCGTCGCCGGGGTGGTGGTCGGGCAACAGGATCTGGTCGACAAATTGCTGATCGCTCTGATCTGCAATGGCCATGTTTTGATTGAGGGTGTGCCGGGTGTTGCAAAAACAATGATGGTCAACACCCTCTCGCAAGCGCTGAACGCGCAGTGCAGCCGGATTCAGTTCACCCCTGACCTGCTCCCCGGCGATCTGGTCGGAACGCAGATCTACCGTGCTGAGAGCGGTGAGTTTGAAACCCGTAAAGGCCCCATTTTCGCTAATTTGGTGCTGGCGGATGAGATCAACCGTGCGCCCGCCAAGGTGCAGAGCGCCTTGCTGGAGGCGATGCAGGAGCGTCAGGTCACGCTCGGTCGGGTAAGCCACAAGCTCCCTGAACCGTTCATGGTGCTGGCCACTCAGAACCCGATTGAGCAGGAGGGAACCTACGCGCTGCCCGAGGCCCAGATCGACCGTTTTATGTTCAAGGTGATTGTGACTTACCCTGACATGGATGAGGAGCAGCGTATCATGCAGCGTATGGCTCGCAGCGCCCCTGTGACAACCGTTGAGCCCGTGGCAACGCTGGATGATATCATCGTCATACGCGCCTTGCTCGATGAAGTTTACATGGATGTGAAGATTGAGCGCTATATTCTGCGGCTAGTGGCTGCCACCCGCCAGCCCGCGGATTACAATATGCCTGATCTAACACCTTACATTCGTTTTGGCGCCTCGCCGCGCGCCTCGATCTTCCTGGCGCTGGCCGCGCGCGGCCGTGCGCTGTTGCGCGGAGCCGAGTTTGTGACTCCCGATGATGTGAAAGCCGTGCTGCATGATGTGGTGCGCCATCGGATTGCCATTACCTACCGCGCAGAGTCGGATGGCATGAACTCAAGCAGCATCTTGGACCGCATCGTCGCAACGGTCGCAGTGGATGAGTAGCCCGCATGTCTTTGAAAACCCGCGAAAAATAATGGTGTAACTCAACGCTCAGCCGAATCGGTGCCCAGGTCAGTAAGCAATGCCACCGAGTCACCTGGTCACCTGGTCAAGAAGTTGCAGACATGCCAAGGCCGCGCCACGCGAACCGCAAGGCGCGTGCCAGCCAAGCGCCACGCGAACCGAAGCTGTAGGGCGGCTGGCCGTGACCGCGCCGGCGGGTGAAAGCGTGGTGCTTCGCGAGTCGGAACGCCTGACGATTGGCCATACAAGCATCACCCCGGCTGTCACGGCCCGCGGCTACAGTGCCCCGCGAGCTGCAAGGTAAACCTCAGCCAAGTGCCACGCGAGTCGCAAGGCGCGTGCCAGCCGAATGACACGCGA
>JAQUCE010000053.1 GCA_028686345.1 Kiritimatiellia bacterium
AGCGCACGGCAGGCGATTGCCAGTCACAGGTTTTTATCCTCGAATTTGAGACCACTTGGTGGTTAAAAGGGAAGCGCACGGCAGGCGATTGCCATTCACAGGTTTTTAACCTCGAATTTGAGACCACTTGGTGGTCTCAAAAAGGGTCTCTCACAACCGGCGGCCCGGCAGGTTGGTGTCTTTAGCTTTTGGCAGCCGTTCGGGGTAATCCAGGGTGTAGTGCAGACCGCGGCTCTCCTTGCGAAGCATGGCGCAGCGGGTGATCAGCTCACAGACCAGCGCCAGATTGCGCAGCTCAAGGGTATCGACTGTGACCAGGTAGTCAAAGTAATACTCGCGAATTTCGCGCCGCAGATTGCGGATACGGTTACGCGCGCGATCCAGTCGTTTGTTGGTGCGCACAATTCCGACATAGTCCCACATGCAGGTGCGCAGCTCCATCCAGTTGTGGGCCACCATCACCGCTTCATCGCTGGCCACAGCCTTGCCGTAGTGCCAGTCCGGGATACGAAGCGCGTCTGGCAACTGATGCGCTTCGCGCACAATCCTGCCAGCTGTTTCGTGTGCGCAGACCAGTGCCTCAAGCAGCGAATTACTTGCCAGCCGGTTGGCACCATGCAGTCCATTGCAGGCGGTCTCGCCGACTGCGTAGAGTCCCGGCAGCGAGGTCACGCCGTCAACCGCCGCCTGGATGCCGCCACACATATAGTGAGCGGATGGAACAATCGGTATCAGATCAGTTGCCATATCAATGCCGAAAGAGAGGCAGGCTTCGTAGATGTTAGGGAAGCGTGACTGGAGGAACGCTTTGGGTTGATGGCGGATATCCAGACAGCAATAGGCGGCTCCGCTGCGTTTCATCTCAGCGTCAATCGCCCGCGCCACAATATCACGCGGGGCCAGCGAGCCGCGAGGATCATACTTCAGCATAAAGGGGCGGCCTTTGTCATCGACCAGCTCGGCCCCTTCGCCGCGTACAGCCTCGCTGATTAAAAATCGTTTAGCCAGAGGGTGATACAGGCAGGTGGGATGAAACTGGATGAACTCCATGTTTGTGATCGTGGCGCCGGCGCGCCAGGCCAGCGCAATTCCATCGCCGGTCGCGATATCGGGGTTGCAGGTATAGAGATAGACCTTGCCGCAGCCGCCAGTGGCCATCACTGTTGTTGGTGCCCGCACAGCAAAGATCTCCCCGCCTTTCTCATCCAAGACATAGGCGCCCACACACTGATTGGCCTCGGGGCGGTGCAGCCAGCGGGTGGTAATCAGGTCGATGACCATCGCATTCTCCATCATGGTGATATTCGGATGCTTCATTGTCTGGCTCACCAGCACCGCCTCAATCTCCTGCCCGGTAATGTCACCGGCATGCAGCACGCGGCGCTGGCTGTGCCCGCCCTCGCGCCCCAGGTCAAACCCTGGCTGTCCGTCACTGCGCAGGTTGAAGCTTACCCCCAGGTCGATTAAGTCTTTAAGTCGCGCCGGCCCTTCAGAGACGATTTTGCGCACCACCTGCTCATTGCAGAGCCCAGCGCCGACATCTATGGTGTCAGCCATATGCTGCTGGAAGCTGTCCTCTGGATCAATCACACAGGCGATACCGCCTTGAGCGCGATTGGTGCTACAATCCGCCAGCCGTTTTTTTGTCAGCAACAGCACCCTGCCATGCGGCGCAAGGTTCAGGGCGCTCATCAGCCCGGCAATGCCGCTGCCGATCACCAGATAATCACAACTCTCAGTACGCATACTCATAATTAATAACCTCCAAATTTTCAAAACCCGGCTCACCACGGGTATCGCCCAGCCGCGCTCGCTCACCACGGGGTTCACCCCCGTGGAAGCATGATCAGACCGGGGGTTTCACCCAGCCGCTCTCGCTCACCACGGGGTTCACCCCCGTGGAAGCATGATCAGAATTAGAATTAGATTCGGCTCGAACTAAGCTCAGCTGCCACCGCGCGCGATCCCGCATGAGGTCTCGGCAGCCATATAATCGCCGGTGGCCGCATACGCCCGGGCGCGGCAGCCACTGCAGTCGTTGCGGAACGCACAGCCGCCGCAGCCGCCACCGAACTGATCGGTCTGCCGCAGATCCTTGAAAACCGGCGAGTTCAGATACGCCGCTTTAAAATCAAAGTTATAGGCGCGCAAGTCACCGCTGGGCACATCCAGAAAGCCGCATGGCTGCAAAATGCCGGTGTGTGAGATAAAAACAAAGCCCTTGCCGCCCATGCACCCAGAGGGTTTTGCTCCGACGCGGCCCATCTGGTGCCAGATCCGCACCGCCTGCGGTGAGCAGGTTTCGCGCATTGGGATCGGCCCGGCTTGATTCATTTCAAAGAGCCAGCGCAAGAGCTCTTCGGTTGCGGAGGGAGAGAGTGCCAGGTCGCTCAACTCTTTGCCGCGGCCAACTGGAACCAGAAAAAAGAGATCCAACATGCTGGCGCCTGAGGTAATTGCCAGCTCGCGAATTGCCGGCAGCTCCTCTCGGTTCAGGCTGGAGACCGTGGCGTTGATCTGAAAAGGCATGCCGATCTCGGTCGCAATCCGCATGGCGCGGGTGACATTGGCGAAAGCTCCGGGCACCCCTCTGAATGCGTCGTGCGACGCCGCGGTCGCACCGTCAACACTGAAGCTGCAGGCCATCACGCCAGCCGCTTGCAGGGCGGCCAGTGCCTCGCGCTCGACCAGTGTGCCGCAGGGTGCCATCACCGAGCGGATGTTCCGCTCCTTGGCGGCTTGCACCAGCTCCACGATGTCAGGGCGGTACATGGGCTCACCACCGGTCCAGATGATCATTGGGCGAGTGAAACGGGCCAGCGAGTTCAGTACCTCAATGCACTCCTTGGTTGTGAGTTCACCGCTGTAAGCATGATCCCGCGCTCCGGCGCGGCAGTGTTTGCAGGCCAGCGGGCAGCGCCGGGTGATCTCCCAGGCGACAATGCGTGGTCCACCGGCTTCAGCGGCAGAGTTCAGTTCACTTGGTTGGCTGTATTGAGGTTTTTCTATCATTTTTGCACCATAATTGCCGACCTCCGGCTTATCTCTTGCAAGTTGCTTCGCAGTTTAGGCTGGAAGCTGTTTTTGACTTGGTGACCTGGTGACTCGGTAACTCGGTGGCACTGTTTACCGGCCCGGACTCCGATTCAGCGCACCCTTGAGTTACCTCTTCGTTTGTTTCCGACAAAGTTTGCGACAAAGCTTTCCTGCCCCCTGCCCCCTGACTCCTACCCCCTGACCCCTACCCCCTGATCTCCTCATCGGTCAGATAGCAGGCGGGATCAACGCCCCACAATTCACCGGTTGCGGCCTCAGCGCGGGCCCTGAAATTACCGCCGCAGACATTGAGGAAGCGGCAGCTCACGCACTTGCCTGTGACATGTTGTTTCTTTTCGCGCAGCATGGCCAGCAGCGAGCCCGCAGCCGGGTTGCCCCAGATCTCGCTGAAAGGCTTTTCGCGCAGATTGCCAACCGGCTGATTGCGCCAGAACTGGTCGGGATAGATGGTTCCATCCCAACTGATGCAGGCTATCCCATGGCCGGTACTGTTGCCGCCATTCATCTCCAGTAGCTGCATCACCTCTTTGGCGCGCGGATTCCCCTCGGCTAGCATGCGCATATACAGGTAGGGGCCGTCGCAATGATTGTCAACGGTCAGCACCTCCACTGGCTGGCCGCGCTCATGCAGCTGCCTGGTGCGATCGATAATCAGATCCAGGGTTGAGCGGCGCAGCGCATGGTCGAGGTCGAGCGCGGCGATATCCGCCCCGCGCCCGCTGTAAACCAGGTGGTAAAGGCAGATACGGGGAATACGCTCGCTCTCGATTAAATCAAAGATCGCGGGGATCTCACCCACATTCTCCTTGGTCATGGTCACGCGCAGCCCGACCTTTACGCCAGCTTCGCGGCAGAGCCGGATAGCGTTCAGTGACTGCTGAAAGGCCCCTTTGCAAACCCGAAAGCGATCATGTACCTCCTCCATACCGTCGATGCTGATACCAGCGTAAGAGGCGCCAATGGTTTTGATCTCAGCTGCCAGCTCGGCATTGATCAAGGTGCCATTGGTTGAAAAAACAACCCGCAACCCTTGACTCACAGCATATTTCGCCAAGGTCAATATGTCGGGGCGCACAAAGGGCTCGCCTCCGGAAAAGAGCAGCACCGGAACACCGAAACCCGCCAGATCATCAATTACCGCCAAGGCCTCATCCGTACGCAACTCATCCGGTGCTCCCTCTGTGGCCGCATAGCAGTGTGTACACTTCAGGTTGCAGGCAGAGGTTACATTCCAGACCACCACCGGTTTCTTATCCGCTGAAAATTGCAGCAGATGACTTGGCAGCTTACCGGACTTACGCCCGTAGCGCAGAGGATCCGAGACCTCCACCTGTCCCATATATAACTTTGAAATACCAATCATGATGTTTGTTAAAAGCTCTCTTTCAGCTCTTTCCCCTTTAAAATAAATAATCCGCGTAAAAGTTGAAATTTTAACACATCCTCCCCCTTCCGGGCAACCAGCAAACCCAAAGCAATCGGGCAGGAAATAAAGCCATTGATAATATTCAAAAAATTCTGTATAAGTGTGTCCATGGCTGGGTTGCGGCAAAGCCCGCGTAAAACCCTCTTGCAAGAGGGTAGCAGCGTACGTTAAAAGGTGTTTTAAACAGGACAACTGGCATGAGCAAGAGAGTTTTGGTAACTGGCGGCTCGGGATTTCTCGGGATTAACGCCATACGACATTTGCTGAAAAACGGGGTAACAGATATCAAATCGCTGGATTTGGTGGAGTTTGACTATCCGGAGCAGGACAAGGTCACTGCGGTGCAAGGCGACATCCGGGATGTTGCGACCGTGAAAAAGGTGATGGAGGGTGTCCAGTGGGTGATTCACACCGCTGCGGCGCTGCCGCTTTACTCCGAAGCGGACATCATGACAACCGATGTGGAGGGTACCCGTAACCTGCTGAGTGCCGCGCAGGAGGCCAAGGTCGAGCGCTTTATCATGATCTCATCGACTGCGGTCTACGGCATCCCGGATCACCATCCGCTGTATGAGCACGACCCGTTGATTGGTGTAGGCCCTTATGGAAAAGCCAAAATAATGGCTGAGGAGGTCTGCCTGGAGTTCCGCGATGCAGGTATGTGTGTTCCGATTATCCGTCCCAAATCCTTTATCGGGCCCGAGCGTTTGGGGGTTTTCGCACTCTTTTATGACTGGGCTTACACTGGGCATGGTTTTCCCATGATCGGCAATGGAAAAAACCGTTATCAGCTGCTGGACGTGGAGGATTTGTGCGACGCCATCTGGCTGACGCTCACCCTTGAGCCAAAAAAGATTAACGACACCTTCAATATCGGCGCCAAGGAGTTCGCCACCATGCGTGAGGACTATCAGGCAGTGCTGGATGAGGCTGGGCACGGAAAAAAGATCAAGGGTTTTCCAGCCAAGCCTATGATCTGGACGCTGCGACTGCTTGAGATGCTGCATCTCTCGCCTCTGTATAAGTGGGTTTATGAGACCGCCTGTGAAGACTCTTTTGTAAGCATTGAAAAGGCCGAGAAGGTTTTGGGGTATCAGCCCAAGTTTTCTAACCAAGCGGCACTCGTACGAAATTACCGTTGGTATGTCGCCAACCTGAACAAGTTTAAAGGCGCGTCAGGTGTTTCACACCGCGTGCCGTGGAAACAGGGCATCTTGCGTTTTGCAAAGGTGTTCTTTTAAGGAATAATTTATGTCACGCACTGAACTGCCCAAAAAACTGGAGGCCGAAATCCGGCTGCGGGTTTTTGACGAAAAAGAGTTTTTGAAAATCACACAGGTTTCCCGCCGCGGCGGCGGGAGCTTCAAGGTTAGCTTGCGCCCGGTGGTGGTCAAAGGCGAGCGCCATTTCCAAGGTGAGATGACAGAAGACGGCCGCACGCAGGTTAAGAACTTTTCGCTGCAAGCAGCCGAGAACGGGTTGTCTGAGATGTTGAGTCAGACCGGTGCCCGTGATCTGCATTTAATCACTGCCTCGGGCGACCTGCATGTGCGCGTGACAAAGAAGGGCAAGGTTCTTGAGTCGCGCAGTGCCGAGATGGCGCGCGTGATTGATGCGCAGCCAGCGCATGACCGCGTGAAGCAGCAGCCCCTGACCAGCTTTGATTCAGCGGCTTTGCTGCGGGTGCTGGGGATTGCGAGCGCGGATGGGAAGATCAAAGCATCCAAACGGGGAAAATATGATCAGGTGAATGAGTTTCTGCGGGTGTTGGAGAGCACCACAGCAAACAAGCCTGAGAAAACGCTCAACATTGTGGATTGCGGGTGTGGCAAGGCCTACCTGACCTTTGCCGCCTATTTTTACATGACGCTGGTGCATGGTTTCGAGGTGCGGATCTGCGGGATCGACCGTCGGGCGGATGTGATTGCAAGTGCCCGCCGCACCGCTGTTGATCTGGACGTGAGCAACCATGTGGTGTTTATTCAAGGCGAGCTGGAGAGCAGCGAGCCGGAGTTCAGCGCTGATCTGATGATGAGCCTGCACGCCTGTGACACCGCCACGGACGAGGCGCTGGCGCGGGGCATGGAGTGGAAGTGCCGCTATCTGCTCTGCGCACCCTGCTGCCAGCATGAGCTGCATAAGGGGCTGAAAGCGTCGAACGAGATGCGGGCGGTTCTGCGCCACGGGATCTTGCGTGAGCGGCTGGCCGACCTGCTGACCGACACCCTGCGCGCGCAGATACTGCGGATTCTCGGCTTCAGAGTCAACATTATTGAGTTCGTCTCCTCGGAGGCCACCTCGCGCAATATAATGTTAAAAGCCGAGTTCTGCGTGAAGCCGGGGCAGAGCGGAGCGATCAGTGATTATCTGGAGCTGCGCGACTACTGGCAGGTTTCACCCTGGCTGGAAACCAGGATGTCGGCCTTGATCGACAAATATCTGAAGCGCTACTAAAGTAAAGCAGCTAGTCGTTGCAACCAATTGAGGTTGTGTGATGTGAGAAGGCTATACGAAATCATTACAAAGTTTATGGCCAGGAGCCCGCTGCTGCTTTACTAACAAACGCTGCGCGTTTGGGGAAATGAGGATAACTTCTCAATCGCCGTCGCCCGCATAGCGAACGACTTCCCTGCTTCGCACCTTGTCAAGCCAAACAAAGATTCTGAAATCCCATGGCGCGCCTTTGACGGACAATCGCCCGGCATACGCTAATTGCTTCATTCTCCTTCGCCAAGGCTACGGCGGACACGGTAGAAGCAACCCTACACCCCCGGGGCGCGCTTTTCACATGCCTGTTGCAGTCTGCCGCTGGTAGAGCGGCTGCTACACCGAACGACAACCCTTGCACTCCGCAGTGCAGCGCATGTGTAGTAATCGCTCTACGGGCGATATCGTCCGACGATGCTGTGCGACGATGTTGGTGCTTAAAAAAATGTTTTCTGCAAGCAAGATGCTTGCTACTCTATTATCACTTTTACATTAACATCACACCAGTCTGCTTTGAAGTAGGCTTGCGTCTTCGCGCTTCGCAGCTACGCCGGACACGGAAAGCCTCTACAACAAACTTTGTTTCAAAGCGGGTTATCGAAAAACACTATTGAGAGATGATGGCAGCAGCTCCCGGTTGCACCTGGAGCGTCCGTTTGAAAACCGGAGTCGCTTTCAGGCAACATTTACACGCGGCGGGGTCATTGCCCCGCCCTACGGTTGCCACCATAAAATCGCACCCCTCAAACGCTCAAACGTTCAAACGTTCAAACGTTCAAACGCTCAAACGTTCAAACGCTCAAACGCTCAAACGTTCAAACGTCCTTTACCGGGTGGCATCCATGATGCCGCGGAAATAACCGATGGATTCGGCGATTCCCAGAATCGGATCCTGCATATCCTTCTCGTACTCAAGACTGCACACTCCGCGGTACTGGACCTTGCGCAGGGCGTTGACAACTGCTGTCATGTCAATGGCGCCGCGCGGCATTTCGATACCCCGTCCTTTTTTGGTGGGCTCAGTGACGTTCTTGATATGCATGTCATGCAGCCGCTCATGGTGATCCAGGATGGCCTTGACAGGATCTTTGCCGTCGCGCAACTGATGTCCAATATCAAGGCAGATGCCAACCCGCTGGTCCATATCCTTGATGCGGGCAATGCAGCTCTCGGCACTGGGGAACAGCTCGGGCATGTCAGGGCCGTGGTTGTGAATGGCATATTTGATGTCATACTCTTGAACCAGATCGTTGATAAGCTCCAGCAGCTCCTGGTTTTCAACGCGCTGGCCGTTGGCGCCTTTCTTGAAGGGCACTCCCACGAGCGTTTTCACACCCACCCGTTTTGTGTATTCAAAGGCGGTTTTCGCTGCTTCAGCTGTCTCCATATAGATTGGTCCGCAGCCATATCCAATCACACCATACTCCTTGCACTTGGCGTGAAAAGCGGTGACTTCCTCAGGGGTGCAGGCCAGCGGCAGGTGAAAATCTTTAATGCAAAGATAGGTCACATCCACCTTCCGAGTCATTTTAAGCGCCTCTTCCAGGTTGAATTTAGCAAAGGTATAACCCGCGATGCCCAGTTTGAAGGTGGTGTTCGCGCCACTGCTCTCCGCCGCCGCAGCCGAGAGGTTGATCAACGCCGGGGCGGTTGCTGTCGCC
The DNA here is from genome assembly GCA_028686345.1 of Kiritimatiellia bacterium. Classification (GTDB taxonomy): domain Bacteria; phylum Verrucomicrobiota; class Kiritimatiellia; order RFP12; family UBA1067; genus M55B167. The sequence goes on from JAQUCE010000053.1 coordinate 8,632, forward strand.
GCTATGCCTAGCCCGGCACTTTTGAAGAAAGAACGTCTGGTGGTCATGATAACTCCGTTTTTTATTTGGTTGTAAATTTGAGTGATATGATACACGATTGTTTTTTAACAGGCAAGTCAACTAAAGCAGCTAGCAGCAATTCTAATTATGGCCGAAGACACGCTAAAGCGTGAACTACATACCTCGGAAACCGTATGTAGTTCACGCTTTAGCGTGTCTTCTGAACAGGTGCGCGGTCATAATTAGAATTGCTGAGCAGCTAGTCGCCGCAATAAAAGATACTGTGTGATGTGCGGAAGGTCGTCGCTCTCATTAAGAAGTTTGTGATTAAGAGCCCGCTGCTACAGTAACAAACGCTTCGCGTTCCGGGGAACAAAGGTAACTTTTCAATAATCGGCCAGACAGCAAAGAGCACGCTGAAGCGTGAACAACAAACGGCTGCCCCGTAAGGTTTGTTGTCCAGCCTTTCCGTGTCCGGCGCAGCTGCGAAACGCGAAGACGGAAGGCTGCTCCAGGGCGGGTTATTGAGACGTTACCGTAAAAGGGATAATGGAGTAGTGCAAGCATCTTGCTTACAGAAAACATTTACATTCAAGCTGGAAGCTTGAGGTACTTCATCGATACTGAGTGAATAAAGCGTTGAATCGTGCACTTTGATTTCAAAAGATCATAGTTGGCGGTTATTTTAAACACTGCTTTAAGTGCTCGCACTCAATAAGGTAGGAAGATGGGTATCTGAACTTCTTGTTTTTTATAACAGGAGTTGAGAGAATATCAACTAGATCCGCGCTCGGCGCGATATGTTAAAGTTTGCGAGTTAAAGAGATGGAGCCTTTTGTGCGGGATCAACGTAGGTCCGATTTCCAATCGGGGATCTCCGGTTGGAAACCGGAGCTACAGATAATCGGCTGCGCCGTCAAGTGGAAAGCGGGATGGGAAGAATGGGAGATGAGAGGTATGGGATTGACGGGAAGTATGGTCAGCATCGTCGCACAGCATCGTCGGGCGCAGCGGTAGGGCACGGCCTCCACCGCGCCGCCCGAATGACCTTGCAGCGCAAGCGCAAACTTTGTCGTTAACTTTGTCGGAGTGGAATGAACGCGCGGCGTTGTTTTTGAGGTGAAAAATGGGCGTCCACCGCATAGCGGCGGACATACTGAAAGCAACACAGTATATCCGCCGCTATGCGGTGGATGATTGCGAAGTATATCCGCCGCTATGCGGTGGATGGTTGCGTAACAAGCCGCAATAAAACCCGATAGACAACTTTTTGGAAAGAACAATTAACTGTTTTTTCTAGTCGCCTAAGCGACTAAAGTAGCGGGCTTCCAACCACTAACTGTTCAGTGAGAGCGAAGACCTCTCGCGTATTGAATAGCCTCAACTTGGTTGCGGCGACTAGCTGCTTTAGGTGGTTTGCTGTGCTTGTTTGCTGGTGAAGTTACGGGACGAACCTGCTATAATGCCAATTTTAACAGTAAAGGAATCGCATGAAAGAGATTTTGATGTGGGCACTGGGCGGAGTTCTGGCCTATCTACTCGGTTCAGTGCCGTTCGGATTCATCATTGCCAAATCGCAGGGCAAGGATATCCGTACGCTGGGCAGCGGCAATATCGGGGCGACCAATGTTTTCCGCTCCATCAGCAAGAAACTGGGGGTCATCACCTTTGCGCTGGATGTGGGCAAGGGCGTGGGCGGTGTGCTGCTGGTGCCATTGCTGGGTGGGTGGATCAGCGGTGCCGAACCTGAAGGCATGAGTTTGTCGCTCTTTTGCGGAGCCATGACCATTGCGGGGCACAACTGGACGTGTTTCCTGAGATTCAAAGGCGGCAAGGGGATTGCGACCAGCGCCGGGATGTTGATTGGGCTCGCACCAATCGGCGTGGGGATCGCCTTCCTCGGCTGGCTGGTGACCTTTCTGGCAACCCGCTATGTTTCGGCGGCATCCATTATCGCCTGTGTGGTGTTGGCAATTGTTGTCTGGCCGATCTATATGCACCAGCTCGGGATCTGGTTCCCGGCAGTGTTGACCTTTCTCGCGTTCGTCGGGATATGGAAACATCGCGACAATATCCTGCGTCTCAAGGCCGGCACAGAGTCGCGCTTTAATTTTAAACGGTTTTAATGGAACAACTATGAAAATTTCAATTATCGGCGATGGAGGCTGGGGCACAGCCATTGGGATGCTGCTCGATTCCTATGGCCACCAGGTGACCATGTGGTGCCCCTTTGAGGAGAATCGTGAGCTGATTGTGGCGAACGGTGAGAATACCCTCTTTTTGCCTGGGGTCAAGCTGCCGCAGACCATGCGCTGGGTTACCGACCCTGCTGAGGCGGTGCAGGGGGCACAGGCCTTTGTGCTGGCCTCGCCCTCGAAGTTTTTGAACCGTGTGTGCCAGCGCTTTGTCGGGCTGATCCCCCGCAATGCGTTGGTGGTCAGCCTGGTCAAAGGCATCTGCGAGCAGAGTCACCGGCGCATGAGCGAAACCGCGCAGGAAATTCTGGGGTTGGATGGCATTGCAGTACTCTCCGGGCCGAGTCATGCTGAGGAGGTGGCGCGGGGCATACCCACAGCTGTGACTGCCGCGTCAACCTGCGAGCAGCGAGCGCTTCAGAGCCAGAAGCTTTTTAACGGGGCGCTCTTTCGGGTCTACACCTCGGATGATCCGATTGGCGTGGAGCTGGGCGGGGCGGTCAAGAATGTGATCGCCATTGCGGTTGGCGCGGCGGATGGGCTCGGCTTCGGGGATAACACCCGCGCGGCCTTGATCACCCGCGGGCTGGCCGAGGTGACCCGCTTCGGCCTGGCCATGGGCGCCAAAGCGGAGACCTTTGCCGGTCTGAGCGGAGTTGGTGATCTGATTGTGACCTGCACCAGCCGCCACAGCCGCAACCATACTGTGGGGGAGCGACTGGGCAAGGGGGAGCCGGTTCAAGAAATTCTCGGCAGTATGAAAATGGTGGCCGAGGGGGTCGGGAATGCGGCAGTTATTCACACACTGGGACTGGAGCAAGGGGTGGAGATGCCGATCGTTGATGAGGTCTATAAGCTCTGCTATGAAGCGTATTCACCACTTGAAGCGGTGCGTTCTCTGATGTCGCGCGATATGAAATCCGAGTGACTGGTGGCTAGTGGCTAGTGGCTAGTGGCCGGTGCGGAGCGTGGAGGACGGGTGCCGTGGTGGCTTTGGGTGGCGTGGTTCCGGCCATGTTTGCGGTTTAACCCAAAAACCGCGCCCTTTTAACCATTTGGGAGAAAAGATGAGAGTAAACGAAGAGATTAAATGTATTCTTGATCAAGCGCAGGGCGGCAGGCCCCCCTCGCAGCAGGAGTGCGCACTACTATTGAGCTTCCCGGAGAGTTCCGCCGAAGCAGCACTCATGCGGCGGGTTTATATGCCATCAAGCCCTTTGGCAGCATACGGGCAGATCACTGAGCTTCGACTGGCGCAGGTGGTTGCAGCTGTTACATTGGCAACCCTTGACTGCCCTGAGACTCGCAGCATCGCAGTGCATGAGCCCAATCTACTCGGGCTGAGCGCGGGCGCAAACACGATTTATGCTGAGACCCGAGCCAACCCGCGCGATATAGAGGAAAACACCACCGGGCACCGGGGCCGGGATATCGGCGAATGTAAGAAAATGCTTTACGAAGCCGGCTTCCAGGATCTGCTCGTCGCCCCTGAGAAGCACCGATCGCTAAGAGAGAGCTATCGGTAGCAAAAGAGAGACGACAAAAAAAAGGAGAAAAAATGAAACTTGGTATTGTAATTTATTCAGAGGATGCGGAGAGTGTCTGGAACGCCTTCCGACTGGGCGTTTTCGCACTCCAAAAAGGCGACAGCGTAAAGACTTTTCTGTTGGCAAAGGGGGTTGAATGCGAAAGTCTCGACACAGCAAAATTTAAGGTGACAGAGCAGATGCAGGAGTATGTTGAGGCAGGCGGTGAGATTCTAGCCTGTGGCAGCTGCCTTAAAATCCGCGATTCCAGAGGGAGCGAGATGTGCCCGCTCTCAACCATGCAGGATCTCTATGATCTCATCAACGAAGCGGACAAGGTTGTCAGCATCTAAAGCGGGTTATTGAGACGTTACTGTAAAAGTGATAATGAAGTAGAGTAAGCATCATGCGTGCTATGAAATTGCAAGCAACAACTGATAAGAATGTTAATCTTGCCCTTTGAGTAAGGGCCGGAAATAGAGAAGGAGAATCAAAATGAAACCAAGAAAAATATGTGACGGAGTATATTGGATGGGGGCGGTTGACTGGAACCGGAGACTCTTTGATTCACTGGTGCCACTGCCGGACGGCACCAGCTACAACGCTTATCTGGTCCGGGGATCAGAGCGAACAGTTCTGATCGATGCGGCTGATCCAGCAATGGCGGATGTCCTGAAGGGTCAGCTTGCGCATGTGAAGCGGATAGACTATGTGATCTCGCAGCACTCTGAGCAGGATCACTCAGGGGCCATTCCGATGGTTTTGGAGATGTATAAAGAGGCGATTGTGCTCTGCACACCCAAAGCCAAGGATCTGCTGATGGATCATCTTGGAATCTCCGCTGAGCGCATTCAGACAGTGAGTGATGGGGAAACCCTCGAGCTGGGCGGCAAAACCCTGCGTTTTATCTACACGCCTTGGGTTCACTGGCCTGAGACAATGTCAACCTATCTCCCTGAAGACCGCATTGTCTTCACCGGCGATTTTCTGGGGTCGCATATTGCGATGTCCGGTCTGTACGCCGGCGATGATCCTTATGTGATTGAAGCGGCCAAGCGTTACTATGCTGAGATTATGATGCCGTTCCGCAAGGTGATTCAAAACAACTTGAAAAAACTGCGGGAGCTCGAGTTTGATCTGATCGCACCCAGCCACGGGCCGATCTACGACCACCCTGAAGGCATTCTGTCAGCCTATGATGGTTGGGTCTCTGACCGGGTTTTGAATCAGGTTGTGATCCCCTATATCTCCATGCACGGGAGCACAGAAGCAATGGTAAGCTACCTTGTCTCAGCCTTGGCCGAGCGGGGTGTCACCGTGTATAAATTTGAGCTGTCAACCACCGACATTGGCAAGCTGGCCATGGCCTTGGTGGATGCGGCCACGATTGTGATTGGCACACCCACGGTTCACTTAGGACCGCACCCCAGTGTTTTCTCAGCCACCCACCTTGCGAACGCCTTGCGCCCCAAGCTTAAACATGCGGCCATCATTGGCTCCTATGGCTGGGGCACCAAGGCTGCCGAACAACTTGCCAGCCTGATCCCCAATCTCAAGGTGGAAATGCTGGACACAGTGCTGTGTAAAGGACTCCCGACAGAGGCAACTTTTGCAGAGCTGGAGGCCTTGGCCGATGTTATTCGCGACAAACACGCGCAGTTGGCTGACTGAGCAGTTACGTTTTTATTTCGCGCAACGGCCGTGAAGCAGCAACTCTAATTATGGTCGAAGACACGCTAAAGCGTGAACTACATACCCCGGAAACTGTGGGCAGTTCACAGTTTAACGTATTTTCTGAACAGGTGCGCAGTCATACTTGAAGTTGCCGGCCATTAAGGGAGCTATAGATTTGCTATGAAATTGGATAGGATTAATGAGCTAATCGCGGTTTATCGCGATGGCTTGCTGGAAGAGACGATACCCTTCTGGTTAAAACACGCTCTGGACAGGCAACATGGCGGCATCATGACCTCTTTAAACCGCGATGGCAGTGTGCTTGACACTGATAAAGGGGTTTGGGTCCAAGGACGCTTTGCCTGGACCCTGGCGAATCTCTACAACACGGTTGAGCAACGCCCGGAGTGGCTGGAGGCATCGCGCTCCTGTATTGATTTCATGCTGGCCCACTGCTACGACAGCGATGGGCGCATGTTTTTTCACATGACGCGCGAAGGCCGTCCCATCCGCAAACGCCGCCTGGCGTTCTCTGACTCATTTGCCGCGATCGCTTTGGGGGCGTATGCCAAAGCCACGGGCGAGGAGTTCTATGCGCAGCGCGCAGTGCAATCGTTTAACACGTTTGTCAATCATATGACAACCCCGGGTGCAATTCCGCCTAAATTCACGGATGAACGCCCCATGCGGGGGCTTGCCGTACCGATGATCACCCTCGTCTCCGCCCAGTGCCTGCGTGAGAGTATTGATATGCCCGGTGCGACCGAGGCTGTGGATGGAGCCATTAAGGAGATCAGGGATCTTTTCATGAAGCCGGAGTTGAAGGCTGTGCTGGAAAACGTTGGCCCGAATGGAGAGGTGTACGATCATTTTGACGGACGGTTGATCACCCCTGGTCATGCGATTGAGGCTGCCTGGTTCATAATGCACGAGGCCAAAGTGCGCAACAATGACCCTGCTCTGATTGCAATGGGCACGGATATTCTCGACTGGATGTGGGAGCGCGGCTGGGACACAGAGTATGGCGGTATCCTTTATTTTCGGGATCTCAAGCACCTGCCGGTGCAGGAGTACTGGCATGACATGAAGTTCTGGTGGCCCCAGAATGAGACGATCATTGCCACGCTGCTGGCCTACGCTCTGACCGGCAACGAGAAATATGCTGTTTGGCATGGCATGATCCACGACTGGAGCTACCGCAACTTCCCGGATCCGGAGTATGGCGAGTGGTATGGCTACCTGCATCGTGACGGGCGGGTGTCGACACCTCTGAAAGGCAATCTATGGAAGGGGCCCTTCCACCTGCCGCGCATGCAGTGGTACTGCTGGAAACTGCTGGAGGAGATGAAGAGGGAAGCCTGCTCCGGGGCGGATTATTGAGAAGTGCGCGAGTGCGTTAGTACGCGAGTTCAAGAGATGGTGCTGTTAGCGCGGGAGCAACGCAGCTCCGATTTCCAATCGGACAGCATCGTCAACCAATGTCGCCGTAGAGCGACTACTACACATGCGCTGCACTGCGGAGTGCAAGGGTTGCCGTTCGGTGTAGTAGCCGCTCTACCAGCGGCATTTTGCTGCATGTAGGTCGGTTTCACTGTCAATAGTTGGTGCCTTTGGCGTGAGGCAAGGAAGGCAGTCGCTATGCGGCTGACCGCGGGCGGCATTCGAGTGATCAGGTGCGCGGTATGGTCAGCCGCATAGCGACTGACTTGCTTCCGCGCTTACTCCCTTGACAAGACGCGGAAGAGGGGAGGTCGCTCGTTATGCATGCGACTGCGGGTGGCTTGCGAATGAACAGGGTGCGTAGAATGGTCGGCAGCATAGGCAACTTCTCAATAACCCGCTTCGGAGCAGCCTGAAGGCTGAACAACAAACCTCACGCTGCGCCTGTTTGTTGTTCACAGTTGTGCGTCTTGGCTCTCGAACTGTTTACGGCGGCTATTGCAACCACTGGCTCAGCGATCAGGCGTACCGATCAGATCGTCGTCGGAAGCATAGCTGTAATGGACTTCAATTTTATCGTCCACTTGTGCCAGTGAGGGCGGAGAGTCTCCCTCTTGCTCAATCTCGCTTACAAAGCGCGGTACATAGGTGATCCTGTGCGCCAGCGTTGGCCGTCCTTTGCGGTCAAATTCGACTGCCAAATCGCCGTAGGCGGTGAACTGTTCTTTCTTCAGTACCCTGGTGCGGGTCCACCCAATGATGCGGCCTTGGGGGTCGTGCTTAAAATCATCCCTCCAGTTGCACGGGTAGCTGAGGGCTGGGTCGGTGTCAGGGAAGGTGTAGCGGCGGTAGTCGATGGAGAGCAGTTTCCCGCTCTCATCATACTCCCGTTTTTCGTTACCGGGGAAGGTGCAACTGAGCAAAGCTGGCATGGATACGCTGTTTTCCTTCTCAGCGAAAAACCCGATATCAATCCGGCAGGTGAGAATCGATTTACCATCTGCGACAGGGGTCATGTAGGGGTCATGGTGGGAAAACTCAACGATCCAAGCCGCCTCATCCTCGGTGCTTTTTGTGATGGTAATTTTCCGGGGATCGCCCTGCAGGATCACAGGGCGAATTTCCGCGTGCTCGTCGTTGCAGGAGGTTGTCACGCTCAGACGGCGTTTGAACGGGAAGCCTCTGAAAATGCGGGCAACCGCCAGATGGGTGGTGAACAGCTCCTCGGAGAAGAGGCGGTTGGGCATGTCGCGTACTGGATCGAGCTCGGAGCGGTCTTCCACGGCAATAAAGAGCAGCGGGGGGATGTTGGTCGGTGTCAAGGCGTGCGCGTTGCTGAGCAGTTGTTCAAGGTCAAGTTGATCTGGCTGAAACGCGGTCGGGTGCGCGATACCTGTCAGATAATCGCCGGGCGCGGTGACTGTTCTTTGCGATTTGCGCAGCAGCACCTGCAGGGTGGGGGCTACTAGTCCAGTGCGGGCGAGGTGCTCCAGGGTCTCGCCCCGCATGGCAGCCAGCGCGGCGATCATCGCCTCGGCAAAGATTTTTTCTGATTTTTTCGCACCCGCAACCGCAATGTAGTAAGGGGTATTGGCTGGAAAGAGGTCGCCTGTTGCGAGGTTGTAGTCGTTATAGGTGGGGTAACAGTAGATCTGGTTGCTCATCAGCACGGCGATCTGCGTGTGGATGCGGAACGGGTCGAGAAAAAGCGCTCGCGGTTGACAGCGCCAGTAGGAGGAGGTGACAAAGCCCATTGAGGAGTTGCCAACCGCGGGGATCAACGATTTGCTCGCTTGATCAACAAAAAGAGTGTTGGGCTGGCCCAGATGGAGATTGCGCTCTTTAACGTCCGCGGCATATTGAAGCCGCATGACCCCCGGGTATTTTTCAGTATCAACCACGGTGTCGTCGTTATCGCGGTTCACATAGATGATAAAAGGGGGGGTGTGCGTGGGTGAAGTTAGCGGGCGCGACATGAGGGTGTGGAAGAGACCGGTGCTGAAGCTCCAGATGGTATTGGTGGCAGCCTGATAAACATTGTGGTGCGCATCCGGAGGCAGGGCGATAATCTTACGCAGGGCAGTGTTGGTGTAACCCGGCGCGCTGAGCTTGGCTTGCAGCGCAATGATGGACGCGATAAATTTGGACATGGTGCGCAGCCCATCCAGATCTGAGTCAGCTTGAATATGTTCAAGGTCATCAAACCCGAGGTCAATGGCCTCTTGCAAGCGGTCAATCGCTTCGTCGCGGTTGTCCTGCAGTGCCAGGGCGCAGGCCTGATTGTAGGTCCACAGGGAGTCGGCTGTTCCCAGCGCGACACCCTGATGGGTTAAGGCTTCCATCGCGTAGTAATCCTTGCGCGCATGGGCGTCATTCATCATTGCGAGCAGTTGCAGGTGCAGCGCGTGTGCCTCCGGCATGTCGAAGACAAATCGTTCAGCGCGCAATGTGCCAACTGAAAACAGGGCCAAGGCTAGCAGCAGAGCAGTTTTTTTCATGAGTGTGGATTTTCAGGGTTTGAGATTGATTGTGTGTAAAAAATCTTTTGGGCGCACGCCGCTGATCTTAATGCCCTTCAGTCGGGAGGTGGCACCTGAGCAGATAGTAATGGATCGCTGGCTGGTTTTCAACGTTTTTGAGAGAAAGCGGATCAGCTCCTTGTTGGCTTTGTTGTCAACCGGCGGTGCGGTCAAACGTATTTTAAGCCATCCCTCTTCTGTGCCGGCTATCTCAGAGCGTGAAGCACCCGGGGAAACACGCACAGTAAGCCGGCAGCCGTCGGTGATCGCGCTGATCCAAGCGGGGAGTGGAACGGGCTCTGGGCTGCTATCATGCATTGCGGCCTTCCTAGAATGGCAGTTGGATTGGGGTGTTAATCAGGTTAGTGACAAAAGTGCAGATGATCATGTAGCCGTAATGCGCCACGAAAAAAAAGATGATCGGTGTGAAATCCAGGCCGCCGCGGCTTGCACCACCGCGGCTGAAGCGTCCCAGGATGAGTTCCGTGGTCTCGCTGCACAGGGTCATCAGCTCTTTTTTACGCAGCACCGTGGCAATCATGGAGCCAATTATGCTGACAAACAGGACTTGCACCATGATCATGATCGCATCGCTGAAGGAGAGCATTCCCAGCCAGATTGTTTTGACAATCCGGATGGCGAACGGAGCTGTGGTCAGCGCGATGACCCCTGGCCGGTCAGCACCTAGCTGCAGGTAGGTCAGGTGCCCCACGCTGGAGCAGATATATGCCAGAGCAGTGTGCAACAGCAGCAGTGCAACGGGTTGAAAGAGCAGGGGTAGGCGGGAAAAAGGCATTGCATAATAGCTGAACGCCTCTGAGGCGCGTGTTTTTCGCAGCGGCACTGCAATCAGCGATGTCAGGAAGTAAAAGCTCCAGAACTTGAAGATAAAGGTGCTGGTGTTCAGCAGGCTGAAAACCAGCAGTGCCACGCGCGCCGGTGTCCCCGGCACTGACATCTCCGCCATTGGTGTGCATGTGATCAGCTCTCCGAAAGAGATGCTGATCACAGGGCTCAGACGCGAAAACAGCAGTGTTTTAAAGAGGAACAGGAATGTTGCGATCACCAGGATGGCCATCTGCTCCGGCATGGCCAGGACAGGCTTGAGAAAATCCAGCAGCTTGTTAATTCGGGTGCTCACCAAACCGACAAAGGGGTTGAAGAAAAACTCGCTTTCATTTTTAGAGCAAAGTTTGACGAAAAGGAAAACCAGGATAATATTAAAAACAAATGAGAGATGCTGCATAATAGTAATTTCCGATAGCAATAAAAGAAGTCTAGAATATAATTATCCCGCTTTTTTTTCAAGATTAATCGTAATCCTAATCAAACCCTTAAATGTCATGCGCAGCCGAGACGGCTGTAAAACCGTTCTTTGACCGCTGAGTTCCGTGTGTGCCTGATATATTATGAAGTACACCCTTCTTATGGTTGACAAACGAGGGGCGTTTGATGTACCTTAAAACTTTAGCAATTGGGAATTGTTGCAACATTAAGTCTTGCCGGACAAAACGGGAGTTTAACTATGGCGAAAGAAACAATCAAAGAGTCAAAGGCAAAAACAGCCACGACTGCGAAAGCGAGCGCTAAATCAGCGCCGAAATCAACCGCAAAGGCAGCCGCGAAAGCAATGCCTGCCAAGAAAACTGCGAAAAAAAAGAAGAGCGCCACTGCTGCCAAGGTTAAGCCAGCGGTCAAGCGGGTGGCGATTGTCGGCTTTGGTTTTATGGGAAGGATGCACTTCGGGCACTGGAAAAAACAGCGGGGTTTCGAGGTGGTCGCGCTCTGCGATAAAAACACCGCCCAGTTCACCGAGGGTATTGAAGGCGGCAATCTAGCGGGAGCTGACAATTCAACTGATTACGGCAAAGCCGTAATCTATGATGATTTCGATAAGATGTTGGCTGAGGCGAAGCCGGATGTGATTGCGCTGACCCTTCCGACCCCGCTGCATGTACCGCTCACAGTGCAGGCGCTTAAAGCCGGGGTGAGTGTGCTGTGCGAAAAACCAATGGCACTGAATGCGAAGCTCTGCAATGAGATGGTTGCAGCGGCGGCCGAGGCACCTGATGGGGCGCAGCTGATGGTTGGGCATTGTCTGCGCTTTTGGCCCTGCTACACCTATCTCAAAAAGCTCATCGACACGCAGAAATATGGCAGTGTTGTGGCTGCCTCGTTCAAGCGTTACAGCGCCATGCCTGGCTGGGGTAAAGGAGCCAACTGGTTCATGGATGAGAGCAAGAGCGGCGGCGTGGCTTTGGATCTGCATATTCATGACGCGGATATGGTGAACTTTCTTTTCGGCATGCCGAAGAGTGTCACCAGCTCGGCCAATTATAACAGCGACGGGCTGATGACCTTTATCACCACCCTCTACGATGTGGGTGACGCGGTTGTTTCGGCTGAAGGCTGCTGGGCAATGACCCAGAGCTTTGGTTTTGAGGCCAGCTACATGGTGACATTCGAAAACGCGGTTGCGGTCATGAACACCAACGCGGCGGACGCGCTCGTTGTTTATCCAGCTAAGGGCAAAAAATTTGTGCCCAAACTCAAAGCTGGCGATGGATACGCGCATGAGATCAAATGGTTTGCCGATAAACTTAAGGGCCTGGAGGTTGAGCCTGTGATCACTCCTGAGCAGTCACGCGACTCTGTGCGCATCATTGATGCGGAGAAACGCTCTGCCAAGAGCGGTCGCAAAGTTGCTCTTTAAAAATTAAGCACAAGGAGAATTTGAATGCAATTGTGTAAAACATGGCCGATCAGCGTCTGCAGCTGGTCGTTCCAAAAAGATATCCCTGAAATCGCCTCTGTGATGGACGCGCTCGGCGTTGAGCACATCAACCTGAACATCTCGCCTGCGGTTGCGCCGGGCGGGGAGGCATATCTGGAGGCAGTTAAAAGCTGTAACTGGAAGGTCTCGGCCGGCATGATGGCCTTTGATTATGAGGATTACAGCACGCTCGATGCCATCAAAGCGAGCGGCGGCATTGCGCCTGATGCGCACTGGCCGGCGAGTGGCGAGGCTTTTGCCAAAGCAGCGAAGATCACCAAAGAGCTGGGCTCTGAGTACATTGCCTGCCACGTTGGTTTTTTGGATCATACAGATGAAGCTTACGCGAAGAAATTCTATGACCGTGTGCGTTATCTGGGGGATGCGTCCGCTGACGCGGGTGTCGCGCTGCTGATGGAAACCGGCCAGGAGAGTGCTGATGACCTGCTACGCTTTGTCGAAACACTGAACCATGGCAGCGTTTTCATCAACTTTGATCCAGCCAATATGATTCTTTACAACAAGGATGAGCCAATCTCCGCGTTTAAGAAGTTGGCCCCCTGGGTCAAACATGTGCATATCAAAGATGCCATCCGCACCACAGTGCCTGGCACCTGGGGCAATGAGGTTGTCTGGGGCGAGGGTGAAGTGAACGCCTTCGCGTTTTTAAAGGCGCTGGAGGATGCCGGTTATCAGGGTGCAGTTGCGGTTGAGCGTGAAGCTGGCAACCAGCGGGTGCGCGATATTGCCACTGCGGTGCGCCGTTTGAAGGCGTATTAATCTAAAGCAGCTAGTCGCCGCAACCAAATGAGGTTGTGTGATGTGCTCCATCCTAATCACAATCCTAATCGTAATCCTAATCAAAAACGTAGATCTGGAATGGGCGAATAGATAAGGATTGAGATTAGGATTGGGGTTAAGGTTCCCGCCGACAACATGTCCGGCTGGAAACTGGAGCGATCGGCTACGCCTCTGATTGACGATAGCGGCGACGATGCTGGTGGACGGGCCTCCGTATGATCTTAATCGTCCACCAACATTGTCGCACAGCATCGTCGACCGCAGCGGTAGGACACAGCCTCCACCGCGCCGCCCGAATGACCTTGCGGCGCAAGCGTAAACTTTGTCGTTAACTTTGCCGGAGTGGAATGAACGCGCTACGTTGTTTTTGCGGTTTCTCCTTGCCGCAAGGGAGTAATTACGCTATTGTTATATGGTTGGAATACCTTTCGATCTTAATACGGGAGGCAGGTCGCGTTTAATTCTGAACTCTGGTTTTGAGTTCTGACTACCTGAGCAGTTGATATATTGAAGCAATGGGGTTTTTATGATGTACGAAAAGGGGCAGAGGGGAGCCTCCGGGTGCCTGGTCAAAGTGGGGGATGTGAGCTTTGGCGGAGAGCAGTTGGTGCTAATTGCAGGACCATGTGCGGTTGAGAGCAGAGCTCAATTGCTCGAAACAGCTGTGGCAGTCAAGGAGGCTGGGGCGGTCATGCTGCGCGGCGGGGCTTTCAAACCCCGCACATCGCCGTATGAGTTTCAGGGTCTCTGCTATAAAGGTCTTGAGTATTTAGCGGAGGCGCGCCAGTTAACCGGACTGCCGGTGGTGACTGAGGTGATGGACACCCGCGATATGGCGGCTGTTGCTGAAGTGGCCGATATGATTCAGATCGGCTCGCGCAATATGCACAATTACGCCCTGCTGAAAGAGGCGGGCGCGTGCGGCAAGCCGGTCTTGCTCAAGCGGGGCATGTCAGCCACGATCCGGGAGTTTCTGTTTGCCGCTGAGTATATTTTGCAACAGGGCTGCAGCGAGGTTGTCTTATGTGTGCGCGGTATCCGAACCTTTGAGGAGACCCGCTTTACCATGGACCTTTCCGCAGTGCCTATCCTGAAGGATAAAAGCTGGCTGCCAGTGATGGCTGACCCTAGTCATGGCACAGGCGATGCGCGACTGGTGCCTGCAATGGCGCGGGCCGCGGTCGCGTGCGGTGCCGACGGGGTGATGCTTGAGTCACATGCGCACCCGGATCTGGCTTTGTGTGATGGCACCCAAAGCTTGAGCCCCGAGGGTTTAGCCAGGATTGTGTGTGAGATGCGCTTGGTGGCTGAGGCTGTTGGCCGCTCTCTGCCAATGCCAATCTCGGTTTGCAAGGAGGGTGAAAAATGAGTAAATTATTGTTTAAAACGATTGCTCTAAGTTTATTGTTCGCAACTGCGGGTTTCGCGGCCGAGTATCTCTCGCCAGAGTATATGGCGCTCTCCCGGGACGGGAAAAATATCTACTGTACCGCGGCCACCGCAAAAAAAATTCTGATCTTGGACGCGGTTTCAGGAGAGATGCGTTCCGAGATAAAGCTTGCAGTCAATCCAAGCGGTGTTGCGGTGGCCTCTGACGGCACTCTCTATGTTTGCGGTGGTGACTTCATTGGTGAACTTTTCAAGGTTTCCGCCGCAGGCCGCGTGTTGGGATCCGTGAGGGTTGGGCACACTCCCATTGCCCCTGTTTTATCGTACGACCAGCAGAGCCTCTATGTGGCTTGCCGCTTTAATAACGCGGTCGTGAAGGTCAACACAGCCACCATGACGGTTGAAGGCTCCATCCAGGTTCTGCGTGAGCCGCATGCTCTGACGCTGGGGGCTGATGGCAAATTGCTCTTTGTCGCCAACCACCTGCCGGCCGTACGCGCCACCGATGATGTTGTGGCTGCCTCAGTTTCTGTTATTGATACCGCCACTGATAGCGTCATTAAAGAGGTGATGCTGCCCAACGGCAGCACTGGTGTGCGCGGTATCTGCGCCACCCCGGATGGCTCCGTGATTTATGTGACCCATACCTTTGGCCGTTATCAGCTGCCCACCACTCAGCTTGAGCGCGGCTGGATGAACACCGCGGGTTTGAGCATCCTGGATGGCCAAAGCGGTGAGTATATTAATACGGTGCTGCTGGATGATGTTGATCTCGGCTCAGCCAACCCCTGGGGTGTGACGGTCTCGCCCTGCGGCAAATACCTTTTTGTGGCGCATGCCGGAACTAGTGAACTCAGCATCATTGACCGAGCGGCACTGCACGAACGTCTAGCCAAAGCCGCTAAAGGCGAAAAGGTCACTGAAGTCACCTATGGCTCCGATGCAGTGCCCAATGATCTCTCATTCCTGGTCTCTATCCGTCGCCGAGTGCGCTTGAACGGCAACGGCCCGCACGGGGTGGTTGCAACCAAATCAAATGTGTTTGTCGCGTTGTATTACTCCGACACCCTGGCGAAGATTCAGTTTGACGCGGAACACCCCAGACCGGTTGAGGTGGCCTTCGGTTCCGCCCCTGATCTCGCGCGCGACCGAGTTCGGCGCGGTGAGATGCTGTGGAATGACGGCTCGATGTGCTTCCAACAGTGGCAGAGCTGCGCTAGCTGTCACCCTGATGGCAGGGCAGACGGGCTCAACTGGGATCTGCTTAACGATGGTACCGGCAACCCTAAGCAAACCAAGAGTATGCTTTATTCCCATCTGACTCCGCCGACCATGGTGACCGGCATCCGCCCGGACATGGAGAGCTGCAACCGCAAAGGCTTGACACATATTCAATTTGTGGTGCGCCCTGAAGAGGATGCGTTGTGCATCGATGCCTATGTTAAATCCCTCAAGCCCGTGCCCAGCCCCTATCTGGTTCTCAGCCAGGGATTCCTCGGTCTGGGCAAGGGCGAGTTAACCCTTTCGAAAGAGGCCAAGCGTGGTGCGAAAATTTTTGTGAGTGCTGGATGTGCGGGATGCCATCCGCCCTCAAATAAGGGGCCGGATGGTGAGCTTTTATTCACAAATCTCAAGAAATATGATCTGGAACTTGGCGTCGGAAACGAGGAGGGACGTGAGTTTGACACAACCACGCTGGTGGAGGTTTGGCGCACCGCCCCATATCTTTATGACGGGCGGGCCCTGACAATCACCGAAATGCTGACCACGTGCAACCCAAACGATACACATGGATTAACGCAGACGTTGCAGCCAGATGAGATTCAGGCATTGGCAGAGTACATTCTGTCATATTAATAACTTAAGGAAGGCAGAGATGGAAATTAAGAAAATAAACAATGGGGGAGCTATACGCACCAGCGAGCATGGAGTCTTTGATGTTGAAAAGGGGCTGCCAGAGGTGGCGCGGGGTCAGGTGTTTTCGCTTACGGGTTGGGGATCTCCGGAGCAGTTAAAGCAGGCTGGCGTGGGCGCTAAAGGAACCCGGATCCCGCAAATGTGGTTGTGCGGGGGCAACGGGGAGCTGCCTCCGGTCTATGATCGCTTTATAGTTGAGGGTGTCGATGCTCGTCTGATCACACGCAACGGCTGCACAGTCGGTGTCTGCTACGAGGATGCGCACGCCGAGTACTGTCTGTTGACCGGTATTCTGCCCCCGGATTTGAGCCTCTCACGCGAAGCCCAGACCACCGCGGTCTTTGAAGGGATCGAGGATGCCCTGAAAGATGCTGAGATGACCTTTGATGATGTTGCCAGAACGTGGCTTTACATGGATGACATTCTTGACTGGTACGACCCTTTTAACCGCGCGCGCGACGATTTTTTCCGCTCACGCAACGTTTATGACGGTCTGGTGCCAGCCAGCACCGGGATCGGCACAGCCAACCTCTACGGAGCCGCATTCACGGCCTGCGCGATTGCGATTAAACCCAAAAACGATGCGGTCTATGTGATTGAAGTCGACTCTCCGCTGCAGTGTGCCGCGCTCGATTACGGCAGCTCTTTCTCCCGCGCGGTCGAGATCGGTACGCCGGAGTACCGCTCGCTGCTCGTTTCCGGAACCGCCAGCATTGAGCCTGGCGGAGCAACCGCTTTTGCGGACGATGTTCCGAAACAGATTCAGCTCACGCTGGATGTGGTGGAGGGCATCCTGAAATCACGCGATATGGATTGGAGCGATGCCACCCGCGCTGTGATGTATCTCAAAAAACCGGAGTACCTCGCTGATTGGAACGCCTGGCTCAAGAGAAATAAATTGGAGAACTTGCCGCTGATCAATATCGTGGCCGATGTCTGCCGTGATGATTTGCTGGTTGAACTTGAACTCGATGCCGTCAAACGCGTCTGATAGGCAATTATCGCTCCTAGCACAGCAATAAAATATATGAAAAATTACTTTCATCAAGCCACTGGTCTGGGGATGGCGGTCTATATCTGCTGCATTCTCTCGGCAGCCTCGATTGCGCTGGCGTTTGTCGGCGCCGAGAAAGCCGGCGAGATTATGGCAACCCCCCCGGCACTGGGGCTCTCCGCCCTGCTCGCGCTGCTCCTGATCCTGCGTGGCGGGTTTACCCTTTTTAACCGTCGCTATTACTCCGCCATGATGCACCTAGGCTGCGCATGCGTGGTGGTTGGATGGCTGACGGGGCAAACCGCCCCGTATCTTGACCAGGGCGACAAGGGGCCGCTCAAGGGCTCGATCGCCATGGTGGACGGCGATGTTATGAATGCCCTTTGGGAGGGCGCCTATCTGACCAACTATGTTGGCAAGCTCCCTTTTTCAGTTAAACTGGATAAGTTTATTATCGATTATTACGCAAGCAGCAGCGTGGATCAGAGCGCTGGACGTATGCCGCCGATCAAGGAGTATCGCAGCCGGGTGACAATCACCGAGCCCGGCAAGGAGCCTTACACAAAAAATATCGTGGTCAACCAGCCTGCCTATGTCTGCGGCTACCATATTTATCAGATGAGTTGGGGGCAGAGTCAAAACTGGCAGGGCCAGCCAGTCACCTACACCGTGTTGCAGTTTATCCGTGATCCCGGTTTACATCTGGTGTATTTTGGTTTCGGCACTCTGTTTGTCGGCATCCTGCTCTTTAGTGTCAGGCTGTTCAAGGTGAGGTCACCCGCCCCCGCCCCGCTCCCGGAGGTGAAATCATGATGATCAAAACCACACTTCAAGGGGGGCTGATCTACCTCACAATGGTGTTTTTTATCGCCACTCTGGTTGCCAGCGCCCTGCGGCAACGGATGCTGATCAAAGGATTCTGGGCCGCCGGTTTTCTGACCGCCGTCAGCGCGGTTCTCTGGCGCGGCATTCACACCGGTCACCCTCCCATGCAGAACCTCTTTGAGTTTTTTCTGTGCATGGCCGCTTTTCTCTGGCCGCTCTCGCGGCTCAGCAGCTGGAAGAACGGGATCGACACAACCGTCAAGGACGCAGTGCTCGGGCTGTGCATCCTCTTCCCGGCTGGTTTTGTTTTCGGCGAGGAGGTGCGCCGCCTGCCGCCTGCCCTGCAGAGTTCACTCTTTGTTCCGCATGTGGCCAGCTATGTGGCAGGCTATATCATGCTGGCGCGCGCTGCTTTGATGGCGCTGCCCATGTTGAAAAAGGGGTGTCCGCCAGCTGAGATGCGCTCTGCCGAGGCTGCCTCGCGCCAGACCGTGGTGGTCGGCTTCCTGCTGATTACAATCGGCCTGGTGCTGGGCTCGTTGTGGGGTAAGATCTGCTGGGGCCATTACTGGCAGTGGGATCCGAAAGAGATGTGGTCGCTGGCAACCTGGATGGTCTATGCAGGTTACTTTCACCTGCGCTTGAAAACCGGGATGCGTCAGCCGCGCCTGCTGGCCGTCTTTCTCTGGATCGGCCTGCTCTTTGTGGTGCTGACCCTGACCTGGATCAACCTCTCACACCTGTTCAGCGGCATGCATAACTATGCGTAAGGCGGCTAGCTCCGCGCCGGGCGCGGAGTTCAGAGGTCGGTTAACGGTGGCGGCGACGATGCTGGTTGCCAAACAAGCCTCAATAAAGTCCGATAAACAACTTCAAAGAAAGGTGGTTGCCTTGAATATTGATCTTATGCGTCGCGTTAGTTTGTTTGGGTTGGTCTCGGGCCTGTGTGCCTCCTTGACCATCGCCGCCCCCGTGCCACGCGCTTTGATTGCAGAGGCGCTGCGTGAGCCAGTGCTGGAAAACGCGAAGATGAGTACGTACAACGCAGTTTTCGAGATGGTACGCGCGGCTGATACTGCGGCCGACGCGGCGGCCCTTGAGATAACCAGCGCCCGCTCTCTGCGGCACCATCAGCGGAGCTTGCGCCAAAGCTGGATAACGTCATTCGGCGGCTTCCCGGCAAGGACACCGCTGCGGAGCCGCGTGACCGGCGTGGTGCAACGCGATGGCTATCGCGTCGAAAAGCTGCTCTTTGAAAGTCAGCCGGGATTGTTTGTAACCGCCCTCCTCTTTCTGCCAGACGCCCGCGAGAGCTGTAAACCACCCTACCCTGGCATCCTGATTTGCTGCGGACACAGCAATGAAGGCAAGGGCCTGCCCGGCTATCAACGGGGCGCAGTGCAGGCCGCGCTCGCCGGGTTTGCCGCTTTGATCATCGACCCCATTGACCAAGGGGAGCGTTTGCAGTTGCCCGGCAAAAACCAACCAAATAACGTGCATGGCCATAATGTCACCGGTGTCAGTGCTATGCTGCTGGGCTGGAACACAGCCCGCTTCCGTATTTGGGATGGCATGCGGGCGCTTGACTACATGCAGTCGCGCCCGGAGATCGACACCGGGCGGCTGGGTGTGATGGGCAACAGCGGTGGCGGCACCCTATCCTCTTATATTATGGCAATTGATGACCGCATCGGCGCGGGCGCACCCTCCTGTTATCTCACCACCTTTACCGAGCTCTGCGACCATATCGGAGCGCAGGACGCTGAGCAGAATTTTTTTGGTCAGCTCGCCTTTGGCCTGAATCACAGCGCGCTTGTGCTGGCTCGCGCGCCATCCCCGGTTTGCATTAACTGCACGCATGGCGATTTCTTCCCCTTTGCCGGCACCCAAAAAACCTTTACCACCACCAGCACGCTGTTCAAGCGTTTCGGCTGGGAGGAGCGGTTGGCCATGATCGACGTGCCGGGTCCGCACGGCTGGCAAGAGGGTACCCGCGCCGGATCGGTGCAGTGGATGCGGCGTTGGTTGAAGGATGATGTTGCCGCTCTGCCGCTGGATGTCAAGCAGCTGCGCGCCATTAGCGCGAGTTTTGATGCGGAGAAGGGTGACTGCGGGCTGGCGCTGCCGGAAACATTGGTGACCGCGACAGGTCAGGTGCGCGATCTGCCTGGCGCGCGATCAGTTTACGATATCATGCGGGATGAGCTTGATCAGATCGAAAAGAGACGCAAGCAGCCCTCGTCCCGGCAGCTCAGCCAGCTGGTGCGCAAGCTGGCAGGCATTCGCGCGGCGGAAAAGATCCCGTACCGCCATACAGTCGTGGGAGAGAAGAGGACTTCCGGCATGGTGGAGATCAGGCAGAGCTTTGATCTACCTTCAGGCATCAAGCTTCCGGCAATCTCACTGGTACCCGAGCATCCCGCCGCGCCCCCGATTCTGATTGTTGGGAACGAGGGCAGCTCCAACCATCTCAGTCGTGTCGAACAATATCTGGCAGACGGCCATCCAGTTATGGTCGCGGATCTCACTGGCACAGGCGAGATCGGCGGACACAAGCACCGCTTTTACGGTTCAAAGCATGCTGACGAAGGGGTGGGGGTGATGCTCTATCTGTTGGGACGTTCGCTGGTGGCCCTGCGGGCCGAGGATATTCTGATCTGCGCCGACACCCTTTCCAAGCACTGCGGCAATGCGCCGATCATCCTGTGCGCCGGGCAAGGCACAGTCGTGGCAGCCTATCACGCCTATGCTGTTGAACCCGGCATCTTCAGCCGGGTTGAGATGTTGGGCCCACCGCCGCTCTCCTGGAGCGCGGTTGTGCGTAGCGCTGATCGTTACAGTTACTCCGATTGTGTGCAGAACGCTCTGCGTTTTTACGATTGGACGGATCTATACACTCCACCACCTCAATTCCAGAAAGTAACGCCCCTGCTTCAATAGTCGCCCGCATAGCGGACGACCTCCTTGCTTCTCGCCTGCCGTACGATATGCAAGCTTCATCACAGTGGAAACGTGTAGGGTTGGCGGCCCTTATCCGGCATAGTTCCGCAATGCCACGGCGTAGCCCCGCTTGCGGGCGAAACCGGGTTGCGGGACGACGACGGATGAGCCAAACAAAGATCATGAAATCCTCCGGCGCGCCTTTGGCGGACAACCACCCGGCATACGCAATTGCTTCTGAGAAGCAACCCTACACCCCGGGACGCGCCTTTCATGAGCCTGTTGCGAAATGCCGCCCGTAGAGCGGCATCGGTTGACGATGCTGTGCGACGATGTTGGTGGACGATTGGGATCATGCGGGGGCTCGTCCAACAGCTTCGGCCTGCCATCCGCTCGGCTGGCGCGCACCTGCTTGGTGCGGAGCAAGGAGGTCAGTCGCTATGCGGCTGACTACACTGCGTGCCAGATCATTCGACTGTCGCCAGCATAGCGGACGACCTCCTTGCTTCGCACCTTGGTTTCCAACCGGACAGTCCGATTAGAAATCGGAGCTACGTTGCTCCCGCACAAAAGGCGCGACCTTTTCATTCGCGCACTCGCGCCCTTCTCCACTCCGCGCCCTGCGCGGAGTGGAGAGAATTTATTATTAAATCGCAGGCGTTCAATCAACTTGAACTCTGAGATTATCTGGCAAGAGCTGCCAGAGTTCCGGATGTGCCTCAGTTAAACGAACAATAGTCTTTGTAAAACTCTTCGGTACTTAATTGTAAACTTACGGCTGATTGTCCTTTGACGTTGACAGAGCTCTCAATCCGGTTTTTTCGTACGTCGGCCTGGTTTGGCCAGTACCTCCACATAAAAGGATTCAAGCTCCCGCTGCGCGGCGGTATCAATGTGTTTGGTGATCTCAGTGATGTGAACTGGCTTGGCCGCACTCTCAGTGTCACCATATTTGCAGTCAAAGTCCCAGAAATCCACCCCGTCAGGCAGCTCTTTACGGCGCTCGCGCCTGATGTATTTGCGGATCTCGTTCTTAACAGCATCGACCATGCGGGGGTATTTAATTTTCGGGTCAATTAATCTAAATGTCTTTTTCATGTTATCCTTTATTGCCATCCGTTTTTCATCTGCAAGCAAGGATGCTTGCACTACTTCACTTCTTCCTGTTAGCCTTAATGGTTGCCCGTGAGGCGGCGTACAGCTGCGCGCGTTCTTTGGCGATCATGGTGTCGATGTCAATGTCGCTGTAACCCAAGTGCGTGACCATGGATTTCAGTGTGCCGCGTTCAGCTGAGCTGACATTGCCATCTGCCAGGCACATTTGAACCAGCACCCGCAGGAAATCATTGCGTTGCGTCCAGTCATCCACAGCCGGAAGATGAATCTGACCAGCGCTTTGCACCTCATGAATCAGCGCAGCGAGACGTGTGCTGTCAATCTGATGTTTGGCCGCCATCTTGCGTAGCTGCGTCTCCTCTTTCGGGTCAATCACCCCGTCGGCCAGCATAATGGCTGCCATGCTTTGAATCAACATCTCCCGCTCGCGGGGCGATGGCAGCCCGGCTGCGTCGGCTCCCGGCAGCGGTGTGATCGGCGCCTGCGCAAAGCCGCGGGTGGCGGAGACCGACTCCAGTACCCAGGCTACGCTGCCGTCGTTCTGCCGCAGACCGCAGTAGCGGCAGCTGCCATTGGACTTCGCCACTTGCGGAGCACCGCAGCCAGGGCAGTGCAGGGAGTTCAGAGCAGCGCGCCCGACACTTTGCACCCCGCGCTTGCGCACCAGCGCGTAGTCCTGCGCGATAAAGCGCGAGCGCTCCCAGGCGGGTGGTAACAATGCGGGAATTTTTTCCAGCTCACGGTGCGCTGACCACTTAATAAAAACCCGAACCCGGTCGAGCTCTGCTTCGGCTTCACCGGGAATCACCTCCGCTAGATCAACCTGTCCGACCGCCGCATCAGCATAGAAGCGACGCCGTCCCTTTTCATCCGGCTGCCAGGCGCGGCTTTCACGGGCAATAAACTCAGGCAGCGCGACAGCGCTCAGATAGCTCTCCTGCCCGAAAAATTCAGCTGCCCGGTGATGCCAGAAGATGGCGGAGGCGCGGTCCTCAATCGCCTGCCTGTTAAAGCCCGGGTCACGCTGCCGCATCTCTGCTAAGCCAGGGATGTGCTTGGCCTGGCTCGGCGACCACACCTCTTGCTGGGTGATTTCGCTCAGGACCCAGTCGTACTCGCCGGAGTTGATCAGGGCCAGGCATGCGTGGCAGGTGGTTGACATGCTGACTTGCAGTTGCGTGCCGCAGTTAGGGCACCAGCCCTCCAACAGGCCTGGTCGTGCCAGGGTTTGGGCGCCAGGCCGACGCAGGAAGCTCCAGATCTCGGTAAAGCTTTCCGCCGCGGTGCCGCCCTGCAGGCGGCGGCCACTCTCAAGGGCGATGGTCTGATCAACCGCCTCGGCTGTGATTGCCAGATGCAGAGTGTCGAACAGCGAGTCCGATTCAGCGTCAATCAGAGAGGCGCTCAGCACGCGCACAGCGCTCATCTGATTGCGGATACCGCTGCCGCGCTGGATCTCAATTTGCAGGGAAAAACGCTCAAAAACGCCATCCGAGATAAAATGTCGGGTAGGTGTCATATCCTGCGCGCTCCAGGCAGATTGGATCGCTGGCAGCAACTTGCCGCAACGTTCAATAAACGCCTCGCCGGTGAAGGCCGGGTCGCGTTTTTGGATCCGTGCAATCTCCTGCTGGACACGCATGGAACGGGTGATGGCATTGCCGCGTCGGATGCTGCGGGAAACATGGGCGCTGGCACCCTGCTTTGAGGAGAGGTACATGAAGTAGAGAACCGCGGCCACCACAGGGATACCAATCAAGGGGTACTCAAAAACCAGGCGTATGAGCAGATAAATAATGATGCCGCCTCCGCCATCACCACTGCCCCCGCCTCCACCGCCTCCACCGCCTCCACCGGAGAAACCGCCGCCCCCGCCCGCGCGCGCCAAGGCCATGTCGCAGACCAGGATCACCAGAGCGGCTGCCAGGAAAAGCAACCGGTTCTGGTAGAACCTTAGCAGGAGTGTTTTCAGGGGCGATTTGGTTTTCGGTTTTTCCATCTGTTTTTTATCGTTGTCGCAAACTTTGTCGCAAGCTTTGTCGATCCCTCTCATCTCTGCACGGTTCTATCCGCCAAAGCTCACGCCAAAGCTGTCTTGGGGCTAGCCGTGTTCAGCCCTGTTCCTGCGGTGCGCCGCACGCGCCGCAGAACTTCGCCCCAGGTGCCAGCTCAACCCCGCACTTGACGCACTGTACCTTCTGTGACGCGCCGCACTCGCCGCAGAACTTCGCGCCAGCTGCCAGCAAGGCGCCGCACTGGATGCACTTTCCGCCCTCAGGGAGCATCGAGCCGCCGCAGCCGCCGCAGAACTTTGCCCCTGGCACCACCATGGCCTCGCATTTAGGGCAGACCACGTTGGTTGTGATTGGCGGCGGCGGTGCGGGCTGATCTTGTTTCAGAACGCCGCCCATGCCGGAGGCCAGTTGGCCGCCCACCATCATGCCCATCATATTGCCGGCCATGCCCGGGTTGGCAGCGGCCTCCCGCAGTGCCTGGGCGGCCTGGTACTGCGAGAATTGGTTCAGGTTGCCGACCGCGCCCATGGAGGCGCGCTGATCCATAGCCTTCTCAACCTCTTCGGGTACAGTCACGTTCTCAAGCACAAATCCCAGCAGCTCGAGCCCAAGTCCTGTGAAAAGATCGCTCAGCTTGGCCTTCATGGCCGAGCCGATCTCATCGTATTGAGCCTGCAGATCCAGCACCGGGATTTTCAGCTCGCCCAGCGCGTCGGAGAGCGAGGAGACGGTCTTGGCCCGCAGTTGGCCTTCAATGTCATCGGTGGTGTAGGCCTGGCGCGCACCGACCAGACGGCTGATCATATCTTTGTCGGCGCTCAGTTTATAGGAGAAGTTGCCGCGGGCGCGCAGGCGCACCATGCCGAAATCAGCGTCCCGGATAATCACCGGCGTGCCAGTGCCCCACTTGCGGTCAAGCTGCTCAGTGATATTGAGGAAGTAGACCTCAGCTTTAAAAGGGGAGTTGAAGCCGTACTTCCACCCCCTTAAGGTGGCGAGGATCGGCAGGTTTGAGGTTTCCAGCCTGTGCATGCCGTTTTCAAAGACATCGGCCACCTGCCCCTCGTTGACAAAGACCGCCCGTTGGCCGGGGCGCACCGTGAGCTGGGCACCCATCTTAATTTCATGCTGATAGCGCTCAAAGCGATGAACCAGCACCCCTGGTTCCTGCTCACGCCATTCAATGATATCAACAAATTCGCCGCGTAATTTATTAAAAAGACCCATTTTCTACTCCTTTACTTGGAAACAATAAAGTTCAACTCTTTGATTCACCTTTGAAAGCATTTAGTTTACACTATAGTCGAAAATTAGTGAAGGTGATTGATATGAAACATAAACAAGAGTTTGTCGGTTGGGCGGCAGCGGTTTTCGTGGCGGCTGCCAGTAACGCGTTGGCCCGGAGTGAGGGTGTGCCGCGGCTTGCTACAGCCGAGACACGCGCCAATGCAGCGGTGCTGAGCGCGCTGCAGAAACCAGGGCAGGTATTCTTTGAGGATGATTTTGAGAGTGCTGCCTCTTTGAAGAAATACTTTGAGATCAGGGGGCGTGAGCAGGGGCACGTAAAATTGGTCTCCGACCCTGCGCATGTGCACAGCGGGCAAGGGGCGCTGCAGGTGACCGCGCCAGCCAAAGGGGGTGACTCTGCGGGTGCCGGGGCGACCGCCTGGTTTGGTCCGGCGGGTTATGACACTGTCTATCTGAGGCTCTATATAAAGTTTGACGAGAATTATAATCAGGGCAACCTGAACCACACAGGCGGCAGCTTGGCAGCGGTGGGTGGCCATGGCAAATGGGATCAGATGGGACAGGCGGGTATTCGGCCTAAAGGCGACGAACGGTTTAACAGTCGCTTTGAACCGTGGTGTGATTGGGGAAAACTTACTCCGCCGGGCTATCTCTTTCTCTACACCTATTGGATGGAGATGCGTCAGGATCCGGATGGCAACTACTGGGGTAATATGCTGGGTCCGGATGAAAAGGAGCGTTATATCCCAAAACGCGGCGAGTGTATCTGTCTGGAGCATATGATCAAAGCCAACAACCCGGGCGAGGCTAACGGCGAGCTGGCCGCATGGATTGATGGACAACTATATATACACTAC
>JAQUCE010000154.1:0-7056 GCA_028686345.1 Kiritimatiellia bacterium
CGCACGCCGCGCTGGTGGCGGTGACGCTCGACGAGCTTGCGGGCAACGGTTCCCCGGCAACGCCCTATCTCATCACAACCGCCGACGAACTGAACGCCATGCGGCTGAACCTCGCGGCGCACTATCGTCTGGCAAACGACATTGACCTCTCCGCCTCGGTGATCTGGGACGCGGGCACGGGCTGGACACCGATCGGCACCTCGGCGGCGCGTTACAGCGGCACGCTCGACGGTGCGGGCTTCACAATCCGCAACTTGACCATCAACCGATCTGGGATGGAATACCAGGGCCTGTTCGGTTACCTGAACCAGGCGACGATCATGAATTTGCGGTTGCACGGTGTCAGCGTGCGGGGCGGCGGCAGTACGGGCGGAGTGGCCGGCCGGGCGGATTACAGCACACTGGATAATATTTCGATCATCGGAGGGGTCACGGGAGTGGGCAATTATACCGGTGGCGTGCTGGGGTACATGGACCATGGAGGGCTTGCCCGTGTGTCAGCATCGGTCTCGGTCCTGGGCGCAGATTACACCGGCGGAATTGTCGGGAAAACCTCGGGCAAGGCAATCATTCGCCATGCGGCTCTGTCCGGTTCGGTACAGGGCAACAGTTATGTCGGCGGACTGATCGGAAACCACACTAGTGGCAGCTCTTATGACCGTGCTGAAATCGCCGACAGTTACAGCCGGGCGTCGGTGTCCGGTACCAGCAATGTCGGCGGTCTGGTCGGGTATATGCACTACAGCCGCGTCCACCGCAGTTACAGCAGCGGAGCGGTCTCCGGCGGCAGCAAGGTCGGCGGCTTCCTGGGCAGCGCGGATACCGGTGCCACGGTCGCCGGCTGCTACTGGGACACCGAAACCTCGGGCAAGGCGTCGAGTGCGGGCGGCGCGGGCGTGACCGGACGGACAACCGCTCAGATGCGGCAGCGGGCGACCTATTTCAACTTCAACTTTGGCACGCTCTGGCGCATCGAGGAGGGCGTGGACTATCCGCGCTTTCGCGACCTGGGAGCGCACGCCGCGCTGGTGGCGGTGACGCTCGACGAGCTTGCGGGCAACGGTTCCCCGGCAACGCCCTATCTCATCACAACCGCCGACGAACTGAACGCCATGCGGCTGAACCTCGCGGCGCACTATCGGCTGGCAAACGACATTGACCTCTCCGCCTCGGTGATCTGGGACGCGGGCACGGGCTGGACACCGATCGGCACCTCGGCGGCGCGTTTCAGCGGCACGCTCGACGGTGCGGGCTTCACAATCCGCAACCTGACGGTTAACCGTCCATCTACGGAATACCAGGGTCTGTTCGGCTACCTGGACCAGGCGACGATCATGAATTTGCGGTTGCACGGTGTCAGCGTGCTGGGCGGCAACAGTACGGGCGGAGTGGCCGGGCGGGCGGAATACAGCACAATGGATAATATTTCGATCATCGGAAAAGTCGCAGGAGTGGGCATTTATACCGGTGGCGTGCTGGGGTTCATGAATCAAGGATGGCTTACCCGTGTGTCAGCATCGGTCTCGGTCCTGGGCGTAGATTACACCGGCGGAATTGTCGGAAACACCTCGAACAAGGCAATCATTCGCCATGCGGCTCTATCCGGTTCGGTACAGGGGGCGATCAATGTCGGCGGTCTGGTCGGAAACCATGACGGCAGCCATTTGAGCCGTACCGAAAACGGCGACAGTTACAGCCGTGCGTCGGTGTCCGGTACCAGTAATGTCGGCGGTCTGGTCGGGTATATGCACTACAGCAGCGTCTACCGCAGTTACAGCAGCGGAGCGGTCTCCGGCGGCAGCAACGTCGGCGGCTTCCTGGGCAGCGTGGGCACCAGTGCCACTATCACCGACTGCTACTGGGACGCCGAAACCTCGGGGCAGGCTTCGAGTGCGGGCGGCGTGGGTAAGACAACGGGGCAGATGAAAGAAGCGGCAACCTTCGCAACTTGGGATTTCATGACGATTTGGGACATCGAGGAGTATGTCAGCTATCCATTCCTTCGTGAGATCGCACCTGAGATCGCCCTCTCGCCATCCGACCAATATCATCGCAACAGCATCTCGACCGGGCATCTCTTTACAGTCACGGCCAATGTCGCCTGGACGGCCGCGTCCGATGATGCATGGATCACGATCACCGAAGGCGCGAGCACTCGGCCAGCGGCGCGGCGGCACTTGCCGTCAGCGTGACAGCCAACGCGGCTTGGACGGCCACGAACGATGTTGACTGGATCGCAATCGCGTCGGGCAGTGGCGGAACCGGCGATGGCACGGTGACCTACAGTGTCGCGGCGAACACCGGGCACCTGTCGCGGCTTGGGCATGTCATTGTCACCGACGGTGAGCGCGCCTTGCGCTTCCGCGTCAACCAGGTTGCTGCCGATACGGTCATCATCAGCATCGCAGCCGACCCGCCGGCAGGCGGCACCATGACGGGCAGCGGAGGTTATACTCTGGGTCAAAGTGTTATTTTGAAAGCCACTGCTTTTGTCAGCCATACCTTTGATGGCTGGTTTGAGGGAGAGCATGAGACTTCAACAAATGCGGTTTACACCTTTGCTGCTACTTCTGACCGTCATCTGACAGCGCGGTTCCGTGTCCGCACCTTTGCTGTAAACTACGGCACCGGCGCGGGCGGGGCGCTGGTGGGGGACGCGGCGCAGACTGTGGAATACGGTTCGAACAGCACGGCGGTTGTTGTGCAGCCCGATCCCGGCGCGCTCTTCCATATGTGGAGCGATGGCAAAACACACAGCCCACGGACAGATACGAACGTGCGCTCGGATCTGGCGGTCATTGCCAGCTTCCGCAGCACGGGCGGTGCTGATCTTGATTGGTATGCGGCACACGGCATTTCACCAGGCCCGGGCGAGGATTGGAGCGATGTCGACGCACGCACCGTGGCCGGCAAAGGCACCACCCTGCTACATGAGAACATCGCCGACACCGATCCGGATGATCCGGATGATATCTTCCGCGTGACGGAAATCAACACAGGCCCGCTGAAGAGCGTCATGTTCAAGCCCGCTTCAACGGCGCGCTTTTACACCCTGCAGGCCACAACAAATCTTGTGACCGGAGCATGGGCTAATGTTCCAGGACAAGGCCCGCGCTTCGGCGCGGGCAGCGAGGACACGATGAACGACACGGATGCCGCGCCGGCGCGTTTCTACCGCGTAAAAGCCGAGCTGCCATGAGCTTCAGTTTCTTCCCCCAAACGCGCAGCGTTTGTTGACTAAACCAGCGGTGCATATCACACAACTTTTCAATGAGTGAGATAACATTTGCATATCACGTAGGCTCAGTTTGGTTCCGGCTCCGCTGGTTTAGTGTAGTTTCAGTAGACACGACTATCACGCTGTGGTATAGTCGCGCCTCTATTGGTTATAACACCCGTTGTAAACGGTAGCGGGAAAGGAGGCCACTATGCTCAAAATCAAACGCACCCATGAACCTTCCGCAAACACTGATGGCATGCGTCCTCTGGTGGACACAGCCCTGACATCATCCATCGCTTGCAGAAGAAGTGCCCTGGCAAGGAGTTTATCTGCGTGCCTGCGTTCGACGTGATGCGCATGCCCACTGACGGCTGCCGCTGCAGTGAATGCCGCTACATGAAAATGAACACACTCGAGAAACTGCGCGACTGCATCCAAAACCAAAAGGAGTTAATATGATGTTCAAGAGAATAGACCATGTGGAAATTGTGCCGGAGAATGCAGAAAAGACCATTGACTTCTATGTCAATGTGCTTGGCTTTAGCATTAAAAGTCGTAAAGAACTGAAAATATCACCCATGAAGGAGATTGTTTATCTTGCACTGGGCGATACAATCATTGAAATTATCGCCGTGGATAATCCCGCTCCAAAATCCAATCACCCCTGGGAGGTTGGATACCGCGGTATTGCCCTTGAGGTGAACAATATGATCGAAGCAGTTGGTTACCTGCAGGGTAAAGGGGTGGCCATCGCCAGTGAGCCGATCGACTTGGGTGATTCGCTCCGTGGCGAGATCAGAGACCCTGATGGGCTTATTATTGAACTGCGCCAGTGGAAGTAGAGTTGAGGTAACATATGATCCCAGATAAAATGATACAAATTCTCAAATGTGAAGGTGTTGTTGCGGTGGTGACCCAGGGTGACCATGGTCCGCATCTGGTCAACACATGGAACAGCTACATACATGTCACGGAAGATGAACGTCTGCTGATCCCGGTTGGCGGCATGGTATGCACAGAGTCTAATTTGGCGATAAATAACAGCGTCCTATTAACCCTTGGGAGCCGGGAGGTCGAGGGAGTTCACGGAGCTGGTGCCGGATTTTTGATCAAAGGCACGGCATCTTTTGTGAAAACTGGCGAACGGTTTAGCTTAATGAAGGCGCGCTTTCCGTGGGCAAGGGCAACACTGGAGATAACAATCCTGTCTGTTGCGCAGACATTATAAAGATACTGGAGCAATGGAGAATCATATAATACCGCCCATTCTCGACAATAAACACCATGATCGTCCATCGGTCTTTGAACCGGCCAGCCTTTTGCGCGAGGCGAGGAGACAAAAGTCACTTCCAGCGGGCGACGTGCCGGATATTTGTGTGCTTGACCCGGATGGCGACCTAGCCCGACACCTCATGCAAGCAGGTGCGCGGCGCAACCCCTATTGGGCCTGCTATCACACGGATCTTTACGACCTTGATTTGAATGGAACAACCGTCGGGGTGCTCGGCTGCGCTGTTGGCGCCGCGTTCGCAGTGCTCGTCGCCGAGGAACTGTTCGCGTCCGGTTGCCGTTTATTGATCAGCGTGACATCTGCCGGGCAAATACTCCCGTCCGGCCAACCGCCGTACTTCGTGCTGGTTGATCGCGCCTTACGTGATGAAGGCACCAGTTACCACTACTTGCCGCGCGCACCCTATGCGCGCATAAGGGCGGAGGCGCTGTCACTTGGCCGGGCCGCATTGCGCGCCTCAGCTAATATTGTGCAAGGCGGAGTCTGGACGACCGATGCGCCGTTCCGCGAAACAGCTGAGGCAATTGCGTTTGCGCGTTCCGAAAACCTGCTGGCAGTCGAAATGGAGGCGGCGGCGCTCTACGCGCTGGCAGAGGCTAAATCGTATACAATCATTTGTTTCGCCCACGTAACCAATCAGATGGGGGTTAACGAGAACGATTTTGAGAAGGGCGAGTCGGACGGTAATACAGCTTTTGTGCGTTTGATTTCGCTCATCGCGCAGGCGCAGAGGAACAAGCCATGAAAATACGCGAAAGCGGCATGCCGGAAGCCGCATTATGGCATACATTTTTCGACCCGGAAACCATTCTGAACGCGATGGAATTGACCGGCGACGTGCGAGATGCCGTGGAGTTTGGATGCGGCTACGGAACCTTTGCCATACCAGCTGCAAAACGGATCCGAGGCACACTCCACTGTTTTGGCATTGATCCGGCCATGATCGAAATCAGTAAGCGCTTTGCTAAACAGGAAGATGTCCGCAACGTGAGTTTGTGCATACGTGATTTCATGGTGCATGGAACAGGCTTAAAGAAGGCATCCGTGGATTATGTAATGCTGTTCAACATTCTGCATGCTGAAGACCCGATGCGGTTGTTGCGCGAGGCAAACCGGATCCTTGCGCCTGGGGGTCACCTTGCGGTTATTCATTGGAATTGCGATCCCAGGACACCGCGAGGTCCGCCCATGGAGATGCGGCCACTCCCGGAGAAGTGCCGTCAGTGGATCGAAGAGGCGGGGCTTGCAATTGAGAAGGCACTCATTGATTTACCACCCTATCACTATGGCATTTTGGCGAGAGCGGATCGAGAGATACCTTTTCACATTTGTCAAAAACAGAAAGCAAAGCGCGAATGAAAGATCTGGAGATACGAATGCATGTCAGTTACGAACAACTTAAGGCTTTGATAGCGGAAATGGGCGGCGTAGTGGTCGCCTACTCAGGCGGCGTGGGCAGCACTTTGTTGGCAGCGGCGGCGCACGATGCTTTGGGCGCACGCGCATTGGCGGTCACGGCCTGCTCACCCACATACCCCGACCATGAACGCGGCCAGGCCATTGCCTTAGCCAGCTTGCTTGGCATGCGGCATGAATTGATCGAAACGCACGAAAGAAAACGCATTCCGTGAACCTGACGGAACAACAGATCGAACGCTATTCGCGGCACATTATTCTTCCCGATGTCGGTGGGCGGGGGCAGATAAAGCTGCTGGCCGCACGCGTACTGATTGTTTGCGTGGGAGGCTTGGGGTCGCCAGCGGCGCTCTACCTGACCGCCGCCGGCGTAGGGACACTCGGGTTGGCTGATGGCGACACCGTGCAAAACGTACCAGCCAGTTTCCAGAACGAAGGACAGCAGATCGTCGATATGTGCACAAAGGGCGACGGTCACTGGCACGTGACAATCAAAAAGGCGAGACCTTAGCCATGTTAGCAGGTTGTCGGACTTATTAAGATTGGTCCACCGACAACATGTTTCTTGCTTGCAGCAACTCTTCTTTAATCCGGAGTTAAGTAAGATATGGATATGCCAAATAACGCGTACGTCCCTGGGAGCACCGACATCCCCGTCGGCATCGCTGAGAACAAGGCCGACGAGGACATCGGCACTCCCAGAACAACCAACACCGCGATTGGCACTAGAATAACCATAAATGATCTTTTCCATGGTTTAAGCGGGAGCAAGCGCAGCAACTCTCAGTATGGCTGTGCCTGTTCGGAAGACACGCTTCCGGCTTCAGGCATCGCTTTTACGCCGTGACAGGAAAGCGCGAACTACATACCGCTTCGCCTTCGGTTGACGATAGCGGCTATGACCGTTGACTTGTCTACAGCATCAGGGCAGACAGACGTGAGAGGGATCGACAAAGTTTGCGACAAAGCTTAAAGGGCTCGTGAAAGGTGCGCCCTGGGGTGTAGGGTTGCTTCTATGAAGCAATTTGTGGGTGCCAGGTGTTTGTTCGCCAAAGCCACGCCTTAGGATTTCATAATCTTTGATTGGCTCTGAGAGCCAACCCTACAGTTTCAACTTGCGTGAAGCTTG